>JAGQPW010000055.1:3132-34250 GCA_020426515.1 Planctomycetaceae bacterium | reverse complement strand
GAAGCGCTGGCTCGGTGAACATGTGTGGTCGCAGTCGTCGCGACCATCAAGCGGGCGCTGAACTGGGTCGTGGAGGGGGGTATCTCACCAACAACCCGCTGCGGAGTTTCAAGCGTCCCGCATCCGGCAATCGCACGCAGTTGATTACGGATGAGCAGCACACCGCGATGGTCGAAGCATCGGACGAACACTTCCAGTTGTTCCTGACCGTGTTGAGGGAGACGGGCGCTCGCCCAAGTGAGATCTCCGCTGCGACTGCTGCCGATGTGGACCCTGATCAAGGCATCTGTGTTCTGAAGATGCACAAGACGGTGAAGAAGACCGGCAAGCCCCGCTCATCCTGCTGACGTCGGTCATGCTGGAGCTGATCAGGCAATTGATGCAGAAGCATCCCGAGGTGCCACTGTTCGGCAACCAAGTCGGAGAGCAGAGGACGGCGAACAGCGTTCGTCGTCGGCTGCGAGGCAAGCTGGAACTGCCCGATGGCCTATGCTTATTGGGACGACAACGTCAGTAAGTTCGCACCTTGGCGATAGGCGGACCGCCATACTGTTGTGGTGATGCCGAATCCAACCCGGTTTAGAGGATCTCCATGAATGGAAATGCCGGTGGAGTCCGGAATTTTACGCCTGCTTCTTTGCATTGCGTTTCCTCTTGGATGTCTCTCGGTCGCTTTCCGGGGAGACTGGCATTTTTGCTTCACACAGAGGCGTAACCTGCCCTGGTTGAGAAAGCATCTGGGCGAGTGTTGTCTCGCGGAAGATCGTTTCCGTCGCCTGTAGAGCGTTATCGAGTTTGCGGTGCAGCGGGCAGAGATTCCTCCCGTGTGAACCGATTCCCAGCGGGCACTCGTGAATTCGCTTCAGAGGATCAACCATATTCACTACATCAAGGATGGAGAATTCCTCCGGTGATTTCTCCAACACGAAACCGCCATGCAGACCTCGCTGCGACCGGACCAGCCCGCCTCGCACCAACCCCTGCATCATCTTGGAAAGATACGGGAGTGGAATCTGTGCAATTTCAGCGATCTTCTTTGCGGTGCACGGTTCTCCTTCCTGTTGGGCAATGGTGACAATTGCCCGCAGGGCGTACTCGACGGTTTGTGAAATCATCTGCCTGACCGTGCATCCGGTGTGAAGGAATGGCGTTCTCCACAGGAACTTTAGGGTCTGAATGTCCGGATTGACAAGCGGCATCCGGCATCGCGTTTGACCAGCAGGTCCAATTGTTTTGGGCTTGTCACTGTGTCGGGGGTTGTTCTGAAATGGTCGGCGCACTTCATCAAGGTTGATCTCCGTGACACTCCTTTCAATCGCACCTGGACCTCGCAGCATTGCACTCATTGGTGGCGAAGTCGAAGACGCGGAAGCTTTCGACAGCATGGATTTCGCAACACCGCCCACTCACGACTCATCATGGCGATCATGAACGGACAGATTTTCTGCTGCGCACACGTGCGGAGTCGCGCTCGTCCGGTACCAAGACGCGTCGGCCAATTGGCCTGGTCGATTGACGGCTATTTTTCGCAACCGAGCATTGCCAGAACACGGTCGGCGAGAGCCACGACATCGGTTCGCGGCCAGATCTGAAGTCCCGGCCTTTCAATGGAATCGTCGGAAACCACGGCTTGGATCGTCTCGTTTTCCAAAGCCAGCGGCGGCTGTCCGGTGACCGCGCGCCACACCTCAATCTTCATCGCCAGAGACTGCTGATTTCCTTCTACGAGCACGAGATCACAATCGAGAAACAGTCGCTCCCATTGTTGATCTGTTTCCGCCGATTCATCCCGATCCCAATACGCTGCCGACATCGACGGCCCGACCAGGCCAACGATCGCCGCTCCTGCTTCGCGATGCCGAAACGAGTCCTTTCCGGGTACGTCAAACTCATGGTGATGGTGAGTGTGCTTGATGGTCCCGACCCGACAGCCTCGGCTCGTCAACTCCCGGATCAACTCGACGATGAGCGTCGTCTTCCCGGAATTTTTTCGACCCACTACATGCAATTTCCGCATTTGGATTCACTAGCCATCGGACTGAAAGGAGAACGATTGGAAACCGGTCACCGATTTGTAACGCACACTGCGAGAATCCTGTAGGCCATCTGGATTTGGCCCTTCATGGCCTCGTGCTGATTCGACCAGATTGACTCCCCACGAAGCCGCCACTCTGTCGTTCCAGGTATTCCGCGTCGAAGCAGGAGGCGGCTGGCATACGCTCGGTGAAAGGACACGGCCAGAACCTAAGCTTCTGCGGTGCCCTGTTCACCGGTGAACACCGTCACGATGAGTTTCAACAACACGGTGAGCATCAGAATTCCAAAGGCCCAGATCCCGGCGGTGACTTTCCACTCCACAAGGCTAGGTGAGTATTCGACAATTTCATGAAGTGTTGATGGGATGAAGCCGGGAACGATCAGTCCCATTCCCTTTTCGATCCAGATACCGACGATACACAACACGCAGGCGGTAATGCGGACGCTGCCGCGATCAAGTGCCGATGGCATGAAGAACAATATGGCACCCACAATGTTGAAGGTGATAGCCGTCCAGATCCAGGGGACGAGTCCGTAGTGGCCGTGGCTTCCGAAGAACAGGTATTGGGCCGAAGCGCCATGCGCCCCGCCGGTATAAAAGAGCGTGAAGAACTCACTCGCCAGCATGACAAGATTGATCGTCATGGCGACGCGAATGATTTGAATGAGCGTGCGTGCTGGTCCAGGAGCGGCCGTGTAGCCGGTGGTGATTCGCAGAATTCTCATCACGAGGATGATGAATGCCGGGCCGCTGACGAACGCGGATGCAAGAAATCGGGGGGCCAGCAGTGCTGTGTTCCAGAATGGTCGTCCACCAAGGCCGCAGTAAAGAAACGCCGTTACAGTGTGAATGCTGATTGCCCAGGCAATTGACAGGAATACGAATGGCACATACCAGTTGGGATTGGGCTTTCGTCCGAGGTAGCGCATATAGAGCAGGTAGCCAACAATATGTAGATTGATCAGCAGATAGCCGTTCAACACGATCACGTCCCATGTCAGCATTGAGACGGGCCAGTTCACCCGACCGATGCCCGGCACAAGATGCCAGAAACGGTCCGGCCGGCCGAGGTCGACGACGACGCTGAGCGTGGACATGACAATCGCGGCAATGGCGACGGCTTCACCGACGATGACAACCTTGTGCATCTCCTCGTCATCGTAGAGGTAGGCGGGAATCACCATCATCACGCCGCCGGCGGCAAGACCAACACAAAACGTGAAGTTGGCAATGTAGAGCCCCCAACTGACGTGGTCGGTCATGTTGGTGACGATCATTCCTTCGGCAACTTGATGCGCCCATGCGTTCGCGCCGACCAGAGAAATCGCCGTCAGAGCAAACATCCAGACATAGAATCGCAGCCCGCCGTTCGTGGCTTCGCCCAGCCCCCACCACAGAAAGCCTGGGTAGCTGCGAATCAGATCCGCTGACTCAACAGGTGATTGAATTGAGTCTGTGGTCGACGACATGCTCATGAATCGAAGAAGTAGAAGAAATTAGGTTTCGTACCGAGTTCCTCTTTCAGCACAAAGACGCGTTTGTTCTTGAGGATCCAGTTGATGTCTGAGTCCGGATCGTTCAGGTCGCCGAAAACGCGTGCGCCGGTCGGGCAGGCCTCCAGGCAAGCCGGAGCCCGGCCTTCACGCGTACGATGCAGGCAAAAGTGACACTTTTCCATTGTGCCTTGTGGCCTGATCCGGTTCGACAGGTAGCCCTGATCCGGGTTGACCTCTTCCGCTGGAATTTCCGGCTGTTCCCAGTTGAATCGCCGAGCATGGTACGGACAGGCGGCTTCGCAATAGCGGCAGCCAATGCACCAGTTGTAGTCGACCACCACGATCCCATCGTCTTCCTGCCAGGTCGCTTCGACTGGACAGGCGGAGACACAGGGAGGGTTTTCGCACTGCTGGCACTGCACCGGCATGTAAAACTTGTCGTCCTGGGGCACCGTGTGATCAAAGGTCGTTGTCCCGTGCTCCATGTCCAACGAACCCTTCGACATTTCCAGCACGCGGATATACGACTGATCGACGCCTCGGTGGTGGTTATTCTCCTTATTGCATGCTTCCATGCACGCACCGTTGCCGTTGCATTTGCTGAGGTTGATCGCGTAGCCAAACCGGACACCGGGAATTGGCTGCGGATCAGAAATCGTGACATTCGCCCCGTAGTTCTCTTTTGTTTCCGCTTCCAGCCGCTCGAAGACCTTCTTCTTGTCCGCTTCCGATAGTTCCTTGTAGTGCTGCTGGAGAAACTCATCGACCGATACGTTTTCGGGAATGCTCCAGAGAGGCGAAACGGCTCTTCCGAATGCCGCCAGTCCGAGCGCTGCCCCAACGGCTTTTAAGGCGGTGCGACGAGTCGATGGCTGATTCAGAATTGGCAGATGCGGACCGCTCAATTCTCCCGGCTGGTGTTCAGATCCGGACTTATCATCATCCGTCAATGTTCCGTCCTCGGTTTGTCGAGAAAGCGATCTCGTGGTTTGAACGTGGGCTGCATTCTGGGGAACTGAGGCGTGTGAGGGGCGTGGCAGTCGACACAGTTGTTCTTGACTTGCGGCCCGCGACTCAAATCCCAATAGCCAGTCAGCCCACCGTGCGCCCCATGCTGGTAGGCCGTCATCTGTGGTCCGTGGCACTGGGCGCAGAGCGTCATTACGTCGCTAAATTCAATTCGAGTCCCGTCGGCAAGTTTCAGGGAGTCATAATCCTGGTCGTTGTGGCAGGACAGGCAACTGACCGTACCGTGCGAGAATGCCATTCCACCATGGAATTCGTCCAGATCCCCCGCAGCTTTGTTCTGATGGTTGGGCTGGCGAACCGTGTGGCACTGCGAGCATGCAACTGTCACCGCGTTTCCGTGCAGGTCATGCACTCCGGTGGCGATGCGCGGAGGGCCGGATGGCTTGCGAATCGAGACCGCGAACGTTGTCGCCCGGCGTTCTGATTCCGGGCGTGTCGCGGATTCGCGATCATGACCCGCGGAATGCTCCATCGTCGAATCGGAAACGCTCGCAGCGTTGTCGGCGACAATTCGCGTCATCGCCATGCTGCCGCCACCAATCGCAGCACACAGCAGTCCAGTCACGAGCAACCGCTGCCGCAACGAAACCTTGGGCTGGCGAGAAGCTAGTTCGTCGGATTGGTCTTGGGGAACTCGCACTTTTGCGAACGCTTTCGTGCAATCAGGTCGGAGATTCTTGTCTTTGCAAACGCCTCTTCAACAAGTCTGCCGGCATTGTCAATCAGTTGGTGTAGCGGGCAAAGTTGTTCGTGCTCCGCTATGCCCAGGGGACATTCTGCAATTCTCGGGATTGTGTCGACAGCCAACACGACAGCAAGTGTTGTGATTTCGTCGGCGGAACTTCTTAATCGGTACCCCCCACTCGGTCCTCGTCGTGACTCGACAAGCCCCGCCTGGTCGAGTTGGTTCAACACCTTCAGCAGATATTCGTGAGGAACCTGCGTCGCCTCCGAAATCTCCCCTCGGTTGACGTATCGACCTGGTTGGCCTGCCAGATACACGACGGCTCGAAGTGCATACGTGGCTGTTGACGAAATCATGGGAAGCATTGTAGACTTAGACGTCTACAATAGCAATGCGAATGCCTGTCAGCATTCTGTTCGTACAGATTGTGACCAACTTCCTCGAAACGACGAAGGTCAACCATGATTGCCAGCGTTGTGGTCACACTGGAAGAACGCGCTGGCCCCGTGCAGGACATCATCGACGAGATCTGCAACTTGGCAGGAGTCGAGGTCGGCGATTTCGCTCCTGGCGCACACCGCATACCGATGGTGATTGATTCACCTTCTGCAAATGCAATCGAAGAAACAACGCGACGACTTCAGGATTGTCACGGTGTGGCGTTCGTTGATGTCGTGTTCGTCCATCTCGAAGACGAATCAGAACCATCGATTGCGAACTCCCCGGAAGGAGCTCACGAGTAGTGAACGGCGACATGACACCGGCGGATGCCATCCAGCGACGACAGTTTATCAAAGCGACGGCGATGGCTGCGGCGACGGCCGTGGCTGGCGGAACCGTTTCCCCGCTTCCCATTCTCGCGGATGAACCGAAGAAGAGAATTGAGTGGGACAAGGCTCCCTGCCGGTTTTGCGGGACGGGCTGTCATGTTCAGGTCGGCGTGCAAGGTGGCAAAGTCGTCGCCGTTGCGGGTGACAGGAATGCGGAAGTCAACAAGGGGCTACTTTGCGTCAAAGGCTATCACGTCGGTTCGGCGCTGTATGGCAAAGACCGTCTGACAAAGCCGCTGCTGCGCGATGGTGACGGCTACCGGGAAATCTCCTGGGACGAGGCCATCAAGACCATCGCCGATCGAATCGAGGCTGCCCCCGAGCGATTTGCCTTCTATGGGTCCGGTCAATGGACCATTCCGGAAGGCTATGCGGCTCAGAAGTTCATGAAGGGTGGCTTGTCGAACAATCATATCGATCCGAACGCCCGGCTGTGCATGGCATCGGCGGTCACCGGATTCCTGGCGACATATGGAGTTGACGAACCCGCCGGTTGTTACGACGACCTCGATGCATGTGACGTGCTGATCATGTGGGGCAACAACCCGGCCGAAATGCACCCCGTGCTGTTTTCTCGCGTCGTCGATCGACGCAGTCGTGGAGAGAAGGTCACGCTGATCGACATCAGTACACGCCGCACTCGAACAACCGAAGCCTGTCAGCACTACCTCGAAATGAAGGGGCATGGCGATCTGGCGATCGCCAACGGGATCGCCCACCTGCTGATCAAGAACGGAACGTACGATCGCAGGTTCGTCGACTCGTTCTGCAGCTTCAAAGCTCCCGACGACGAAAACCCAAGTCTGCATGGCAAGGCGATCTCGTTCGAGGAATACAAAAAGCAGCTCGAACCCTACACGCCTGAGCGGGTTGAAGAGCTTTCTGGCGTCCCCGCTGATCAGATTCGAATGTTGGGTGACCTTTTCGGAAATCCCGCATTAAAGATCACCTCGCTGTGGTGCATGGGCATGAACCAACACACGCGAGGCACGGCCATCAATTCGATGGTGCATGGGATTCATCTGCTGAGCGGCCACTTCGGAACTCCGGGCAACGCACCAACGAGCCTCACCGGTCAGCCCTCAGCGTGTGGAACCGTTCGCGAAGTCGGGACACTGTCGCACGCACTTCCCGGCGGAAGAGATGTCTCCGACGAGAAACATCGACAACAGGCGGAAGGTTTCTGGAATGTCCCTGCTGGCCGCATCAACCCAACTCCCGGCTATCACACGGTCAAGATGTGGGAGAGCTTCTGCACGCCGACCAGTCAGGGGGGGAACATCGGGACCATCTGGGTGCAGGTGACGAACCCCGGACAGACGCTGCCGAACCTGAACAAACTGTTTAATCCAAAGGGTGAGGACAAGGCCGGACTGGAAGACAAGTTCCTGATCGTCAGCGACGTTTACCCGACAGCGACAACTCGACTGGCCGACCTGATTCTGCCTTCAGCCATGTGGGTCGAAAAGAACGGCGTGGTGGGCAACTCGGAGCGTCGGACGCAACAATGGTTCAAACTGGTCGATCCACCTGGCGATGCTCGCGATGACTGCTGGCAGACCATCGCCGTGGCACACGAACTGTTCACACGTGGCGTCGACGGCATGAAAGACCGTGACGGTCGGTTTCTGTTTGAAGTCAAAGATCACGACAAACCGGTTCCGATCTGGGAGTGGGAGCACTACTACGACGTCAACGTGGACGAGCACCTGTTCGAGGAGTATCGGCAATTCAGTCGACTCAAGCACAAAGACCTCGCCCCATACAGCGAGTACGTCAAAGCGCGCGGCCTTCGCTGGCCGGTCGTCGAGCGGGACGGACAATGGCACGAAACACACTTCCGATTCTCCGAGGGATCTGATCCGTACGTTGAAGCCGGCAAGGAAATCCAGTTCTATCACTCCTCGACTCACGATGACCGCGCCCAGATCTGGTTTCATCCGTGGATCGCACCAGCCGAGGTTCCTGACGACGAATACCCGCTGATGTTGTGTACGGGACGCGTTCTCGAACACTGGCACTCCGGTTCGATGACGCGCCGCATCCCGGAACTCAGCCGAGCGATGCCGGGCGGATATCTGGAAATCAATGCCGACGATGCAGCCGACTATGGCCTCCGCAACGGCGACAAGGTCAAGGTTGAATCGCGTCGCGGATCTCTGGTGATTCCCGTATGGATTGATGGTCGTGGTCAGCCACCCCGTGGGTCGGTGTTCGTCCCCTTCTTCGACGAAACGATGTTGGTAAACGATCTGACATTGGACGCCATCGACCCATTTTCGAAGCAGCCTGACTACAAAAAGTCGGCCGTTCGGATCAGCAAGGTGTCCTGATGAGCGAGGTCAAAACGTCGAGGATTGCCCGGTTTGTCGCTGTTGCGGTGATCTCCGTATCGG
This sequence comes from Planctomycetaceae bacterium, assembly GCA_020426515.1. GTDB lineage: Bacteria > Planctomycetota > Planctomycetia > Planctomycetales > Planctomycetaceae > JACKHO01. The sequence goes on along the minus strand of JAGQPW010000055.1, from coordinate 25,776 downwards.
TCGTCGGATACTTCACGGGGCTCCACTCCCCCATTCCGCCACGAACGGTGCCTGAAACTGCTCCCGTCGAGAACGAGGAAACCGGACTCGCCGCGAATGAAGCAGCGAGTGTGATTCCTGCAACGTCCTACTCCGGGATGGCGAATGCCACACTCAAGCGCCACCAGCACATGCAGTTCACGGGATTGAAGTCATCGACTGATCCTCTGGCCGAAATCAAAATTGAGTCGAACGACAAACTTGCAGCCCTCCAGATCCGCCAGCAGAACCGTGCCTACAACGGTGCTCCGCCCACGATTCCTCATCCCATCGATCAACGATCCGATGCAGCCTGTATTGCCTGTCACGGCGAAGGAGCCAGATCGGTATCACTGCGGATTCCCCGCATGTCCCACGCGGTGCTGACAAACTGCACACAGTGCCATGTGGAAAACAGTCCGCGACACATGATGGCAACGGTGTTTCGCGAAAATGTGTTTAGCGGCATGGAAGCCCCCACCGAAGGCCCGCGATCCTTCCCTGGTGCGCCCCCTCAGATTCCGCACTCGACGTGGATGCGCAGTGACTGCATGAGTTGTCACGGCTACTCCGGACTGCACGGAATTCGGACGACACATCCGTGGCGAAGCAATTGCACACAGTGTCACGCCCCCTCGGCCACAATGGACCAGACTCTGTTGGCCGAAGAGCCTCAGTTTCTGCCCGGCCCGCAGCTGAACGAATAAGACGAACATGACCGATAGCAATCAGATGTCGCGCCGGGACTGGTTCCGACTGCGACTGCGCAGCACAGAATCCAGCGACACGGCGAATCGCGAAAATCACTCCATGGGTGGCGAATCGCACGTCCTGCAACCGGTGGACCAGCCCGTCAATCATGATGGGATGGACTTGTCGACGCTGCCTCCAATGAGTGAAGCCTGCCTGTCAGAGGAACAGGTCCGACAGTTGTTCTTCGACATCGAGACACTGGCAACCGACATCCTGCTGATGCAAAGGTCGCCTCGTTCGACGCAAACGGTGGCTTCAAAGGCAACCAGCGAAGAGCAGCTTCGCACGGCCCGCGACACTCTCCTCTCAGGCAGCATTCCGCGGGTACAAATCCGATACCACTGGAAGAACGCCAATTGGATCGACACGCTGGAGCGTCGCAACGACGGCGTACGACTCATCCGCATCGCTCACGGCGAGACGAAGGCAGCAACGCGTGAACCGCGGGGCGAGTCCTAGCATCGACGCGAGAAGACCAGAGACGCGCTTCAGATTCACCAGCCCCCTTGGGGCAACCTGAAAAGGGCGTGTCTGTTCTGCAGAACGGAAACCGACGATCGGCCGCTGTCTGTGCTTGTTGTTGCCGATTTGTTGCCAGCAGTTCTGCCTGTCAACGCTCTGAAATTTTGAAGGGGAGCGCTGGCAGGTAGCCGTAGTCCGTCCGACGTGGACTTGGGGTGGGATTGGCGTCAGTGGCGGCCGGTGTGGTCTCGCGGTACGCTCGAAACAACAGATTTCCACCAAGTCCCGGCGAGGCTTCTTCCGCATCAACCGTCACCTTGATTGCGAGTCCGCCGCCTTCACCTGTGACCATTTCTGCCGTAACCCCCTTCGGGTCATCCAGAGACACCCGCAACTCATTTACCGGGATGTTCGTCACCGTTGGCATCACGTTCAGCAGCAGAACTTTCCCACGCTGCAACTGCAGTCGCGGAGATGTCGTGACAATTCGAAAGGGAGCGGGGGAACGCGGCTTTCCGCTGACACTGACCGTCCAGTCGTCGACAGAGACCAGATGGTGCCAGATAAATGCCTGCATCATATTCTCTGCAGGAATCGCGGGATGAGTGAGCCACGCACGGCTCCCCCGGCCGCGGCGGCCGCGAGTGATCATTTCCAGCGGGATTGGTTTTTCAGGAGCGACCGCAGGAACCGAGAGGGTCAGAGTGATGCGGTCTGCATTTCCGGGGATAATTGCTCCGGAAAGCTCAAATCCCGCCGGAGCATTCAGCAATGCCAATTCGATGTCTTCATGGTAGTTGTCGTGACGGAGTGCGTAGGCGGTGATCGGCACGACTGATCCTGCTCTGGCAACAATACTTCCGGGGGTCACTCGGACTTCATAGTCGGGATCGGCCGAACGCAAGCTGAGTCGATAGACATAGCCCTTTCCTCCATTGCCTTGTGTGTCGCTGATTCGCAGGTAGGCGCCCGACGAAGGGACGAATGCCTCCAGGAGTGAATCGGCATGGTGTGTCTGAAAACCTTGACTCCTGTCTTCGTGATCATCATTGAATGCAATTTCGTTGCCATCGATGTCGGTTAGTGTCAGCTGCGAATCCAGGGGCGATCCTTCCCGACGCGCAAGGACTTCGGCAACCAGTTGACCTCCACGAGAAATGAAGAAGACATCCTGATCACCGGGTGAGTCGATTCTCCCGTGAATGTTAGCGCGGGTAGAGACGGGCTGTGAGCTTTCCTGTCCGTTGTTGGGTTCTGCTTCAAACACATCCGCCAGAACGTCAACCTGCAGCGGGAAGCGAACGGAGAGGCCATTTTTCTGGGGGAGATCAAACCATTGTTTCTGGCGCATTTTGCCGCACGGAAGCAGATGGGCGGAAAACTTCGTTTCAGATAGATTCCAGCCCTGGATTTCCACGTCAACTTCAGACCCGCAGCGGGCCCCCAGTGGAAACACGCTGGTTACGAAGGGGATCTCTCCAAGTGTTATTCGATAGACGAAGTCCTCCCGTCCACGGAAGATCGCATCACTGATGCGAACGGTGTATCGGTCGTTTCGCGGGACAACGAAGAAGATGACCGGGTCCTGTCGGTATTCAAAGGAGTCAGCAAAGGCCACTTCTCGACCTGCTGAGTCTGTCAGCGAGAGAACCGCCTGAAACCATCCCGGAACGGCATCCGCAAGATACGGAATCACATCACGAGCTCCTGCACTGATTACCAGCTGTTCCCCTTCGCGAGCGTCGAACGTGAAACAGTCTATATCTCCCGGCATGATCTGCCCGTTGATGATCATGGGAAACTCTTCCTGGACTCTGTTGGGAGTGGTGTCGTTGGGTTCGGACTCGTTGATTTCGGTCCACGGGCCGATGTGAATCCAGAGCGGATTCGACACCGCGGTTTCGCTCACCAGTCTTAATTCACGTTTCCCCTGACTTGCATTGGCCTTAATGGTCAGGCGAATGGTCAGCTCTTCTTCCAGTTGCTCATTTGGCTGGCGTTTGGGATCCCGATCCCGTTCCCGAAACACTTCCATTTCTCTGAGCTCGTCTTCAGAAACACCAGCAGTAAAGGCCACCATACTTTCCTCGGGACTTCCGCGTTTCTGTTCGCTCAGCTTCTCCCGTGCCTCAGTCAGCTTCATCTGCAGCTGATTGTATTCTCCGCGTGTCATGGGGCGATACCAGCTCACCAACTCGGCCTGGACACCAGCACCTGAGATATGCACTTCGGTAATTTCCTTGAGGTGTTGTCCACCAAGTACAACCTTGCAGGTTGTGCCCACCTGGCCACCTGCCGGATACGCGTAAGCCAGATGCGGTTCCTGACCGGTCGCCTGCCCGTTGAGCAGCGAGCAGACCATGAGTGGAATCCAAAGCGAACCCACCGTTCCAATAGTCATTCGAAACATGATGCATTCCAGATTCGGGCCGTGGCTTGGACAATTTCGTGAGCGCCTGCTTTTCCTCGCATCGGATTGCGACCGACTCGCCGTGGCCGCGTTCGAACAGCGGTCAAATGATCTCCGTGAGTCGTCCCCCGGTGTTCATGCCCTCATCGGCTCCTGGCGTCGCGCGAACAAAGTCGCCGCGAGGATGGGGCAAGCTCGCCTCAGGATCGATTCCACACAGCTGATACATTGTACCGATCAGATCACCCGGATAGATCGGGCGGTCCTTGACATGCTCGCCGCGAAGACTTGATTCCCCAACGACGTGGCCGCCTCGGAATCCGCCGCCAGCAACCAGGCTGGAGAACACGCTGCCAAAGTGGTGACGTCCTCCGTTCCAGGGTGACTCGGTGGCCACTTTGGGAGTTCGTCCAAACTCACCGATGCACCAGACAATGGTACTGTCCAGAAGCCCTCGATCTGCCAGGTCGGCAATCAACGTTCCTAATCCTCGATCAAGAATCGGCAACTTCTGGCGCATCGCCTGGAAATGATTCTTGTGAGTGTCCCAACCTCCATCATTGATGGTGACAAACTTCGAACCGTTTTCGATCAGTCGACGAGCCGCCAGGCACGATTGCCCAAATTTGTTGCGTCCGTAACGCCGACGAAGCTCGTCGTCCTCACCCGAGAGATTGAAGACCTGCCCGGCGTCACCGAGCATCAGGCTGTAAGCCTGTTCGCGGGACGCAGCTGCCACTGCCAGTTCGGCATTGCCCGCCAACTCCTTTCCGAGAGAATTCAGGCCACGCAGCAACTGCCTTCGTTCCAGTTGCTGCTGATCCGAGATGTCGGGGGCCACGATCCCTTCCACTGCAAACCGCGATGCATTCGGATCGCCGCCCGTGGCGAATGGCTTGTAGCGAATGCCCAGGAAACCGGCTTCGGAAAATCGTCCCTGTGGACTCGTCAAGACAACGTACGGCGGAATCAGCTCTTCTTGCTCACTCCCTTCAGCTTTGGGAGTTCCGTTCAACGCGGTCACCACTGCTCCCATTGCCGGAAAGACGATCCGCCCCGGCATCCGTCCCGTTTGCGTCAGGTAGGAAGCGGTTTCATGACCATTCTGTCCGTGTGTCACGCTTCGAAGCAGTGAGTATTTGTCCGCCAGCTTACTCAGCTCTGGCAGCAGTTCGCCAATATGGATGCCGGCGACATTCGTGGGCGCAGTTGAACGCAACGGTCCCGTATAGTCGGAGCCGGCTTCAGGCTTTGGATCAAACGTATCGATGTGCGTGGGCCCGCCCGCCAGCCAGACCTGAATGACAGCTTTCGCTTTCACCGGCGGAGCGGCCTCTGCCGAAGTCGGCTTTCTGGTCAAATCACTCCCCAGAAGTCGCCCGGCCAGCAACAGGCCAGCTCCATTCAGTGCGCCGCATCGAAGAACCTGACGTCGCGTCAGCATTCCCAGTTCGGAAATCCATGGTCGACTGGACATACCGCTCACCTCATGAGTGCTTGTGCCACTTAATGGCGAAAAAGAAACTCATCGCTATTGATGAGTGCCCACGCAACTTCCTGCACACCTTCCGCACTGAGGCACAGCCTGCTCACCGCGACTTTCTCTTCATTCGTCGGTCGTCTGGACAGGATTGCCAGATAGATGGAATCCGAAGGGCTGGAGCTCATGCTGCTCCATGCTTCATTGAGCAGCTGCTTGAGCGCCGGGCTCCGTCGGAGTTTGTTGCGAAGGTGATTCGAGTTCAAAAGGTGCAGCGCCTGAGCCGCCGTCAGCCGGTTGTTGCGGTCTGATTCCAGGCCTGTGTCGCGCGAGGGCCTGCCAAACAGTTCCAGGAAGCTGCTCGTAATGCTTCCATCGGGCAGGCTGATCGCTCGTTGCCCATCCGGCAGGAAAGTGAATGGCTCCGGGATAATGCTCGAGTAGCTTTCAGGTACGCCGGTAACCTGGCAGATCGCGTCGATGAGAACTTCCGCATCCAGCCTTCTTACCGGGTAGTAAGCGAAATTCACCGCGGCCAGAGGGTTCTCGCTTCTGGGGAGGCTCGACAGTTGATACGCCTGTGAGTTGAGAATGGTCCGATAGAGCTCTTTGACATCGTATCCGCTGGAGACCAGCTCTCGGGCGAGGTACTCCATGAGACGTGGATTGGATGCCGGATTGTCACTGCGCATGTCATCGACCGGTTCGACGATGCCCCTCCCAAGCAGCCAGTAGCAAACGCGATTCACGAGGGCCCTGGCGAGCACGGGGTTCTGACGATCCAGCAGCCAATCGGCGAATACTGTGCGTGGGTCCCTGTCCGGTGGAATCACGACAGTTGTTTCATCGGGGAATGTCGCCTTCAGCCCCCCCCTGGCGGAAACGTCCCCTTTTCGGCGGTCGAAGAAGACGATCTCTTCTTTCCATTCTCCAGTCGGTTTGTACCCGACACGTGAAAAGAACGCGCTCATGTCTTCCAGGCGTTCGGCAGGCCACGCGTCAGCCCGTTCGCACATGAACGACAATGCTACGGCCTGCGCGAGGGCGTGCGGTTCGTGACTTTCCACCGCCCGGTAGAAGTTCACTTGTGGTTTACGAAAGTTGCTTCCAGAAGTGGTCAGCAAATTGCGAACAAACTCATCGTACGGCATATTTCGGTCAATCGCCGTACGAATCCAGCGGTGGTAGGCGTGAGCAGCGTTTGGCCAGAGCTTGATGGGAAACTCGGCCTTAACACGCAAAATGTCGCACCACTTCATGGCAAGGCAGTCCGCGAATTCCGGACGCTGAAGTAGTTCGTCGATCAATCGCTCCCGCTTTTGTGGCGCGGTGTCATCCAGAAATCGGACTGCTTCGCTGGCCGTTGGAATTGTTCCCAGAACGTCAATGTACACCCGCCGCTGGAAGACGGCGTCGGAGCAGCGATACGCCGGTTCGATATCCAGTTTGACCAGCTGATTAGACATGATCCGATCGATCCGCCGATTTACAACGGCAGCCGCTTCGGTTCGATCTGGATCGTTGCCGCTCTGCTGATGGAACTTATCTGGCCCGCTCTCGCGGAGCATAGGGGCGATTTTCGGCGAAGCCAGCCACGCAGATCGCGATGTCGTTTTCGGCTGCTGGCGTTCGACAATTTGGGGAGCCTGCGGCGGGGGAGTGACCGCAACTGGACTGGCAGATGGGGGACTCTGATACAAGACCCAGGCACAAGTCAGGGCAAAGCTTGAGAAGATGACCACGACACAGATAGCGAACCCTCGCTCGTTCTGGGAATAGTGCGAGGACCGCGAGGCAATCGAAGGTTGAGGTTCGACTTCAATACCGGAAAAATCAACGTTTGGAGCAGCCATTAAAACTCTCCCCTCAATGTGGCTGGCAATCAACGAACCTGCGAAAACGCGACCCCCTCGATTTCGACCAACAAGTCAGGCCGACACACGTCTGCCTGTGCGTAGATGGCAGGCAGAGCCCCGAAGTGCCGCTCACAAATCGAGCGACACTTTTGATAGTCCTCGGCATGCTTGATGTAGACTCGCACTTTGGCCAGATCACTCAATTCGGCACCGGCTCCGGGTACTCCATGACGCGAAAAGTTTTCTGCGCTAATCAGACGGCGGATGTTCTCGATGGTCTGTTCGGTCTGCTTTTCGACGTCTCCGATGTGAACCGATTCCGAATTCACGATGCTGGCCGTCCCGGAAATCCAGGTGGTGACGTAATCACCAATGACCACGGCCATGGCACGCGAGAACTTGGGACTCTTCGTGGAGAACTTACTGGAGTAGTCAAACGCTGATGTCTGTTGCGGGTTCTCCAGCGGGAGCAGCTGGACATCAGCGCGATCTGTCTGCAGAGCCATGCAACTCAAGGTCAATCCGCGTCCGAGCATGCCGATCCCCGTACTCGCCGGATAGTACGTCCTGGCTTCGCGGCAGACGGTCATTTGCTTCAGCGCCTGCTGGGCATCAAAGAAATCTGAACGAGCGCGATTCATTTCACGGTATCGCTCAACGGCTCCTTCGACTTCGGTGATGCTCCCCTGGTAAATCCATGTTCGCACCACATCCTGGAAAGACGTTCCGGCCTGCTTCAACTGCTGCAAGAGATTGTCAAAGGCCTGCTTTGACTGGGTGTATGCATCGGCACTTGAATCATCCGGAGTGACTTCGGACACATGAACCCAGCGCAGCCCATTGTATTGAACCGACACCACATTGGGGGCCAGAAATTCCACGTGGGAGTCGTCCCCACCGATGGCCCACGCTTCAATCGCCAGCGCCTGTCCTCCGCAGGGAGGCTGCACAATGAAATTGGTCGCGGGCATCCGATCGCGATAGTAGGATCGAAACAGGTCTTCGATCGGCACAACATCTTCCGCGCTTCGTACAAAAACGTTCTGCGACGTCACAGTCATGGGGATGGCCTGTTGCCGGAGCACGGCCCGGATCGTAGAAATTGCCTCCCATGACTGGTCAATCACGGTTCCGCAGGACTGAGGCGTAATCATCAGTCCAATTCGGGTCACCTGCTCCAAATCAATGACCGAGTGCGACTGGTTACTCATCAGGCACGGCGGCATTCGATCAGTTTGTGGAGCGCAATGCTGACAGGATGAATCGCAATCAGAGTTTCCCAGCATGTGCTTGGTCGGCTCCAGCTGGTAACAGATCGCCGACGGGTCATCAGCAGGCCGCGAACTGAGCTCGACTGGAGCGCTGTCGCCGGAGGTCTTTGTCCCCATGTTCAATCGCGAGCTCATTGCGTTGCTCCTGGCCGGATCGCCCGGTACGTGGCTACGGGTTACATCGTTGAATGAATCGTCGTCTCAAGTTGCACGCATGACCGTGTTTTCTCGTCACACGGCACGAGCATCCTGCATGACGGATCGGACTGGGCTGTCTTCGCAATCATTTCGCTAATCGAAACGCTGCGGAAGTTGTTCTCGATCGTCGCCATCGCATCGTCGATGCGCTGATGCAATTGACAGAGATTCTTGCTGTGCTCGGCAAGTCCCAGAGGGCACTTCGACAGCCGCTCGATCGGGTCGATGGCATTGATCACATCCAACGGAGTGAGTTCCGTAGGATCGCTCAACAGCACAAAGCCTCCATTGCTCCCGCGACGAGCGGAAAGAATGCCAGCCTTGGCAAGGTCTTGGAGAACCTTGATCAGGTAGCCAGCCGGTGCGTTGATGCGTTCGCTGATCTCTTTGACCTTTTGCGGCTCCGGCGGGCACTGCGTCAGCCAGACGACAGCTCGTAAACCATATTCGCACGCCTCGGAGAGAAGTTTCATGAATAGCTCCTTTGAATCTCACCTCAATCAACATACCCGACTCTGTGTAAGAAGTCAAGAAAGCATTGATGCACGGATTGTTGATTTAACGGCAGAAAAGGATGACTTTCGCAGGGGCAAAAGGCCAAGCTTGCGGAACAGCTGTCCGAAAATCCGGCGCTTGCGGAGGAATCGGGCCTCCGATTTGACCGAATGTCAATCAGGCAGGACTGCCGCGGACCTCGATCCCGGCTACCTCTTGCACGCGGTGCGTACCTTCAGCGCCGCGTGTTCTCAAGAAACCCGACCTGGAGTCAGTGTATGCAGCCAGGACACTTGGACTTCAGACTCCGAAACCAGCGTTCCACGTACTCATGCCGGTTCGGACTCACAGGTGGAGTTTCTTGATTCGGCGTGAACAACGCGAAAGGTTTACCAGCACCAGCGATGATCCTCACCGACAAGGCCTCGACTGCGCGTGAACTAGTTTGCCAGAGCGTAACCGTCGACTCGACCATCCTGGATCGCGCGAAGTGTTTGGTCGTCGTCGATCGACAATGCTCCCACCAATCCGGTAAATGGGGATGGACGTCCCTTGTCGAAGACAATCTTTCGCTCACGCAACATCTCAAAAACTTTGTCGTCGTAGTGGCCTTCAAAATAGGACTTGCCGTCCGGGTCAGGGAGGCCGAAACGGGGCTGGTTCATCGTCTCGATGGGCGACAGTCCCCACTCAACAACTCCGGAACAGTACTGCCAGGGGCCATGGACGAATCCGAAACCGGGTGACCCTGCGATCAGGCGGGGTTGACCATCCTTGAACAAGGCAAGGCTGGTAGAAACTCCGGGGGCACTACCGCCCGTCCCTCGAACGTGCTCACGATTCATCGCATGTGCTGCGTAAACTCCATCAACAACGATCCCGGCACCAAATGCCGTTGGAGTGTTGATTGAATGAGTCCCCCAGGCGACGTTGCCGTCCCGGTCACAGACGACCAGAAAGCAGGTGTTGAAAATTGCGTCAAATGTCAGTTTTCGGAGCGGACCATTCAACACAGCATCGGCGCGCCGGCGAGCGTAGTCGGGTGATGTATATTGTTCGTGAGTTTCTTTGGAGTAATCACGGGAAGAAAGAAACACCTCTTCCATGATGCGGTACTGACGAAACAGAGACTCGGGATTCGTTCTTGCTGGCCCCGTCGCTCTCAGATCCAGCGCCTCGTTCAAGTGGAGCGCGTAAGTGTTGAGGCCGCCGGAAGAAATCTGATAACCCCGGTAGCTGCCTTCCAGGTCGTCCTGCTTTGTTCGGCTCAGGTCTTGCCAGGCAGCCATGTCTTTCATGGTGAGGACGCCGCCGTCAGCTGAGGCGCGACGAACATAGTTCCTGGCGAAGTCGCCGGTATAGAAATACTCCGGTCCATCATCGGCAACCCGCTGCAACGTCTGACCAAGCTCCTTCTGTACAAGCGTTTCTCCAGCTTTCAGCAGGTGCCCATGTTTCATCCACAGGGATTGACCTTCCGGATGCCTTGTCGCTTTCGATTTCGCTGCACTTGCGAGGAGCGACCCAGCCGCAAAACCCTCGTTGGCGTACTTGATAGCGGGGCCAAAGAGTTGATCCCAATTCAGTGTTCCGAATCGCTTGTGAGCGGCGTAGACGCCGGCGAGGAATCCGGGAACCGGCATCGCACGGCCCGTTTGCGTGATTGGCGACTGGCGGTCGAAGTCATACGATTCGGCCGCAGCGGGTCCCAGCGGTCCCACAACGCTGTGGATCTGACCAGTCGCCGCATCGAAGTATTTGAGGGAAAACCCACCTCCAATCGACGTCAATCCATGTTCGACTACTGTTTGGGTCAGGGCTGCAGTCATGTAGGCATCCGCGGCATTACCATCCTGTGAAAGCGCCCACATGGACGCCTCCGAGGCCTGTCTGGATGTCGAAGCAACCGCACTGTGCTTGCCGGTTGCGTGATGATCTTCGGCCCGCGAAAACCATTGTTGATCTTGCGAAAACAAAGCGGAGGGCACCGAAGAGATCGCTGCCATTGCGGTCGCGTTCTTCAGCCACTGTCGGCGAGTCAGCAGGGAACGATCAGGCATGCTGGTCTTCTTGGTGAAGTCGTTTCGTAAGATCCGTGCATCTATTCTCCGGGAACAGACTGCATCTCACAACGCTTCAACCCCGATGGCCCGTCTGGCCTGATCGTCCCTACCTCCTCAGGTAAATCCCTCGCCGGGGGCAAAGAGATCCCGTTCCATGTGAATCCGATGGTCGATACCGTAGTCCACCAGACACGCTCACTAGGTTATTGAGGTTCCGCATGCCGATCGCAGTGAACCTGTTCACGCACACCGGTTCGCTGGTCTTGATGAACCATTCACAGTGACCGTTCAGTTCAAGCTTGAGCCTCGGCTGCTGGTGGCGCTGTGATGTGTCGCAGTGGAGGAATGCCTACAGGCGCCTCCGTCAGCATTGGAATCACCGCGAGACGCCGGGCCTGAACGTCTCTCACTTCCGTAATGTACGGTCGTTCGCCCATCCGCCTCTGCTTTAACATGGGATCGGTCACCACAAGCGGCATCAGGCTTTGATTGATGACCCAGGCAAACGGTTCGATCTCGGCTCGACGCAGATCGGCTTGCAGCTGCGTGGCTTCGTGGACTGGAGTCGCCTCCGGAAGCGTGACAATCAGTACACGCGTGAACTCGGGATCACGAAGTCGAGGCAGAAGATTCTGCACCGACTCCGGCATTTGCTGTGACTGCCGAGTGACTTCTCGGTGATACGCCAGTGCCGAATCCAGCAGCAGAATCGTGTGACCAGTTGGTGCCGTGTCGAGAACGACAAACTGATCCGTCCCCTCTGCGACGACACGGGCGAATGCCCGGAACACAGCCACTTCCTCCGTACAGGGAGAACGCAGGTCTTCTTCAAGGAGTGCGAGTCCCGCTTCATCCAGCGAGGCTCCGGCGGTCTCCATCACTTCGGCTGTGTATTCCGCCGTCTCCTGGATCGGATCGATTCGACTTACGGTGAGATTGGACAACTCCTCGGCTGCCAGTGTCGCCGTCACGTGGGCCGCCGGATCGGTTGTCGAAAGATGCACCTTGTGGCCTCGATCAGCCAATGCGACGGCAATACTCGCCGCCACGGTTGTTTTGCCAACGCCCCCCTTGCCCATTGCGAGAATCACGCCGTGTCCTGGAGCTTCGAGTTCAGTCAGCAGCGAATTGAGCCCCGGCAAGGCTGCATCTGTTGCTGGCAGAGCTTCGGGATCAGCAGGGGCCGCCGCACCGGTTGAGCCGATTGACCGCAGCAGTTCAACGCCAAGAACATTTCCAGCCGTCAGAGGAACATCGGTGCGGGGCAACTCGGTAAGCGCGTCAGGGATTTCTTTCAGCACTTTGGCAGAGCGTTCTTCCATGGCCAGCGCCAGGGGATCATTGCGATCGGTTGCGACGAACAGTCCATTCACAATCAACTGCTGGTTTGCGACCCCCAGTTGGCGCAGTTCACGACTGCTGCGAGCCGCCTCGTTGAAGGCCGAGACGTCCGGCCGCGTCACAAGCACGAGCGTTGTGCTTTGTCCACTGGACAACGTTGCGACGGACTGCTGGTAAAGTTTCTGCTGAGCCTGCAATCCGGCCAGCGGCCCAAGACACGATGTGCCCGTGGTGTTCGTCTCCATGAAGCCGGACCAGGCCGACGGGAGCGTCAGCAAACGCAACGTGTGACCTGTTGGTGCCGTGTCGAAGATGACGTGGTCGAATTCCGACGTCGAGGTCTCATCGCCGAGCAGACGGGAGAACTCATCAAACGCTGCGATCTCCAGTGTACAGGAGCCAGAAAACTGTTCTTCCATGCTGGCAACTGCAGATTCCGGCAGCACTCCACGATACGGTCCAATCATTCGTTCGCGGTACGCTCGGGCGGACTCAGCCGGATCAATGTTCATTGCAAACAGACCGGGGACAGCGGCAATTGGAGTTGGCTCATTCCCGATTCGCGTGGCGAGGACGTCGTGCAGGTTCGATGCCGGATCCGTGGAAACGAGCAGCACTCGCTTCCCCCGATCTGCGAGTTGAACAGCGGTTGCGCAGGCGATGGTGGTTTTGCCCACGCCGCCTTTGCCTGTGAAGAACAGAATTCGAGTGGGATGATCAAGATGTTTCATAGCGGCACCTCAACAACAGCCGGAGTTGCCGCAGCAATCTCCAGCATCGTCTGAAACCAGGGGCAGGACGGAATGACCCAGTGACGTCCCCGTCCACAATGCGAGATTCTCGCGCGTCGGATATTCGTTGCGACTCACGATTCGACCGTCCACCAGCACGAGCGGCAAGCAGTCAACACCTTCGGATTGCAGCATCTGCTGGACCGCAGGATTTCTCGTGTATTCCGCAGGCTGCTGCCCAAGGTTGAATCGATCGACCCGGTGTCCTTTGGACTTCAGCCATTCCAGATCGCTGGCAAACCGGGGCAGCACGGGGTCAACCTGTGGACCGCAGACACCGGTCGAACAACACATCGCCTTGTCGTAAACCTGAACGTGACTCATGGCATTTCCTCTCGAGTTAAATCGTATATCGTCGCTAGACGATCAGTGAGTCCAAAAAAACTCACAGTTCCGCAATCAGTTGTTTCAATTCCGCAAGCATTTCCCGATTGATGCAGTAGCAGACTTTGGGGCCATCAATCTCTCCCTGAACGAGACCGGACTCCTTCAAAATTTTCAGGTGCTGGGACACCGTCGACTGGGCAAGCGGCAGTTCCGCAACAATCTCGCCACAAACGCAGGCCTCCCGACTGATCAACAATCGAACGATTCGTACGCGCGCCGGATGCGCCATCGCCCAAGCCAGTCTGGCCAAAACGTCAAACCGCGCATCGTCCGGAATTTTGACCGGCCGCGAATCACACTGGCGTTGTCGTTTGGGGGCAGTGGCCATGGACTTTCTTTATCGTTGATTGACGATTAATGGTAGGTGGTCCTGTCGGTCGCGTCAACGTCGTTTTTCTGAGTATTGCAGCATCGCAAGTGCATCCGCTGCAAGAATGGGCGCGGCCACTGATCGAGGTGACACGATTCCGACCCGGCCATCACACATGCATTCTCGCGAGTGGACGGTGCACTGATCCTGTCGCGAGATATTGCCGTCACGGGATCGCTGTGTGGCCGCTGCCGCGACACACACGGCTACCGTCGATTGCAAACGCATCAACCAATCTGCTTGCATGCCCCTCTCAGCCGACTTAGCATGTCAGACATCAGTCAAAGCGATCCGCGAACCGAGTCTGACCGGCAACAACAGATGCACGTGACGAGGAACATTGAGACGCTGGCCATCCGCACGGTACGTGCCTGGGTGCTGTTCGCAGTCATCGCGAGCGGTCACGCTGCTGTGGCTCAGGTGCAGTTCAATCGCGATGTCCGGCCAATTCTTGCCGAGCACTGCCTGCACTGCCATGGTCCGGACGAACAGAACCGCGAGGCTGAACTGCGACTGGATCTGGCCGAAGACGCCCTCAAGGCCGCCATTGTTGCCGGACATCCCGAGCTGAGTCCGTTGATCGAGCGGATCACCTCCGATGATCCCGACGAGATAATGCCGCCGCCCGAGACTAAGAAGACCCTCACCCCGGTGGAGATCGCGACACTCCGCCAATGGATTCTGGAAGGGGCGACTTTCGAGGGGCACTGGGCCTTTGAACCGATCCGCAAGCCGAACATCCCGGAAACATCCACACCAGCAGCGACAGAAATTGATCGCTTCATTCTCCATCGCCTGGAAGCTCATGGATTGACGATCACGCCGCCGATCAGCCGTCAGCAGTTGATCCGCCGGGCGACGCTGGATCTTACGGGAATTCCACCGACATGGGACGAAGTCCAGGCCTTCGTGAATGACCAGTCCCCCGATGCATTCGAAAAGGTGCTCGACCGCCTGTTGGCGTCGCCTCGATATGGAGAGCGCTGGGGACGGTACTGGCTCGACATCGCACGTTACGCCGATACGCATGGGCTCAGTGCCATCGGCTTTCAGAAGTTCCCATTTTCATACACCTACCGTGACTATGTCATCAATGCATTCAACGCGGACCTGCCATACGATCGCTTCGTGCTGGAACAGTTGGCAGCTGATCAGTTAGGACTCGACGCCAACGCTCCTGCACTGGCGGGGCTTGGTTTTCTGACCATTGGCACGCAGTTCCGCAATCCGCATGACATCATTGATGACCAGATCGATGTGACCTCCCGTGGTCTGCTGGGCCTGACGGTAGCCTGTGCCCGCTGTCACGACCACAAGTACGACCCGATTCCAACAGCCGACTATTACGCGCTGTACGCCACTTTCGCGAGCAGCAGCTCACCGGCGATGCCACCGATTGTTGGAGCCCCTCCCGAGACTCCCGCGTATCAACAGTACCAACTGGAGTTGGCCAAACGGCAAACCGTGTATGAGGATGCGGCCCGTGACCAGACGGAAGTCATGCGAAGTCGCCTGCGCATGCAAGTGGGAATCTATCTGAGGGAACTTGCCCAAGGTGCGCCGGAACAGGATCTCTCAGCAACGTTCCTCTCCTATCGCACCGATGATCAGCGTCCACTCGTCCTGAATCGATGGCGAAGCTACCTTGCCACCTTGCCCGAAGATGATCCGGTGTTTGGTCCGTGGTTTGCGATGATGCAACTCAATGCCGACACGTTCAACTCCGAGGCAGTCAAGCTGGTCGAGACGTGGAAGCAGGAGAATGGTGATCCGGCCCGGTTCGAAAAGCAGCATGAACTGAATGTTGCCGCCCCAAAGCGGAATCCTCGCGTACTCGACGCCTTGGCCACCAAATCTCCGCAGACAATGCTCGATGTCGCCGATGCCTACGGTGACCTGTTTGCTCAGGTTCATCGTGAGTGGTTGGCCAGTTTGCTGGAAGCATCGCTCGAAGCGGCAACGGATGGAACGCTCATTCCTGATCAGGATGGACGCCACAAGGTGATCAACAGCGCGATCGATCAACAGTTGCGGCGGCATCTCTATGAGCCTGGAACACCAACCGCGATGGATCGGGAACTGTCGACCACACTGCTCAATCGAACGGTGCGTGACGATCTCAGTGGCAAACAAGGTTCCATCGAGAATCTGCAACTCACGTCTCCCGGATCTCCACCGCGAGCAATGGCATTGGAAGAAACAGTTCGCGATCAGCCCTTTCATGTCTTTCGCCGTGGCAATCCGATTGATCGAGGCGACATCGTTCAAGCACACTTTCTAACCGCTCTGACACCGGACCAGGATTCGCCGCCCCCCTTTCCCAATGGGCAACGTCGACTGGGGCTGGCCCGCGCGATCGTCGACCCTGCGAATCCCCTGTTGCGACGCGTGATCGTCAACTGGGCCTGGCTGCATCACTTCGGACAAGGACTGGTTCGAACACCGGATGATTTCGGCACACGCAGTCAGCCTCCCTCGCATCCTGATCTGCTGGACTACCTCGCAGAACAATTCCTGGAAGATGGCTGGTCGCTAAAGAAGCTGCACAAGCGAATCATACTCTCGCAAGCCTATCAGCAGGGAGCTATTGAGAATGCCGAGAGTCGCAGCCTGGATCCGGACAATCGATTGCTCTGGCGAATGCCAAGGCGTCGACTCGACATGGAAGCCATGCGCGATTCTCAGCTGGCCGTGTCGGGAGAACTTGATGTGAGTCAGATTGGCGGGCGACCCTTCAATTTCCTGTCCACCCCGACGGTTCCTCGGCGCAGCGTGTACGGCTTTGTGAATCGCGACATCATCAATAGTCTTGCCAGTACGTTTGATGGGGCGAATCCGGCATCGTGTACGGTGAAGCGATCGTCCACAACGGTGCCACAGCAAACACTGTTCGCCCTCAACTCCGCCTTCATTCAGGACCGGGCCGCCGCATTTGCAAAGCTGGCCATGCAGATTGAAGACCCTGTCGAACGAGTGAACGACATGTATCACCGTGCGTTTGGCCGAGACCCGGACGAAGTCGAACGGGAATTCGCGCTCGCATTTGTTGCAGACGCTGAAGGAATTGAGCCCTGGCGACAACTGGCCCATGTGTTGCTCGCAGCCAACGAATTCGTTTTCGTCGACTAACGCAAATTCGGAGTACCGAAAATGAAAGTTCCTTCCCTCGGCCTGTCAGGTCAAGCTGAAGAGCCGGGCACGCCCTGCGGTCGGCGGCAATTCCTGTCGCGGAGCGGCATGGGGATGGGGACGCTGGCGCTCGCCGGACTGCTGCAAGACAGTGGCTTCGCGACCGAGCATCGTCCCCACTTCATGGGGCGAGCCAAACATGTCATCCATGTGTTCCTGAATGGCGGCATGTCGCAGGTGGACACGTTCGACCCGAAGCCGGAGTTGACCAGGCGAGGCGGGCAAATGCTTCCCATGACCAATCTGGCCACAGAACGGAAAACAGGCGTCGCCCTGCCATCGCCGTTCAAATTTGCCCAACATGGTGAGAGTGGCATC
The DNA here is from genome assembly GCA_020426515.1 of Planctomycetaceae bacterium. Classification (GTDB taxonomy): domain Bacteria; phylum Planctomycetota; class Planctomycetia; order Planctomycetales; family Planctomycetaceae; genus JACKHO01. The sequence continues at coordinate 8,374 of JAGQPW010000055.1, read as the reverse complement.
CCGGTCAGCGAGATCTTTCCGCACCTGTCCAAATGCGTGGATGACATGGCTGTGATCCGCTCGATGTATGCGGAATTGCCGAACCACGAAATGTCGCTGATGCTGATGAACAGCGGTGACCAGAGACTCGTGCGTCCCAGCTTTGGATCGTGGCTGACGTGGGGGATGGGAAGCGAGAACCAGAACCTTCCCGGTTTCGTCGCCTTGTGCCCAGGTGGGCTCCCAGTGGGTGGGGCGGGCAACTGGCGGTCGGCATTTCTTCCAGGGGTCTACCAGGGAACGCTGGTCGACACATCCAAGACCGATCCGTCGAAACTGATCGACGACATCCACAACGACCGACTCTCAACAGCACAGCAACTGCGGCAATTCGAGTTATTGAAGCATGTGAACAATCAGCATCTCCAGCAACGCCCCGGTGAAGCCGAGCTGGAAGCGCGAATTCAATCCTTCGAAATGGCGTTTCGCATGCAGACCGAAGCGACAGAAGCATTCGATGTCTCTCAGGAGCCGGAGCACATCCTCAAACTGTATGGAGACGGTCCCCAAAACCGTCAGCTGTTGTTGGCGCGACGGCTCGTGGAGCGGGGAGTCCGATTCGTCCAGACGTGGCACGGCAACATGCAGCCTTGGGACAGCCACTCCAACATCAACGGGGAACATCGCCGGGTGGCCAGTGAATGCGATCAGGGATTGGCCGCATTGATCATCGATCTCAAGCAGCGCGGTTTGCTGGAAGAGACGCTGATCCTCTGCACGGGCGAATTTGGCCGCACTCCCTCGGTCGAGATGGGACAGAATGGCTCCGGTGCATCGCAGGGCCGAGACCACAACCACTGGGGATTCTCGCTCTGGATGGCTGGTGGCGGTATCAAGGGAGGGACCATCCATGGGGCCACAGATGACTTCGGCTTTCAGGCCGTCGAGAATCGCGTCTCAGTGCACGATCTCCACGCGACCATGCTGCATCTCCTGGGCTTTGATCACGAACGTCTCACGTATCGCTACGCCGGACGTGACTTTCGATTGACCGATGTTCATGGTCAGGTCGTTCAGGAAGTCATCTCCTGAGCCTGCTGCAGCGTTGCCGCACTTTCTCAAACGAGACCTGGCGAGGCTCCTCAAGCCCCGTATTGAGCCAGGTATTTCGTAATTTCCGGCAGCTGCTTTTCCACGAAGACCAGCAGTGCCAGCCCCAGATAAAACGCGGCACAGGCCAGGACTCCCAACGATTGAAACCAGCGAGGGCGGAGTGGCTTTGGCAGCAGTGTATGGTTGATCCACAACAACTGCAGGGCGGTGACACCGAGCGCCAGATTGTTGAGGTTCGCAATGACCACGGTCATCAGCTTGGGTGTCCCGTAGGTACTGAACAGGTACGCGCAAACGAATGACCAGAGAACGTAACCACCCAGGATGGAGTAATAGATCCAGCTCACCTGATTGGGCTTGAGGGTGTTGCGGACCCGTTGGCTCGAAGTCCAGATGGCATCCGTCCAGCGTCGGCTGAAGTCATCAACGATCGACATTTGACTGGGAAGCATCACTGCCAGTCCCGCCAGCAAGGCCAGCAGCCAGAACAGCTTGGCGATCACCGGACTCAGCCCTGGGGCGTTCCGCATTCCGTCGGCAGTAATCAAGGCTTGCGCCCACGACAGTCCGGTGGCATCCAGTACAGAGTACTGCGAGAACTGAATGGACATCAGCGCGGGCAGTGCCATGCCGATGAAACAGCCGGGAGCCCAAACGAGAACCTGATCCGTGAGAATGTACTTCCACCAGCCTCGCCACCGCCGCATGTTCTCGGGAGTCAACGGAAAGACGCTGCCAACGTGGCTGAGCTGAACATTCCGCCCACCGATGGCACTGGCAATTGCCCCCACCTTTTGTCCCATTCCCCAGCCTTTGTCGCGGACGAAGTTACTGTAGGTCGAATTAGCCAGTCCTCCGCCGCCGGCGTAGCCGGCAAAGGCTCCCACAACGGCAATGTTCGCCAGTGCAACGGTCGGCCACGTTCCGTACTGCCAATAATGCCCCACGGCATTGACGAGCGTTTCCTCGCCCTGGCTGTTCTCGACAGGAACATTTCCAAACTTGGCAAAGCCGCTGAACACGCTCCACCAGTCGGACAGTGGAACAAACAGCACCCCCACCAGCAGACAGAAGGAAAGCACAAACATCACTTTGGCGGTCATCACCGCCTGCAACATGTTGTAGACTTTTCCTCCAATCAGGACCGGCAGGGCGACACCCAGCAGACAGGCATAGGCCAATCCAACGACCAGCCATTTGTCTTCTGCGGTGGGAGGCCGATCCAGCCACAGCGCCGCCAGAATCGCCGCTCCGTGCGTTGAGAGACCGGGAATGAGGGCGCTGAGATTCAGGAACAGCATGACCATCATCCAGGTCATTGGTCCGGGGGCCTTGCGCATGAAGCCCGTGAAGACCGGTTCGCCGCAATACAGGGCGTAGCGACCGCACTCCAGGTTGTAGAAGACCTGCACGATGATCGCGATGGTGGCGACCCACATCAATCCGCCGCCGTACTTCGCGGTGATTTCAGGACCGAAGAGCCATTCTCCTCCTCCAATCTGAATCCCCATCATCACAATTCCCGGACCAATGAAACTCGTCCAGTTCCTCCACTTCAAGGGCTTGGGTTCGGGGAGGTCGTCGGTGTTCCATTCCGGTATTGAATTGGCCATCAGTGTATCCCACGGAGGCTGAGGGAGAGTTGACCCGCACACACACGTGCACGGTGTGTCGTCGGTCCGCTAATACAGAACGATGGCCCGACCGGGCACACTGTGAGCGTCGCGAATCTTCAGTCCGGCAAACAGGAAGTAAGCGTCTTCCGGGATCGAATTCAGGTTGTGCAGGAACTCCACAGCCACCATGTCGCGACTGCCAAGTGCCCAGTACGTCATCAATGCCCGCCGCGGATCAACTCCCCCCAGATCGGGGGCATCCGTCGCCACACAGCGGATCCCTTTGCCGTGCAGGTAGGTGATCGCATCCGGCCCCGGCGCTGGCCAGCCTTCGCTCTTTCCAGTGAGCGGATTCCGCCAGACCTCCGCATCGTCGGGCTGCGGCTTGAGGTGTCGATCGAGGTGGCCTGTTTGAAACAGCACCACATCTCCCGGTCGCAATTCACCATGCTGCTGTTCGTAGTTGCGAATTTCCTGCGGTGTGATTTCGGGCGAGGCGGGCCAGTCTGCCTGCTTTGTCGTCCCGACCAGCGAGCGCACGTCGATGACACGGGCATGGCCACAGGTCCAGTCGAGCGGAACTTGTTCTGCAGTACGACTGCTGACACCACGCGGCCCGTACCTGCGTTCGTATTCTTCCAGCCACCCACGGGCCTGTGGCATCTCCGCAGGCTGTACATCGGGAGCAGGAAGAGCGTACGACGGCGTCACCAGGTGTGTCCCGGCTGACGCATCCATCAGGTGGCCGTGGTGCCACATGTCGAGATATTCGGAGTACAGGAAATCGATCTTCAAGTAAGTTTGTCGATGCTCTCCGGTGCCAATTCCGGGCGACGTGAGCGGCATGTTACTGGCCAGCACGGGGGACAGGTCAATGGCCCGCTTGTTCTTGACGGAGTCAATCAGCCGGGCAGGCAGTTCCCCGCCGACGATTGCAAAGGCCCGCCCTTCACTATACGGCCCCTCCCGATGCTTTGGGCCCAACATGCAGTAGAAAGCGCCTGTTGGAGGAAGCTGCCCCAGGCGAGTTGCGCCCTCGGTCCAGATCATTCCATGCTTGAGCCCCGCGTAGTGCGTCGGCTCAGCCAGATCGGGCAACGGCCCCATGCTGGCACTGTCCGTTCCCAGCGTCATCACGCCACGGGATGCCAGGAACTCCATGCAGTCCGGATCAGGATCGGGATAGCCCGGTGCCTGACGATCAATGACCGCCGCAATGAATCGGCGACCTTCGGGCAATGGACGATAGTATGCATCCGAATAGCCACTCCTGAACAACACAACGTCACCAAATCGAACCTGGCGGTGTTGTTGCTCGAAGCGCTCGACATGAGCCCTCGTGACCAGCGGGCTGACTCCTTTCGAGGCCTTGTCCAGCAGATCGCGCACATCCACCACACATGCCTCACCGCCAAACTGCCAGGGTTCAATGCGGTCGGTATAGGCGAGCCCGAGCTGGCCCGATTTCTCGCGGTTCAAATCCGGACGGGCCACCGAATGTGGAGGCACATCCAACTGCGTTCCTGTGTTGCCGTCAATCAGCAGCACATCCACGTTGTACATTGACTCCGGGCCAATCGTCCGCTGATGCATGAGCTGGAATCGTGGAAATGGCGCGGTTGGCCACGTGCACGGAAACTCCGGAGCAATCAGCAACGAAAGATCCACCACCTGCGACGGTTCGGAAGGGCGAGTTGTCGGCTCGGCCGCGGAAAGAGAAACATGACCGACAAAGGTTGAACAGATCGCGAGACAGCTCAAGCCCAATCGGCTTGATCGCAACCACACGGCAACACAGTTCCACATGACAACACTCCCACGGAAAGGAGGACAACGACAATTTCACGACCGTGATTCTTGCAGTCGAACCCAGCCGGATCACACGGCGGCATCCGGCTCGGCGATCACAGGATTGGTGAGCGTGCCAATCTTCTCGATTTCAATCGATACCGTATCGCCCGGCTGCAGATAGACCGGCGGAGTTCGCGCCGCACCGACACCGTGAGGTGTCCCCGTCAGGATCACAGTTCCCGGGAGCAGACGTGTGCTGGCGCTGAGGAATTCAATCAGCGTGGGGATGTCAAAAATCATGTCGTTCGTATTCCAGTCCTGCATGACTTCGCCGTTCAGCACGGTCCGGATCGCGAGCGCGTTGGGGTCGGGGATTTCATCGGCGGTGACGATCCACGGCCCCAGCGGGCAAAAGGTGGCGAATGTCTTGCCGCGGCACCACTGACCTCCACCAAATTTCAGCTGCCAGTCACGGGCGCTTACGTCATTGGCACAGGTGTATCCCAAGACATAGTTCAACGCTTCCTTCTTCGGAACGTTGTAGCACTCCTTGCCAATAACCACCGCCAGCTCACATTCGTAGTCGACGGCATCGCTTCGCAGTTGACGCGGCAGGATAATCGGATCATCTGGATTCTGAACGGACCCGATGTTCTTCATGAATACCACCGGAAATTCCGGAATCGACATGTCCCCTTCCGCAGCATGGCGGCGGTAATTCAGTCCGATGCAGATAATGTCTA
>JAGQPW010000055.1:0-3034 GCA_020426515.1 Planctomycetaceae bacterium | reverse complement strand
TAAAAATTGCTGGCGTGGCGAATGACACTCTGTTCTCGGTGAGCTGTCCCGACAGCCACCCACTGCAGGGTTGACCGAAGTCAATCATCTGATAATATAACCAGAGCAGTGCTCGTTGCAACTCACATCAAGGCGCGATCATGTTGAATACCGTAGAGCGGACCAAACTTCGTGAAGTCGTGGCCGAACGTCTGAAGACGTACATCCTTCAGGAGAATTTGAAGTCTGGTGATCGGCTTCCAACGGAGTCTGAACTGGCGGAAATGTTCGGCGTCAGCCGACTCAGTTTGCGAGAGGCGACCAAGTCGCTGGAGTTTCTTGGAATTGTTGAAGCACGCCCTCGTGTCGGCCTGACCGTCGGTTCCGTCAACATGGAGCGAGTCACGGAATACCTGGGCTTCCACCCGGTCTTGCACGATGTGCCACACGACCAGCTGATCGGAACCCGCATTATTATTGAAGCGGGAGTCACTCCTTATGTGGCTGCACGCATGAAAGAAGACCCCTCGCTCTATGAAAAGCTGAACGAGATCAATAGTGAGCTGCGCCAGACTCGCAGCCTGCAGCGTTGGACGGAACTGGATACGGCCTTCCATCGTGAACTCGTCGCGGCCAGCGGCCTCAAGCCGCTGATGCCCTTTTCCGATCTGCTGGCCGTCTTCTTCCAGCGATTCCGCGACAGTGTCAAGAAAGCGGAATGGTCGGTGGGGATCAACGACCACCAGTTCATTATCGATGCTCTGCGCGATGGCGACAGTTCGGCTGCCGCCGAACGACTGCATGGGCACATCGAAAGTCACAGGTTGCGTGCATGAAATACCGAATACGGAACTCGTCGGTCCGCAGCGTCTCGAGATCGCTTGTTGCGGGTGGGATTTGCCTGTTGTGCAGTTTGGCAGCTGCCGCCGAGTCGGAACTCGCGGGGTTGAAGCAGACCTTTGCAAGCGAGATTCGTCCGCTCATCGCCAGATACTGTAGCGATTGCCATTCTCCAGATCTGGCAGAAGCAGATCTCGATCTGGCATCAATGGCCACATTCGACGAGGTTCGTAAGCATCCGCGCAGCTGGCAAAAGGTTGCCGAGATGCTTTCGCAAGGGCTCATGCCGCCTGCGGAATCAGAACGACCAAACGCGGAAGAGCAGCAGCGGCTTGCAACCTGGCTGCACAGCTATCTGACGATTGAAGCACGTGAACGGGCAGGAGATCCCGGGCGAGTTGTTCTCCGTCGCCTCAGCAACGCGGAATACACATACACGCTGCGCGACCTGACCGAACTCGCCGAACTCGATCCGGCGCGAGAGTTCCCTGTCGATGGGGCAGCTGGCGAAGGCTTCACCAATACGGGCAACGCCCTGGTGATGTCTCCCACGCTGTTTACCAAGTACCTCGATGCCAGCCGGGAACTCGCCACGCATGCCGTGCTGCTGCCGGATGGATTTCGCTTCTCCGCCAAGACGACCCGCCGCGACTGGTCCGACGAGGTCTTGCACAATATTCGCGCGTTTTACGATCGATATTCCGAGGCTCAGGGAGGCTCAAGTGTCAATCTGCAGGGAATCGTATTCGACACGAATCAGGGTGGCCGGCTTCCTGTCGAGCGATACCTGGCCGCCACGCTGACTCATCGAGAGGCTCTACTCTCCGGTCGTAAGACGACTGAACAACTCGCCCGGGAACAGGACCTCAATCCCAAGTACCTGAAACTGCTCTATGACCATCTGACGAAACCCGACCATTCGTTGCTGCTGGCACAGCTGCAACGCGACTGGCGACAGGCTGAGCCCACCGATGTTGATCGACTCGTGGCACAGGTGACGCAGTGGCAACGGGGACTGTGGGCCTTCCGGAGTGTCGGCCACATTGGCAAGGTCGGCGGCCCGAAGGCGTGGCAGGAGCCTGTGAGCCCCATCGCTTCGCGTCACGACTACAGGCTGTCCATCCCCGCTGACCAGACTGAGGATGTCACGCTGACACTGGTGGCCAGCAATGCTGGTGATGGATCAGAACACGATCTGTTTCAGTGGATCAATCCCAGGTTCGCTGCTCCCGGCCGCCCGGACTTAAGGCTGCGTGACGTACGCGAGTTGGCGTTTGAGTTGCTCAACGCGCGGCGGCAAATGCTTGCAAGTACGGGCGCCACTCTGGCTGCTGTGGATGAACTGCTGCAAAATTCAGAGTCGCTCGACGTCGCAACGGTTGCCGAGCGGCATGGGGTGGCCCTTGGAGACGTGCAGTCGTGGATGACCTGCCTCGGCTATGGTTCCGGCAATGGTGTCGAACTGAAAGGCCTGTTCACCGACAAGATTACAAGTTCCAAGGAATACGAATTCATTCAAGGCTGGGGCTCTCATTCCACGCCGCTCGTGTTGGCCAATCCAACGGACCAGCATGTGCGCGTGCCGGGTAATATGTGGCCGCATCGGGTGGCAGTGCATCCCGCCCCCACGCTGCGAACCGTGGTCGCATGGAAGTGCCCGACTGCCGGGAGCTATACGGTCTCGGGCTCGGTGACACACGCTCATCCGGAGTGTGGAAATGGCGTCACATGGACATTGGAACAACGCCAGGGAGGAATTCATCGCCGCCTGGCCACCGGCGTCAGTCAGGGTGGTCAGCCGGTGACCATCGAACCGACGTCGCTCCTGCACGTCGCTCAAGGCGAAGTCATCACACTGGCCATCGGCCCGCGCGACGGGAACCACGCCTGTGACCTGACGACCGTCGACCTCACACTGACCCGCGCTGGCGACGACAAGCAAACGTGGGATCTTGCGGCCGATGTCAGCGGAGATATTCTGGCTGGAAACCCGCATGCCGACAGTTATGGCAATGCACAGGTCTGGCACTTTCTGGTCGAGCCTGATCAGGACGTCGAGTCAGTCAAGGGAATTCCAAACGGCTCGTTGCTGGCACGCTGGATTTCCACGACAGATCGTGATGCCCGCACCCAGTTGGGACAGGAATTGCAACAGTTGCTGACCGCCGCCGCTCCGGAAGATCGCGACAGCCCGGATGGGCAGCTTTATCAACAG
>JAGQPW010000054.1:23020-34930 GCA_020426515.1 Planctomycetaceae bacterium | reverse complement strand
CGAGTTGCTTCAATCGCTCGGTGTAGTCGGCAATCGGCGTGTTGCGGTCGTGGATGCCGAAGTTGAAGTGAATGAGATCCCACTTCCCATCGCCCAGCCAAACATCCATCTTCTTCAGGCCAGTCGCCGTCGGCCCGCAGTTCTCCGGAGCCCGGTGCACATTGACCTTTCCCTTGAGTTCCTTGCGAACAGCCTGGGTGTAGCCTCGGGAAACGGAATCACCAATCAGCAGCACGCGAGGCAGCGCGGGGTCGTCTTCCACATAGTCCCACGCATTCGACCGGCCCGCGACCTTTTCCCGCTTGTGAATCGGCAGATAGAACCCGCCCAGATTCTCCTGCAGCACCTGCTCCCACGCCTGCTGATCAGGCGTCAGTGTGTCGTACCACGCCTGATAATCCGCCTCCAGCTTCGCCTCGTCAGCCGCCTTTTTTGCCGCAGCCTCCGCCGCATTCGTCGGCTCTCCCTTGGGAGGATCGGCACTCCATGCGGCAGGTGGACAGACGGTTGTCCAGACGAGCAAAACAAGACAGACAATGGTCAGGCGAGGCATCGTGATCCAGTGGCAAGAGGTGAGCAACCAAGGCAATGGCCCAGCTGCAAACAAGGCCCTGTCACAGTAGCAGCTCAGGCCGTCCACGTGAATCGAACCGGTAGGGCGGCGGGTGGCGCTCCGCGAAGCGGAAGCCCCCGGAATTCAGCTCTCACCATTCCGCAGTGACTGTAGGGTGCGTCGCGACGCACCAAGCTTTAACTGCGATTGCAGCTGTGAGCCGTGCATTCGTCGAGTTGAACACAGCACAGTGACCAACGAAACGAATGCGTACTGAATTTAGCCGAGTTTGAGGAACGTCGAATACGCACGCAAGCGTTCACGGCTCACAGAGCCGTGGCACCTATGTCGAATTCAACCGAGCCTCCAGACGAAGAAAATCGCAGCCAGCGCCTTCGCGAGAGTCCCAAACACCGGAGGGCTGACGCCGCGCCGCTCGCCGGTGTTGATTGCGGGTCTGGCCTGCGGCAGTTAATCGGCGTCGGTATCGATTGAACCGGGGGTCTCGATGGTTTCGAGGAGTTCGTGGGAGAGCTGAGCAGTCTGGTTGGAATAGAGGTCGATGTCGGCCTTGAGCCGGGCTGAGTCGGCGTAGTTCAGCCGGCGGGCGAGGAAATCGAACTCATCGGTTCCTTCGGGCGGAACATCCAGATCAGAGGCATCTCCCCGGACCATGCGGAGGGCATCAATCAACCGCCGCATAAAGCGGTAGCCATCGCGCAGCTGCTCCCGCTGAGTTGCGGTGATAATGTTGTACTGCTGGAGTGCCTTGAGAGCTTCGCGTGTGTTGGCCACGCGCAGTTCCGGGCCAAGGTGGCCGTAGGTCATTTGCAGTCCCTGCACCACGTACTCACAGTCGACCACGCCACCGGAACCGAGTTTGGCATTGAAGGCATCGGCTCGCACCAGTTGATGCAGCTGCTTCTCGCGCATGGCCCGCATTGCGGCAACGTCGAACGGTTCGTTGCGATAGATCATCTCATCGCGACGCTGCTTGATCAGTGTGCCGAGTTCGTCATTTCCAGTGACGGGACGCAGCTTGACGAGGGCCTGACGCTCATACGGCCACGCAGGTCCTTCCGGGCCAAAGTACCGCTGAAACATGTCCAGCGAAACAGCCAGACTTCCGGCATTGCCGTAGGGGCGCAGCCGCAGATCGAGATCAAAGACCTTCTTGTGTCCGGCATGAATGGTGCGGCGAAACGCATCGACCAGCCGTTCAAAAAACTCATGGTTGGCGATGGAAGGCCGACCGTCGGTTCGTCCTTCGCCGTCGTAGATGAACATCAGCTCGAGGTCGGAGGCATACCCCATTTCCTCGCCGCCGTACTTCCCCAACCCGCACACACAGATACGGGCCGGTTCTCCGGTCTCCGTGCGCGGGGTACCGTGTCGCTGCGTGAGTTCGGTCCAGCAGATCTGCAATGCGGCATCCACGGTCGCATCGGTCAATGCGGTCAGTTCGCGGGAGAACATGCCAAACCGTTCCTGCAGCCCCATAATGTGCCGCAGGTCGACCCGCAGGATTTCCCGATCCTTGAACGAATTGAGCCGCAATCGCTGCTGTTCGAAGTCAACCCCCTGAAGTTCCTGCTGGATTTCAGCCGCCAGTTCTTCCCGGGTTCGCGAATGCTGCAGGCGACGATTGTCGGTCAGCACGGGAAACAGATTTTCGTGCTGCAGCTTGAGGAAGTCCTGCCACAGGAATTCGCTCACGCCGAGCAGCTTCGTCAGTGTCCGCAACACGTTGGAATCGTCGAGACGTGTAAGGTCCATCGACCAGTCAGGCCGGGCCAGCAGACGTTCCAGCAGTTCGCGGAACTGCAGCAATGCCGTTTCCGGGTTCGTAGCCTGCGGCAGCAAGTGAATGAAGTGCTGGATGAGAGCCACGGTCGCGCGCAGCTGTTGCAGCCGCTGCGGGTCGGTCAGTTTGCATCCCTTGTCGTCCACCACATGCAGCACGTCGATCGCCTGATGGCCGATCGTTTGAATGTGCATGCGAACGATGCAGAGCCCCGCCATCGCCAGAGCGTTGGTCAGTTCGTACAGAAATCCCGGATTGTCTTCTCCGCGAATGCGAAGCAGGGTAACGGAATCGTCGCTGTGCGTATCGACCTCAATTTCAACCGGGAGCAGGTTCTCGGTCGCATCTGGCAGCGCACGCAACTGTGTTGCAACCCGGGCCACCAACCGGGCCTGCATTTGAGGAAGCCGCGTGCTCCCTTCCTGCCCCAGCAGTTCGAGCAGTTCCCGTTCGTACTGTTCCCAGATTTCCGTGGAGACTCGGTTGGGATGCTGGTGCCGCACGAGGAACGAATTGACGAACTTCCGCAGCGTGGCAGTCCTTTTTCTCGTAGCCCGGCCCGTGCGTGGAACATCTCCCCCCGTAAAGACGTGGCCGCGCTGAATATCGAATCCATAGGCAAACAGCAGTCCGCACATGACCGAGAGTTCCCCCGGACGATCGAAGCCCACCAGCGTGACTTCAAACTGCTGACTGGCAACCTGGCGGTAGGCGATTCGAACGGGGACATCGTCACGCAATTCTCGCAGCAATTGCAGCTGTCGTTTTTCTTCGTTCTCGCTGAAGATCTCGTGGTACGCAGACGTGGCTCCGCCAAAGTGGTCTTCGGCCTGAGGCTCAACGGCGGAGCGAACTGGCTCAACGACAGTTTCTGGATGCACATGCGCCAGAAAGATTTTTCGGACTTCCGTGGTGTGTCGGCGATAGTGGTCGAGGAATGTCGCCTCGTCGGGATAGTCGAGTCGGCGGGCCAGATAATTCAGGGCGCGCGGCGATGAGGGGAGAGCGTGCTCCTGACGGTTGTGCAGCAACTGCAGAGCATGCTCAATGGTTCGCAGGAACGAATAGGCGATGCTCAGTCGACGGAACTCGCCGGGAAGCAGAACGTCCGCATCAGTCAGCCGGGCCAGCCCTTCCAAAGTTCCGCGGCTGCAGATGGCCGGATTGTCTCGACCGTGCTCCAGTTGCAGTCCCTGCGTGAGAAATTCAATATCGCGAATGCCGCCGGGGCCCCCTTTCACATCACGCCACGCTTCCCCCTTGCGTTCCAGTCCTGCCTCCACTTTGGACTTCATCTCCCAGACGTTGTCCCAGATCGCTTCGGTATCGGATTCAAACTGACAGGGGCGGACCTGCTCCAGCACCTGCTCGCCAAATGCGAGGTCACCGGCAATGGGACGTGCTTTGAGCAGCGCCTGACGCTCCCACAGCTGCGCGCTCCGTCCCTGATAGTCCCTGTACCCTTCGGCGGTGGTCACGAGCGAACCGGAGCGGCCCCAGGGGCGCAACCGCATATCAACGCGATACAGAAACCCATGTGAAGTGACATCGGACAGAGCCCGCACCAGTCGCTGGGCCATCTTGACATACCGCTCCGGCTTCTGCTGGCAGACGAACACGAGGTCGATGTCTGAACTGTAATTGAGTTCCTCTCCCCCCAGCTTGCCGAAGGCGAAGACCACGAATTCCTGCAACGTAACCCCCTCGTCGGCGGCGACATATTCGAGCACAAGCTGCACGAGGGCATCGGCCAGCAGCGAGAGTTGGCGGGTTACGGTTTTCAGGTCCAGCAGACCGAACGAATCGCAGGCGGCGATGCGCAGCACTTCCCACTGCTGGAACTTGGGCAGCACATCAAGTGCCTGAGCTGCACCTGTGACTTCAGCGGCCAGGCATTGCAGCCGACCCTGTTCGAGAAACTCTTCCCGGCTCTTGAATTCGGCCAGCCGCCGGTGATTGGTCAGCTGTTCGAGCGTGAGCGGATCGCGAAGCAGAATTTCACTCAGGAACTGGCTCCCCACGAACAGCCGGACCAGAACTTCAATGGCGCGGGGATCATCACGCAGCAGCACCAGCAGGGCATCACGATCGGGATGTGCGTGAAAGAAGCGTTCCAGATTGAGCAGAGCGGACGAAGGATCGGCCGCCTCGTGCAGGCTGTGCAGGACCGTCGGAAGGATATCGGCCAGCATGTCGCGCTGCTGATTGCTCGCGTAGCAGTTCCTCAGCCGCTGGACGGCCAGCTCGGGATTCTCAAATCCGGCCGTCTCCAACACCGAGCGCGCCGCCGCAGAGCAGGATGTGTCCCGCCGCAGCAATTTCAGGCATTCCGAGGGAGGCAACATAGTTGAGTGTCACGGATCGCTGTCGGGAAACCGCCTCATCTGTTCAGAACGCCAATTCTAGCGAATTGGAAGACTTTGACGGATCAACCGAAAAGACTGACGCCGCACGCGTTAGGCGTTCGATGCTTTCCAATTGGATGAGAGCCACTCCGGCCGGGAGTGAAAAATTCAAATTCAGTGAACGGGACTTGCGTAGAATTCTCTGGAGTCAACGAGGGCTCCGCAAGACCCATGAAGTGGAGAAACGGAAAAGAGCGTGCCTTGATCGGAGGTGGACCATGTCCCGCAAAGTAACCCTCTTGCGACTGCGTGAACGAATGCTGCAGCAGCGCGATGCCTTGTGGAAAAAACTCTGCTCGGAGGGAGAATGGACCGATCCAGAGGCCGCGCACGGCGACTTGGGAGACGCTGCGACTCTCGACAACGAACAGGAAATGCTCTCTCAACTGGCGGCCCTCGAAAGTCGCGAACTCAATCGTCTGGATCGAGCCATTGCCGCCATTTCGGAAGGCCGATACGGCATCTGCGAATACTGTCAGCAAAAGATTCCGCTCACCCGGCTGCGCGCCTTGCCCAATGTGACCTCCTGTATTCAGTGCCAGCGCATGCACGAACTGGAGGGGCCCGCAGATCGCGCTCAAGCCAATTGGGAATCCGCGTGGGAACATCAGGCACGCGAGCAGGATCAGGAGTTGACCGCCCGGGACATTTCCATGGATGATAGTCGCTGAACAGCGACTGATCGCAACGGCATCACGGAGGAGCCATGCGGAACGGCATTCACACGCTCAACATCATCGGGGCTCTGCTGGTTTTTCACGGCGGTTCCATCCCGGCGCGGGCCCAGCTTCCGCTGACGGTCAACACACGCACTGCGGCCATAACCGCCGAGCTGGACTCCACCACGCTGGTTGATGCCGGTCGCGCGGTTGCTGCCGTCGCCGCCAAGGCGACTCAATCGGTCGTTCACATCGAAAGCACACACGAAAGCAGACGCGGCGAAGTGGAGGAAACCGGATCCGGGGTCCTGCTGATCTCCCCGCGATTTCGCCAACCGTTTGTTGTCACGAACCGGCACGTTGTGGCTGAGGCTCCGCTCAACAGCATTGCCATCAAGCTTTCCGATGGTCGCGTGATCTCTCCCAGTGAAAAACTCGAAGACCCCGAAAGTGACCTCGCGGTCCTGAAGGTTGACTTCCCGAACCTCTCGCCCGCCGAGTTTGGCGACAGCGACAATCTCGACATCGGCCACTTCGTGCTGGCCATGGGGAGCCCATTCGGGTTGAGCCAGTCCAGCACGCTGGGCATCATCAGCGCCAAGGGCCGCCGGTCTCTCGAACTCCCCGGCCATCGACGGGTCATCAATCAGGATTTTCTGCAGACCGATGCAGCCATCAATCCCGGCAACAGTGGCGGACCGCTCATCAACATGCAGGGACGTGTCGTCGGCATCAACACCGCGATTGCCTCGCAGGGAGGCGGCAACGAGGGCATTGGGTTCAGCATCCCCAGCAATCTCGTGCGGTTCATTGTTGAACAGCTGCTGGAAACCGGAAAAGTGCGACGCGGCTACCTGGGTGTCGAACTCGATGAGAACTTCGACTACGACGCCGCTCGACGGTACTCACTCCCGCGACAAATGGGAGCCCGTGTCACCCGCGTTCTCGAAGGAACCCCCGCAGCCAATGCGGGCCTGCGTGTGGATGATGTGATCCTTAACTTTGACGGGTCCGACATCGAGGATGTCACCGATCTCATCAACCGCGCGAGTCTGACACCAATCAACAAGACCGTGCGCCTGATCGTACTCCGCAACGGACAGAAAACGACACTGCAAATCACGCTGACCGAGCGACGCGGGGCCCAGAGTGCGGCTCCGAAAGTCGTTCCTCCTGGCGAGGAACGATTTGAGAATGTCAGCCTGCAGTTGCTGACGCTGGACAGTGGCCTGGCCATTCAATCGGGATTTGCCGCCAGTCAGCGCGGCCTGCTGGTGTCGGCCGTTCCTGACGAGGATTCGCCACTCAAGCTGTACGACATCATCGTTGAAGCAGGCCGCAAACCGGTGAATTCGATTGCCCAGTTCGATGCAGTCGCTGCCGAGCATGAAGGCGAACCTTTGCTGCTGCACGTGGTCCGAACGGTGGAAGGCCGACCCACGAATCTGTTGATCGTGTGGAATCAGCAACTGTCGGCCCGTGAACTGCATCTAGCCGACTGAAACAACCACTCATGCCCCGACCGCTGCACGAGAAGTCCACCACAGACCAGATCCGCGAACGCTTTGACCAGGATGTGGAACGGTTTTCCCAACTGGAAACCGGACAGGCCGCGACGATTGATGCGCCGCTGGCGATGGAACTGATCACGCGTGCTGCAGTGGCATCCACGCCCATAATTCGCCGCGTGCTCGACATCGGATGTGGGGCAGGAAACAACACCATTCGTCTGCGGCAGGTGTACGGGGCCGACTTCGACGCGGACCTTCTCGACCTCAGCCCGGCCATGCTGGAGCGAGCCCGTGAACGCGTCTCCGAGGTCAGTCAACGCACGGTGAAGACCTGCGAAGGAGATATTCGCGAAGTCCCTCTGACGGCCGGTTCCTACGATGTCATTCTCGCTGCCGCAGTGCTGCATCACTTACGTGACGAAGCCGACTGGCAGCGTACGTTTCAGAAGATCTACGATCTGCTCGCCCCCGGTGGAAGCTTCTGGATCACCGATCTCGTCACCCACGAAACACCGGCGGTGCAGGCTCTGATGTGGGACCGCTACGGCGAGTACCTGACCTCCTTCAACGGCCCGGAGTACCGCGACAAAGTCTTCGCTTACATCGATCAGGAAGACTCCCCCCGCCCGGTAACCTGGCAACTCAACCTGCTCAGGTCCGTTGGCTTTTCACAAGTGGAACTGCTGCACAAAAACTCCTGCTTCGCCGCGTTCGGTGCAGTGAAGACGTAAGAGCGGTTGATGAGCGGGTGCCCGGCCCCGATGGACCGGGCATTCTTTCCTCGCCTTAGAATTCTCCGAGCACTTCTCCGCCGCCAATCGTTACGAGATAGCCGAGTGTGGTCATGCTGATGTTGTCACTCAGGAATCGGACGCTGCCGTCGCCTAGCATCGCGTGAATGCCTCCCACATGCTGACTCTTCAGCGATGTGTTGTAAGCATCACGGGCGCCAACACCAGACGGCGGACTCACATAATAGACGTTTGGAAGACTCAAAGGTGTTCCCGTTGCTCCCACAATTTCAACAGCCCGGTAGGCGATGAAAGCCGGATGGGCATTGATTGCATTGTGGCTGGAAGCATCGGTAAATCCAAACCACAACGCGACATTATAGGAATTGAGGGCACTCGCGGTCGTTTGCGTGGTCGCTGAAGGCGCAGACCCCTTGGCCAACCCGGAGTATTCACCAACTACGATCGAATTCGAGGTCCCGTCTGTGAACTTGTTGAGGCTAACCTTGCTATTTTTCCAAAATGTGCCGTTGGTCGTCACCGTCCCAGTGTTTTGGGTGCCAGCGATGCCAACATACTCCAAGGTACCTACTTTAGCTGGTACTGCGCCTGTAGAGGTGGGGTAAGTGTCTGCGACTGGAGACGACGGACACTTGTAGGCGGGGATCGACGTCTGAATTGCGATATCGTGGGGTGACGTAGTCGTGCCCCCGGTGCCGGTTCCATGAACATCCTGAATGCTCCAGTTCAGACTGTTGTACAGCGGAGCCTGATCGATATACGGCAAAATGGACGCCGAAAAATTGTGGCCGGAGTTGCCACTCGAGCCGGCCGAGCAAGGGTTGCAAGTGACACCTCCCGGAGGGAAGACCAAGAATGTGTCATGGTAGTTGTGCAGGGCCAATCCAATCTGCTTTAGATTGTTCTTGCATTGGCTGCGTCGAGCCGCTTCGCGCGCCTGTTGCACTGCTGGCAATAGAAGAGCAATCAAGATGGCGATGATGGCAATGACCACCAGCAATTCAATCAGAGTAAACGCACGACGAAGCGACAACATTATTTCCCCAATGGCAATTGGCAAAGAAAGGTGGACCCTGTTCGCGAAGTATCCGGCCCGGATACGCGCGGGATCGACCCTAACGCCAGTCCATATACAGAGTCAAGCTTGCCGATGCGATAAAAGCGCTGGGCGTGGTTGACAGAGTGATGCTCTCCGAAAGTGTTGCTCGACTTTGACACTCGCCTTGGGCAGTTCGAACGTGCGGGTTATTCAAACGCTTTGGACAGATCGTCAATTGCGGCTTCCATCGCCGCCTTGACCTTCTCCCAGCGCTCGGCCCCAGACTCTCTCAGTTCGTCGAGTTTCTCAGCCGCCGCGTCTCGTTTGGCTTTCGCCTGCTCCAGCTTGCGCTCCAATTCCACTTTCGCCTCTCCTTCGGCCTGAGCGGCGCGGTCTTTCAAGTCGTCGAGCTTCGCATTGAGCTCATCCAACCGCTTGTTCATCGCGCTGGCGTACTCATCAAACTTCGCCTGAGCGGCATCGGTTGTTGCCTCCGCTGCGTCCTTGATCTTGTCCGCTGCGTCAGACACCTTTTTGTTTGCCGGAGTGGAGGAGACCTTGGGTTCACACCCGAAAAGCAACGGGGCGATGCAAAGTGCCAGAGCGAACATTTTTGTGCAATGCATGGAAATATTCCTGATGGGGGTGTCAATGGGTTCATCCGGCGGGAATGCCTGCGCTGGATGTCGTATCCATTCCAGTAACGGTAGGGTGCGTTGAAACGCACCTCGCTGCAATCGCAGTTAAAGCTTGGTCGCGACGCACCCTACGGTCACTCCTGCTTCGCCGCGTTCGGTGCCATCAAGTCGTAAGATTGTTGATGCAAGGGCGGGTGTCGGGAACGGTCCGCGTTAGCGGAAGCCCCCGGGAATTCGCCCCATGTTCGGCACCAGCGGAGGTGATCCGTCTCCTGCTGGTCCCGCAGGTCTGTGACTCACTTTGACGAGCATCCCGCCGCCACCCGGGGATCGGTCGATTCCAGATCGAGGCTGCTGGCCTCAAAAATGGGGCCTTCCACGCAGGTGCGGCGGTAGTCCCAGCCGTCTTCGGTCTTGACTTTGGTCACGCAACTGAAGCAGGCTCCGAAGCCGCAAGCCATGGGGGTTTCGAGGGACAACCAGCAGTCAACGGAGTGTTCAGCGCAGATGCCCGCCACAGCCCGCATCATGGGTTCCGGCCCGCAGCAGTACACTGCATCGGGACGGTCGAGACCGGTCTTGCTCAGCAGGTTACGCACGAGGTCGGTGACGAATCCGGCATGGCCTTCGCTCCCATCGTCGGTGGCGATCTGAATGTCCAGCCCGGTCAGCTGATCGAGGCCCTCAAGGTCGGCACGCTGGGCGGCATTTCGGGTGCCGTAGCAGAAGGTCGCTCGCTGGAGGACGGCCTCAGTCGCGCGGGCTGGTGAGCCGAATCTGGCGGTTCCAAGGGCCTCCCGGAGCACGGCGGGGAATGGGGTGTAACCAATGCCGCCTCCCACGCACAGCAGGTGCTGTCCCAGTGGCAGGGGGAACCCGTTGCCGAGCGGCCCCCACAGGGAGACCTCTTCTCCCTGGCTCCAGTTCGACATCAGGTCCGTCATTTTTCCGATGACGTGATACACGAACTCAATGGCCTGCGGTGTCCCCTGCCCGTCTCGAATCACATCATACAGGGCGAACGGGCGACCCAGAACCGGATCGTTCCCGGCTGCGGGACGGATCATGAAGAACTGCCCCGGCAGAATCTGTGCGGCAATCTCAGGAGTCTGAACCCGCAGGCAATAGGTGTGATCGGCGAGTTGCCGCTGAGAGATGATGGTTCCGCTGGTCTGAATGGACATTGAGGTATGGGCAGTAGGAAAACAAATTTGTCGCGTGCTTACGCGGGTCCCAGCCGTTCGGCCAGTCGATTGACGATCAGGTTACCAATATTGAGTGCAGCCGTCGCCGCTGGGGAAGGGGCATTTCCGACGTGAATCTGCCGTTCCGATTCCTGAAACAGGAACTCGTCGATCAGTGTGCCGTCCTTGCCCAGTGCCTGGGCACGCACGCCAGATGGTCCGGCAACTAGATGTTCAGATCGAATTTCGGGGATGAGTCGCTGCAGCGCCTGGACGAAAGCCGCCTTGCTGAAGGATCGCCACATTTCCCCCAGGCCGGTTCGCCAGTGCTTCAGGGCGATTTTCCGAAACCCCGTGTAGCTGACAGCCCCCCACAGGTCGCGAAAATTGACATCGGTCTTGTTGTAGCCTTCGCGGGCCAGGGCAAACACCGCATTCGGGCCGCACTCCACACCGCCATGAACCATCCGCGTGAAGTGGACGCCAAGGAATGGGAAGCTCGGGTCGGGGACGGGGTAAATCAGCGTGCGGCAGAGGTGTTCCGCTTCGGGCTTCAGCTCGAAATATTCGCCTCGGAAGGGAACGATCGGCGCTTCCGGTTGCGTGCCGCTCATCGCGATGACGCGGTCGGCCTGCAATCCGCCGCAGGTGATCAGATACCGCGCTTCGCATGCTCCGACGGCGGTTTCCAGCACCACGCCCGTGGTGTGTGGACGAATTGACTGGACCGCAGCATTCAGGAACAGTCGCCCCTTGCGTTCCTGCATTCTCTGAGCCAGCCGCTCGCAGACGGCCGGATAGTCGACGATCCCCGCATCGGGAACGTGTATCGCGCCGATGCCTGCGGTGTGCGGCTCCAGTTCCTGCAGCCTCGCCTGATCAATCACTTCACACCGGACACCATTCTGCTGTCCTCGTTCATAGATGTGTTGCAGTTGCGGCAGTTCCGCCTCATTGACCGCCACAATCACCTTGCCGCACAGGTCAAACGCGATGCCCTCCTCTTCGCAGAATTGCACCATCGCGGCCCGTCCATCGCGGCAGTTTGTGGCCCGCAAGGTGCCCGGACGATAGTAAATGCCCGAGTGCAGCACGCCGGAGTTGTGCCCTGTCTGATGGGCGGCAACGCGGTCCTCTTTCTCAAATACAAAGACGTTCAGATCCGGATACCGCTGCGTGACCCGCCAGGCCGTAGCGAGTCCGACAATTCCGCCTCCAATAATGGCAACGTCACAATGCAACATGATTCAAGTGCCTGACGGCGGTGACTCAAGGAGCGGGCAAATCCGGAACGCGATGCATCATACGAGATGAGCCGACGTCCGGGTATGACGTGAGCGTCGAGAGTCCAGCCAGCAGCCTGAT
>JAGQPW010000054.1:12598-22920 GCA_020426515.1 Planctomycetaceae bacterium | reverse complement strand
GATCCTGGTGCGACGGGTCGTTCGCCAGATTGTGGATCTCGTGCGGGTCCACTTTGTGGTCGTACAGTTCTCTCCCCTGCTCTCCGCCGCTCCATTCCACGTAGCGGTAGCGTGATGTGGTGATCACTCGCCCCATGGTGTCAGGCCCATCGGTTCCGGGACGCAGAATCTGAGTGAAGGCTGGACGATCCCAGGGGGCTTCGGGGTTATTCATCAGCGGACGGAGACTGGTTCCGGGCAGGTCATCAGGGATGCTCAGCCCGGCCAGGTCAGCTACGGTGGGGTACAGGTCGACGAACTCCACGATCCGGGAACAGGCCTTTCCCCGGCTCGCAGCGCCGGGCCAGCGAATGATGATCGGAGCCTTGGCCGATTCTTCAAACAGCGTTCGCTTTTGCCACAGATGATGTTCCCCGAGGTGGTAGCCGTGATCGCTCCAGAACACGACGATCGTGTTGTCGGCCAGTTCAAGACGGTCCAGCGCCTCCAGGACCCGTCCCACCTGCGCATCGACGAAGCTCACGCAGGCATAGTAGGCGCGAAGTGATTCCCGCAAAGCTTCCTGGGGGAGTCCGTAGTCTGGAAGTGGGATGTTGTGGGGGATAGCCGCTGCGGGGATGTCGTCTCGATCTCCCGGCGGCACTTCTGGAAGGACCACCTGCTCCAGCGGGTACATCTCGAAGTACTTTTTCGGAGCCACATAAGGGGTGTGCGGTCGAAAGAAGCCGACCGCCAGAAAGAAGGGGGCCTTGTGATGCTGCGTGAGCCAGTGAACGGCCTGCGTGGCAATCATGCCGTCCGTCTGTTCTTGGTCGGTTCCATCGGCTGCCAGCCAGCACATGGCTGCGCTGACAGCCTTCTGTGGGGTTGGATTGGTGATCAGCGCTTCGTCGGCGACATCCCGTCCCTTGGGGTTGAACACCTCATCCCAGGAGCGGTCATCGTCCAGTCCGTTCGTCCCAATCCCGCGAGGCACATCGTAGTGATAAATCTTCCCGACCCGGGCCACACGATAGCGGTGCTCACGAAACAGCTGTGGCAACGTCGTTACCTCGGGCAACTGCTCCCGAAAATGGCGGTCCAGATCGTACACCGTGGTGGCGTCGGGGCGTTGTCCTGTCAGAATCGACGCTCGGCTGGGATTGCACAAGGGGATCTGGCAGTACGCGCGTTCGAAGAACGTTCCCTCAGCCATCAGGCGATCAAGGTGAGGCGTTTTCAGGAGACCTGGTTGAGTTCGACCGAGCACGTTGCCCAGGTCATCGACGGCGATGAACAGAACGTTGGGATGGTCCGCCCCCTCGGACTGGATGGGACCAAGGCCCGAGATGAAGAAGAGGCAGCACAGGGCTGCGACGAGATGCTGCATCTGAGTCTCCCGATGAGATGGATTCTCGGCGACCATAGCCCGAACTGCAATCGGCGAAAAGTCTCCATCCGCAGCTTCAAACCGTGTTCCGTGGTCAAAATCGGCGAGCCGGGGCTTGATGACGAGCCCGTTGACGGCGCAGTTTGCGGCTGTCGAGGGCTCACTGTGCAACATTCGTAAGCAACATGGCACGGTCGTTGCATTCTTTAACATCAGGAAAGCTGAACGGTGTCGAATCTGAGCCCATGATGGTGCAGCACTGGCTGCCTGATTCGACACGAGGACAGTCTGACCGGGAATACACAATCCTAGGCGCTCTAAGGGGTTAAAGATGAAGATTCGGTATTGCGTGGGAGGCTTTTTTGCCGTTGCGTGGAGTTTGTTCTGCCCCTCTCTGGGCTGGGCGGACGACAGCGCACCGGCAACGCTCGACTCGGGGAACGTCGCTTGGATGCTCGTATCCTCAGCACTTGTGCTTATGATGACAGCACCGGGGTTGGCCCTGTTTTACGGGGGCCTCGTGAGGAAGAAAAACATCCTCGGGGTCATGATGCAGTGCATCTTCCTGATGGGGATGATGACCGTCCTGTGGGGCGTGGTGGGGTACAGTTTCGCCTTCAGCGGCGACAATCCTTACATTGGAAACTTCGACAAGATTTTCCTGAATGGTGTCATGCCCTCCAAGGCGTTGAGCCTGGAAGCGGCTGCTGGCGAAATGATTTTCGTCGTCTTTCAGGGGATGTTTTTCATCATTACACCGGCTCTCATTTGCGGTGCATTCGCCGAGCGAATGAAGTTCGGTGCGATGTGCCTGTTTTCCGCTCTGTGGGGAATCGTGGTGTACTGCCCGGTCGCCCATTGGGTGTGGTTCGAAAACGGTGTGTTCAACGAAGTGGGCGGCATCTACCCTGCGATTGACTTCGCCGGCGGAGCCGTGGTGCATATCAGCTCCGGAGTTTCGGCTTTGGTGTGCGCCATCCTGATCGGCAAGCGACTTGGCTTCGGACAAGAGCCGATGCCACCTCACAATTTGACATACACATTTGTTGGTGCTGGCCTGCTGTGGGTGGGCTGGTTTGGATTTAACGCCGGAAGCGCACTGGCCGCTGATGGACGTGCTGTGAACGCCTTTGTGGCGACGCACTTTGCCGCAGCGGCGGGCGTACTGGCCTGGTCGGTGGCTGAGTGGATCTTCAACAAGAAGGCCAGCATTCTGGGGGCCTGTTCCGGTGGAGTTGCCGGACTGGTGTGCATTACGCCCGCTGCGGGAGCGGTGAATCCCATGGAAGGCATCCTGCTGGGGCTGGCCGGAGGCGTTGGCTGCTACCTGGCATGCACCAAGCTGAAGAACACGTTCAAGTACGACGATTCACTCGATGCGTTTGGCATTCACGGAGTCGGTGGAACACTGGGAGCAATTCTGGTGGGCGTATTTGCGCACGAACACATTGGGGGGCGCGGGGGACTGCTGGAGGGACATCCGCAGCAGCTGGTCAATCAGTTGATCAGCATCGTCGCGGTTGCAGCCATCGCAGTCGTCGGAAGTGCGATCCTGTTGAAGATTCTCGATGCCACCATTGGGCTTCGGGTTTCGCAGGATGAAGAACTCCAGGGACTCGATTTGTCACAACACGGGGAAGAAGGTTACATCTTCCTGTAAGGACTTAGCGATCGCTGGTGGCCTGTCGCCGTGACAGGTGACGGGAAGTGGTCAATTACGTTTTGAGAACCATCGGTCAGCGCATCCGGGAGACTTCCTCCCGGTGTCTGGTCGTCTCCTTGAAGGATCAATGCGATGAAAAAAATTGAAGCCATCGTCCGCCACTTTAAGGTGGAAGAAGTGAAGGATGCGTTGACAGAAGCCGGTGCTCAGGGGATGACCGTGAGCGAAGTCCGTGGTTTTGGTCGACAGAAAGGGCACAAGGAGCAGTATCGCGGTGCGGAATACACCGTCGATTTTGTTCCGAAGGTCAAAGTGGAAGTGGTGGTTCAGGATGATCAGATGCAGGGCGCTGTGGATGCGATTCTGAAGTCTGCCCGGACCGGTCAGGTGGGGGATGGAAAAATCTTCATCAGCCATCTCGACGAAGCGATTCGCATCCGTACAGGTGAGAACGGCGCGGAATCTCTGTAAACTGAAGGCAACACAAGATATCGGAAACCGACCCGGTGGTCGGGACCGCATACGATGAGGAATATCGATGAAGAAGATTGAGGCAATTATCCGTCACTTCAAGCTGGAAGAAGTGAAGGCTGCATTGACGGAAAAGGGCATCTCCGGCATGACTGTCGGCGAGGTTCGTGGATTCGGTCGGCAGCGTGGTCACAAGGAACAGTACCGCGGAGCCGAATACACGGTGGACTTCCTCCCGAAGCTGAAGCTGGAAATCGTCGTTGACGATGCTCAGGTCGAGACAGCGGTCTCGGCGATTACGGAAGCAGCCCGTACCGGGAAGGTGGGCGACGGAAAGATCTTCATCAGCTCACTCGAAGACGTGATTCGGATTCGAACCGGTGAAGCAGGCAGCGACGCGATCTAGGTCGACTCCGGATGATTGCCGCGTCTGGTCACTGCGAGGTGCGGTCTCAGTGGAGACTGTGCCTTGTCGGTTACTCGATCGGACCATGGCGGGGCAGTACGGGCCATGTCTGTTGCGGCAGGCAACTGCCCTGCTAGAACAGGGGCGGTCGTCCGAGTTGACGTCGGATGATCGCCCACTGTCCGGCATGCATCAGCCAGTGCGTTCCCTGCATCACGAACAGGTCTGCGATGGTGGGGGCGTAGTCGATCCCGGTTAATGCGTCGAGTTGCTCGTCGGCACAGCTTCTGAGTGCCGCCAGCGTGCCATCGCGCTGTGCCTGCTTTTGTTCCCGCAGGCTTGCCAGGCTGTCAAACTTCTGAGGGGCATCGACTGCCGCAGTTTGCCTGGTGTAACGCTCTGCAAAGCCCGCCGGGAGTTCCGGCATGTCGTCGGGAAACAGCTGCGAGAGCAGTCGGTGTTCCGATTCGATCAGGTGTCCCAGCTGCCACCGGATGTGGTTTAGTCCGGGGCCTGGACGATGCAGGGTCTCTTCGTCGGTCAGATCGGCCAGGTAAGCATCGACCACCAGCTGACTGCTGGCCAATGCGGCGTTGATTGCATTCTGGGGCGTCATATCCAGATCCGTGACGTCGATCGTGGGGGAAAGAAAATCAGCCCGAGGAGGCCTCGGGCTGATGTCGTCGATTCAATGTCCGTCAGGTTGCACTAGCGGGCGCTGACGGCTTCCTGGAACTCGCGGGCAAAGTCGCGTCGCAAGCCTCCCGTTTCATCGTAACGGGACATCCAGTACGAGAGTTCTTCCGGCGTGGGGCCACGACCAATCATGAACTCATGGATGCGCTTGATGTAGTTTTCCTTGTCGCGATCGCACTGATTGAACAGCTGGTTGTTGCTGAGCAGTTCAACCTGCACATCGGGCAGTGAGTAACCATTGTCCAGGGCCTGCATCCACAGTGTCAGTTCTCGGTCTGTCGGATTGCGACCCAGGTAGCCGGAGAACCACTGACGGATCTGGGCCATTTGCTGGTTGCGATCCATTGGGGTCCGGGGACCGGGGTTGGTATTGATGGGCGACTGAACCTGTTCCAGTGCCAGAGCCACCTGCTTGGGCTGTCCGGGAGCCAGAACCTGGTAGTTCTGACGGGTTTCGTACAACGTCCGGTCTGCATTCGTGACTTTCGCGGTCACGATGTACGTGCGTCGTGAATCGATCTGCATTGGATCAAATTCGATCTCGAATGGCAGCGGGTAGCTCTTACGGTCCGCGACATAGGTGCTGGCCAGCGTCACTGGAGGGGCTTCGGGACGAACGATTTCCCGCAGCTCCACCTGCACCATGGCGTTTTGTGGCAGCGAACGTGGATCGAGTCCCAGTGTTCCCTGAATCCGCTGGAGGCGTGACTCCAGCTGCAGCGGGACGTTCACGAGCGAACGGTCACGGTTGTTCTGGACCAGAATCGAGACCCAGCCATCCTTGTCCGCACGTCGCTCAAATTCCGTGCTGCAGTCGTACAGAGCTCCGTTCACATAGCCCACCTGATAGCCGTTGACCGAAACAATCACGTCTTCCGGTTCCAGGCGTGCGCGGGCGGCTGCAGAGTTGGGGACCACTTGCACAATGCGAACGCCAACTTCGGTGTCTTTGGAGTAGACGCCCAACCGCCAGCGGCGAGACGTAGGGCCCGTTGGGGTTCCGGGAGCAATTCGGGTGTCCACGCGATCCCGTGAATAACGGGGATCGTTGGGGTACTGGTCCGGACTCGGATTCGGGACCGGAATCATCTGAGGCTGAGTCAGCTGTGGCTGCGGCGTGAACGCATTGCCGTAATTCGGGGCCGAGGTTCCGGTGGCTGGCGTTTTGCCGGGCACCTGTGGAATCGGATTGAAGTAGGAGTTGGGGTTGAAGAACGGGTCCTGGTAGGCCGATCCGGGAGTTGAGGTTCCGTAAGGATCGATGGACAGGCTGCCCGAGTATTGTCCACCGGGAATGGTGGAATTGGTCTTTGGGGTTGTCGCTGGGGTGGTGTCAATCGCGAATGTCGACTGAGCTCCCACCAGAGTGGCGGCTGCGGAGAGAACCGCAACCAAACCGGAATTCCATTTCATGTCTGGCTCCTGCAGCATGGAATCGGATGGCGGGTGAATACGCCGGCCGATAGTGTCGTTGAGAGTGGAATGAAGACGTGGGTGTTAGTTAAGCGTCTTGATTTCGACTGCTTCCAGTGCGATCTGCGCTGGGCGGGCCGGCACGGAAATGAAGCCTCCGATGTGGACGTCTTCCTGGCCCTGGCGGCTGAAGACATACTTCAGGAATTCACGTTCCAGTGGTGAGATTTCCGACTGCGGTGGGTGGTTGATGATCAACTGCAGGGGACGCACGAGCGGATAGCCCGGAGTCTTCACGTCAAAAGCCTGATCGCCATCCCGCCAGGCCAGGTCGAGAGACCGGGCTTCCGGAATTTCGTACATTGAACCTGCAAAACCGATGGTTCGCGGGTCGCTTGCAACCTTCTTGACGAGATCCAGGTTCGACTTGATGTGAACGAGATCGTTACGGAAGTCACCACCCCCCAGTACAGCCTGCTGGATGAACACCTGAGAGCCGGTGGTGTCGTCACGCCCCAGTGGCATGATGGCCGCTTCGGCCCACTTTCCGGTGGCGCCCACTTCTCCCCATGTCATCGCCGTCTTCTTGGCTCCACGACGGAGCGACGTGGAGTAGATCTGGTCGAGTTGAGCCAGCGTCAACGACTGGATCGGATTGTCCTTGTGGACGTAGACCGCGATGGGCTCAAGGGCCGGGGTGAGAATTGTTGGCGGATAGCCAAACTTCTGGTTGAAGGCGAGGACTTCCGCTTCGGTGATGGGGCGGCTCAGCAACCCAAATGTCGTCTCTCCATTGATAATAGCCGGAACCGCATTCACGGCCCCTTTGACCTGGATGTCGATTTCAACGTCTGGATTCAGTTTGCGAAAGTTATCGCCCCAAATGGCCACGATTTCCGCCATCGTGTAGGAGCCGAGCAGTGTGATCTTTCCCTTCAGGTGCTCCGTTGGCACCCGGTAGGGTTGAAGATTCTGGTCGACCGTACCTTGGCCACTGGCCGTGTGTGCAAAGCTGACGAGTCCCGTCAGTGCGAGTACGCAAGCAAGTCCTTGCAGTTTCATCTGGTTGATCCCTCCTGGGTCCAGAACCATCCGTGGCTGTACCGATGATATACACGTCTCAAACGGTGTCGCCAATTCCCGGGAATGGCTCAGCTTATTCGCCTGCAGGGGAGGTTCAACACTCTTTGAATGACGGGATTCATGGACCCCGCTCAGGGAAGAACGTCTCCCCACCCCAATTGACTCGGGGAGTATAGGAGGGGACCCCAAACTGCCTCAATATGAGTTTTCACCCGAATCCTGCCGGGCCGAATTCGGGTGATTTGAGGCGGTCGGCGATCGTTTCGGCCCGCTTATGTCGCGGGATTCAGAAACTCGGCCAGCCGGTCGATTCCGGCGGCCAGTGTTTCGATGTTTGTTGCGAACGAGAGTCGCACGTAGCCGGGCGCGCCAAAGGCATCGCCGGTCACGAGAGCCACATTGCCCTGCTCCAGCAGTGCAGTGCAGAACTCCGTGGCGTCGTTGACGACCACCCCGCCCTGCAATGGCTTGCCAAAGTAATGACTGACATTGAAGAACGCGTAGAAGGCGCCACCAGGTTCGGCAAACGTGATGTGCGGAATCTCCCGCAGTCGTCCCAGCACATAAGACCGGCGTTCAACAAACTTCGCGAGCATTTCGTCAATGCATTCCTGCGGACCATTCAGTGCCGCCAGTGCCGCGTACTGGGAAATGCTGCAGGGATTCGAAGTCTGCTGGCTCTGCAGGTTGTCCATCGCCTTGGTCACGTCGACGGGAGCGAGTGTCCAGCCAATGCGCCAGCCGGTCATGGCGTACGCCTTGCTGACGCCGCTGACTACGATGGTCAGGTCCTTCACTTCAGGATGCAGCGTGGCAAAGCAGCGAAACTCGGATCCGTCGTAAATCAGCTTTTCGTAGATCTCGTCCGACAGTACCGGGATCCGGTGCTTCACCGCTACGCGTGCCAGCCCTTCCAGCGTACTCACCGGGTACGCTGCTCCGGTCGGGTTGCACGGATTGTTGAGCATCAGCAGGCGGGTTTTATCGGTGATCGCCGCTTCAAACTGTTCCGGCGACAGGCAGAACCCGCTCTCTTCGGTCGTTTCCACAAGGACCGGAACTGCGCCGGTCAATTCCACCAGGGCGCTGTAACTCACCCAGTACGGAGTCGGGATAATGACCTCGTCGCCGGGGCCGCACAGTGCGGACAGGACGTTGTGAATGGAGTGCTTGGCCCCATTGGAGACAACCACCTGGTTTGGCTTGTAGCTGACCCCGTAGTCGCGCTCGTAGGTGTCGCAAATCGCCTGTCGCAGCTGCAGGATGCCCGCCGAGGGAGTGTAGTGGGTATGCCCCGCGTTCATCGCTTCCAAGGCTGCATCGCGAATATGCTGAGGCGTGTTGAAGTCTGGCTCGCCCAGCGTGAATTCGTAGACTTTCACCCCCTGCTGCTTCAGCTCCTTCGCCTTGGTGGCGGCTGCAATCGTGGCGGAAGGCTTCAGCGAGCGGACAGCTTCGGAGAGATGCATGAGACACCTGCGGGGGCAGTAACGCGGACAGAGAACCCAAAACCGGGCAACACGAACTGGGACCGTCGACCGGCCAATTCGGTTCGGATTGTCTCGCCCATGCCGTCAAGGTCAAGGGACTGGCCCCTTGGCCCTGCCGAAAGTCCTTAGTTTTTCACCGCTGGCAACAGGCGGTCAGGGCTTGGCAATCCATTGTCGGATGAGTGTCGCATCGTCCAGCTTCCACAGTCGGATTTCTCCGTCGTAGCTTCCTGTGGCGCAAACGCCGGACGCAGGATGAGCCGCGCTGCTGTACAGCCAGTCCTGGTGTCCCGAGAGGGTTTTCAGCGTTTTTCCATCGGCGGCATTCACGATGCGGCCATTCTTGTCGGCACTGGCGACCAGAACGTGGTCGGAAGGCAGCAAGGTCAGGTGGGTAATCTCATCTCCGAAGCCGCCAGTCTTGCGGACCTCTTTGGTGTCATCAACTTTCCAGACACGCAGCTGCTTGTCGCGGCCACCACTGACCACCTGCTTCCCGTCTGCGAGAAACGCAGCGGCCGCCACAACTTCTCCATGGCCGTTGAAGGTCCCCTTTGAATCGCCGGAATTGGCGTCGAACAGCTTGCAGGTCTTGTCTCGGCTGCCGGAGACGAGCATGGAGCCATCTGGCGACCAGTCAATGCTCAGTACCCAGTCTGCGTGGTCTTCGATCAGCAGTGTTTCGGCAAGTGAGGTCAAATCGAAGATGCGAATGGCGCGGTCGGCCCCACCTGCAGCCAGTCGTTGTCCATCAGGGCTGAAAGCGACATCAAACATGGCATCTTCCACAGTGGCAAGGCTGGCCAGCAACGCCCCATCAGCCACCTGAAACAGTTTGACTTCGCCGATTCGTCCCGGCGTTCCGGAGGCCACGGCCAATCGAGTTCCATCGGGGTGGAAGCTGATGGCATAGGTCCGTTCGGCCAGATTGCTGATACGACGGACGATCTCGCCCGTTTCCACTGACCACAACAGCACTTCGTGGTATCCCGAGCTGGCCAGCAATGTTCCGTCAGGACTGAAGGCCACGGCCGTAATCGGGATCGGAGCTGGATACACCTCTGGCGGCGCTGGCTGCGGACGTTCGGGCATGATTTGCAGCAATGGAGCGGCGACATCAACACCTGCATCCAGATTGGCACCGAGCTGAATCCAGCGCTTGATGATGCTGATCTGATCGGGGGTCAACGGGTCGGCCTCCTTGGGCATCGACCCATCGTCAATCAGGATGCACAGCAGGGAGTCCGTGTCTCCCGCATCAACCACCGAGCCGGATTCGCCTCCCTTCATGATTGAGGCGAAGTTCTCCATGTTGTATCGCCCCTTGGCAATGCGAGCGTTGTGGCAGGCCAGGCAGCGGTCGTGGAAAATCGGGGCGATCTCATCGGAAAACGAGACCCATGCCCCCGCCTCTTTCAGCAGTGCTTCTGCTGCGCGCGACTGTTCAATCCATTTCCCTCGTGACTCTTCGGCCGATTTGCCAGCGTTCTGGATTTCCTGTGTTGCGGCGGCGAGTTGCTCATCGAACTGCCCCACTTCCTTTTCCCCGGCGGCGATCTTCGCCTTCAAATCGTTGATCGACTGTTGCGTCTTTTGCACGGCAGCCTGAGCGTCGGTGGCAGCCTTTGTTGCCGCTTCCGCAGCCTGCTTGGTCGCGGCGACTTTCTTTTCAGCCTCGGCGACAGCTTTCGCCGCTTCGGCAGCAACCTTTTCAGCCTGCACTCTGGCTTC
>JAGQPW010000054.1:0-12498 GCA_020426515.1 Planctomycetaceae bacterium | reverse complement strand
TCAGCGGCTTTGGCAGCAGCTTTCAGTTCGGCGATCTGCTGTTCGGTGGGCTGCGGTTTCTCCTCAGCTTTGTCGTCACCTTCGGCTTCAGGCTTTGGCTCGGCGGCTGCTCTGGCGCTGGCGGCTGCCTGGGTAGCCGATTCCAGGGCCACTTTGGTTTCTGCGGCCTTCTTCTGGGCAGCCGTCAGTGTGGAAGCTGCATCGCTGGCTGCTTTGTCTGCCGCCTGCTTTGCCTCCTCGGCTTTGGTGGCTGCTTCCTGCTCTTTCTTGAGATTCGCTTCTGCTGCGGTCAGCCCTTTCCGGGCCTCTTCTACGCCTCGCAGCGATTTCAATCGCTGCTGTTGGAGATCCTGAAGCTTGAGCTGCGCTTCTGTCTGTTTCGCTCGAAACGCATTTTCCTCGTCCTTGTGCTGAGCCGCGACCTGGCGAATTGCATCAACACGCTGTTGTACCTCCGCCGGTAGTGAAGCGGCGTCATCGTCGGCGGCTGGCAATGTCGAGATGCTGATCAGGGCCAACAGGACAGCAGGCAGAATCCGGAGTGGAGACATGGCGGGGATCCCTCGTGGCACGAAGGTTTGAGGCGGGAGGAACAGGAGTTCCCATGGGAGGTGGCATCAACTGCTGCTGATGCCAAGTGTGCAGGATCGGGGGCAACGGGGTGACTGTCAAGTGGCTTTTGTGTCTTCTCGCAGCGGATCAACAACTGGGCATCTGGTCGGCTTCGGACAACTGCCGAGGCTTGTCTCGC
The DNA here is from genome assembly GCA_020426515.1 of Planctomycetaceae bacterium. Taxonomy (GTDB): domain Bacteria; phylum Planctomycetota; class Planctomycetia; order Planctomycetales; family Planctomycetaceae; genus JACKHO01. The sequence continues at coordinate 11,747 of JAGQPW010000054.1, read as the reverse complement.
CCGTTGGAGGGACTCTGTCGTCGAGCCAATCGATGAAAAACTGAGTCGGCATGAATCGACCATTTGGCCGCAGCACATCGGTGTCAGCAGGGGGTTCAATCTTGACAGCGTGAGGCTTGGCAACGCATGATGCCTTGCAGGTGGATGGATTTCACCTAACCTTCTCACAAAAAATGCGTTAGATGCACGTGAGCGCTTCCGCTGCAGCCGTTCCGGTTTCGGGTAGTCGACACAGTCGGCCAACCATCCAGGGATGCTCTTGGGACGCGTCAGGGTATCGTTAGAAATTTCTTTGAGTTCACTCGGGGGTACACATGAAACGTCAACGTGGCTTTACGCTCATTGAGTTGCTGGTGGTGATTGCGATCATCGCAATTCTCATCGCACTCCTTCTCCCCGCTGTGCAGCAGGCTCGCGAAGCTGCCCGTCGCAGCCAGTGCCTGAATAATCTGAAGCAGATCGGTCTGGCACTGCACAACTACCACGACGCTCATCGCTGTTTCCCTCCCGGGCAGATTGCCAGCAGCAATTACCTGAGTGACAGCTTTGGCAACTATGTGAATCCGGCCGAAGCCAAGACGATCAACACCACGGGGTGGCATGGCACCAGCTGGATGCTGCAGATTCTGCCCCAGATGGAATTCGCCCAGACCTACAACGCATGGCAGTTTGGCGTCAATACGCGAACCAATGGCGACCCCAATCGGGCAGTGACCTATCAGGTCTTCGATCCGAACGGTGATCCGCTTTACCCGGCTCAGACGGAAATCAAGACGTTCTACTGCCCATCACGTCGAACGCAAATGGAAGCCGTTGGTCGCTATGCCGCCACGGAACGGGTCGATCCCAGCTGGACCAAGGGGGGCAGCGACTACGCGGGATGTGTGGGTTCGGGAATTGCGTTCAACGACACGGCTCGCCAGACCTACCATCTGAACCCATCACAGCTGAATGCCACGGTCAATACGACCACCCTCGTTTCGCCGTTCACGCAGCACGCCTCCAATGTGGGCATCTTCGGTGTCAACAGCCACACGCGGTTTGGTGACATTTCCGATGGGACATCCAATGTGATCATGGTCTCGGAACGAGAACTGTTTACATTGACAACGCCAAGCCAGCATCAGAGCAGTGACGGCTGGGCGTTCGGCGGACCTGCGACGCTGTTCAGCACCCGCAATCCACCGCAGCCGATCAAGCCGATCAACAACACTGTCAACAGCACGTATCCTTCGGCTGCGCAGCACTACGATGAAGCTGCCACGAGTCACGGTACGGCTGTGCAGGCGCTGATGGGTGACGGCAGTGCTCGCAGCTTCAGCGTGAACATGGACCTCAAGACGTGGCGCAATCTGGGGAACATTGCTCAGGGGGCTCCGGTCAACGTCGGCGACTAGTCAATGGTCTGACGTCTGGCTCAAAAGTGCCACAGTCAAGAATAACGCCTCGCAGTCCGGATTCGGCTGCGAGGCGTTTTGCGTTGAGGGCGTTGAACGTTGATGGGGCGGCGCCCCTCATTGAAGGTTGAAAGGCCAGTTGCCAGTTGTCAACAAAAAAGAACACCGCGATTGGTGTCGCGGTGTTCTCGTGTCGTCGTCGATCTCTCGGCGTTTGATCCGTCGAATCAGGCTGCCTGTTCAGCGGTTGGCCTGCCGAGGCTCCATTTCAGCAGCGGCGGCGTGACCATCGTCGTGACCATCACCATGACCACGATGGCGGAGTAGGTTGATGTCTGAACGACAGGTTCCATGGGGCCTCCTGGTGTCAGGGGCATGCGGAGCGACAGGCCCACACCTGCAAAGATCAGTCCCACTTCGCCGCGGGGGATCATGCCGAGTCCCACGGCCAGCTTGTTCAGGCCTTTTTCGAGTACACCGAGTGCACACACCTGTTTCCCGATGATGGCGGCGACGGTTAGTGCGCCGGCCAGAGCCCAAACGCTGGGGTTGGTGAGGAACGAGGAGAGATCCACGTTGACTCCCATTTGAACAAAGAAAATCGGCACCAACAGGGCGGTCAGCGGCTTGATGGCCTCTTCGAGTTCAATGTTCTCTTTCTTGCCCAGTTCCTGGTAGTGCGTGTGTTCCAGGATCAGGCCGGCGGCAAAGGCGCCCACAATGGGAGCCAGGTCGACGAGGGTGGCGAGATATGAGAATCCAAAGCAAATCACCAGGCTGGTCGCCAGCAGCAGCCCGTGTCCCTGCAGGTAGCAGGCCGCTTTGAAAGTGGGGCGGGCCGCAATAGAACCGACGACGATGGCAGCGAACAGGAAGCCAAACGCCTTGCCGATGATCAGCAGCAGTGAGGAGAGCGCGAATTCGCCTCCCTGCCCGGCCTGCTGGATGATCCCGCTCACGATCGCGAGCACCACCAGTCCGAGAACGTCGTCGATCACAGCAGCGCCCAGGATGATCTTGGATTCCTTCTGCTGACTGCGCCCCAGGTCTTTCAACACGCGGGCGGTAATACCGACGCTGGTGGCGCACAATGTCGCTCCCAGGAATAACCAGGTCTGGAATGGTCGGTCGGGAAGGAAAAACCAGCCTACGCCCACGCCTAACAGCATGGGGGCCACCACGCCCAGGACGGCGACCAGCATCGACGAGGCCCCCACCCGCAGCATATCGCGGACGTTTGACTCCAGACCGACTTCGAACAGCAGCAGAACCACGCCAATTTCAGCCAACATCTTCAATGCGGCGCCCGGGTCGTAAGGATTCCCGATAGACCCCTCGGCAGGAGAGTGCAGGAAGTCGATTCCATGGAATTCGGGGCCAAACATGCCCGTCAGGTAGGCCAGATTGCCCAGCAGAATCCCGACGAACAGTTCGCCCAGCACGGCGGGCATTCCAATTCGCTCAAAGAGGTCGCCCACGATCTTGGCACCAAACAGCACCATCACAATGGCCGCAAGCAGTGGAGCCACCGGGCTGTGGTGTTCGGCATGTTCTTCTTTGTGTTCCCCGGCGTGGGCATCATCTGCCCCATGATCCCCGTGAGATTCTGTCTCGGCGGAGTGGTCGTGGGCCGCTTCGGTTGCCGCTGCAGGAGTCTGCCCGGCGGCCGATTCCACTGCGACGGCAGGCTTTGCGGCATCGTCGGCCCGGGTATTGGCCACGGGAGGGAGCCAGGTGAACGCGAGGCAGGCAATCAGGGCGCACAGGGCAATGCTGCCATAGCTGCTGCGAGGCCGTCTCAAAAGCGGGGAGAGACCGGCCGTGGGCCCTTGGGAGCGTGCAGAAAACAAGTGAGGAACTCCTCGATGGTGGATGAGCCCCGGAACTCGAACGTCGATGCCGCAATGGCTTCCGGGGCGGAAGCGACCGATTCTCGGGGGCGAGGGGGCGGCGGCATCTGCGGGCACAATGTCCGCAAGGCACGCATTGCCTTAAACTCCACGATCCCGATATGATCGCGAACATTAGCAGGATTCATGGAGAAGGCAACGTCTTTCTAAGGACGGCAACATGACGTTTTCTTCAGGTCCCGCACGCATTTCTCATGGCTGTTCGTTGATTGGTCATCGAATCGCTACTTTCCGACGGATCGAAACCGAGACTCACTGATGTCACAACTGGCCACACCAAGGATGGTGGGGGAATGGGACTCCGCAGAGTGCGACGTTCCACGGGGAATTGGACTCGCTGGGTGCTTGCTGGCCGTGCTGATTGGCATGCCGGAAGTCTGCCGCGCCGAAAACCTGGGACTCAAAGTGGCCGATGGATTTGTCGTCACTCAGTACGCCGACGATCAGTTGAGTCACGATGTATTTGCCATGACGATCGACAGCCACGGTAACGTGGTTGTCTCCGGCCCCGGATATGTGCGTACGCTGCTGGATACCAATGGCGACGGGCGGGCGGATACATCGCAAACCTACGTCGACGGACCGGCTTCCGGTGCACAAGGCCTCTGCTTTTTTGGGCCCGACCTGATCTGCACGGGCGATTCGGGGCTGTTGCGATACAAGGATCGCAATCGCGATGGCCGCGCCGATGGGGCTCCCGATGTCTTCCTGCGGGCCAAGGCAGGCAGCGAACACGATATTCACGCAGTCCGCAAAGGGCCCGATGGCTGGTGGTACGTGATCGCCGGCAATAAAGCCGAGATTGATGAACGTTACATCACCCTGCCCACGTCACCCGTCCGCAGGCCACAGGCTGGCACCATGCTGCGATTCAAACCGGACCTTTCCGGCGGCGAAGTGGTGGCCCACGGAATGCGAAACGCCTACGACTTCGATTTCTCGTCACTGGGCGATCTGTACACATTCGACAGTGACGGAGAACGTGATGTGAGCTTGCCCTGGTATCAGCCCACACGCGTCTTTCATATCACGCCCGGCAGCCATCTTGGCTGGCACAGCAACAGTCGGATCAATCCCAGCGACTACTTCGACATGCCTCCCACGCTGGCTGAATTCGGTCGCAGTTCGCCCACGGGAGTCGCCTGTTATCGTCACCAGGAATTCCCTGCTGCGTATCAGGGAGCGCTGTTCGTGCTCGACTGGACCTTTGGGCGCATGTGGGCGTTGCCGCTACAGGAACAGGGGGCGGTTGCGTCGACTCAACCGGTCGAATTTCTGACGGCCGAAGGCGAGTATGGATTTGCCCCGACCGATGTCGAAGTGGGGCGAGACGGAGCCCTCTATGTTTGCATTGGCGGACGCGGGACTCGTGGCGGCGTGTATCGCATTCAACCTGCCGGCCCACAAACAAAACCTTGGGATCCGCAGCCAGCCACAATCAAGGAAAAGCTCGATGTCTGCCTGCAGGCACCGCAGCCGCTCAGCAGTTGGTCGCGAGCCATTTGGGAACCACTTGCTGCCGAATTGCGAGGGGAAGCGTTCATCAATGCTGCGTTGGAGAAGCAGCGTCCCGCGATGGAACGGATTCGGGCCGTTGAGATTCTGACCGAGAAATTTGGCGGTCTCGATTCCGGACTGATTGCCGCACTCAGTGAGGAGAGAGATGCGGCGCTCCGCTCTCGTGTAGCCTGGTCGATTGGACGGACTCACCCCGCATCTCCGGCCAAAGAACACATGCAGCCTTTCTTGGTTGATCAACATCCGCAGGTGGCTCGCGCTGCGCTCGAGGCCCTTGCCGGTGCCGAACCAACGGCCCTGGATGAGTTGACGACCGAAGTCGGGAATCAACTCGCCCATTCCGATCCATATGTTCGGCAAGCCGCCAGCCGAGCGCTGGCACGCTGTACTACCGACAGCTATCAAAAGGCCGCTGCAGCGGCAATTTCCCATGGCTGGGGTGGGGCGATTCCCGTCGCTGCCGCGTACTCGGCTCGTCACCCTGGCTTTCAGAATTATCCGCTGGAGATTGGAGTTCGTGCACTGCGTTCGCCTTCGCAGTCCCTCGACTTGAAGGCTGATGCGGCGCGCCTGATTGAGTTGGCCCTCGGCGACATGGGGGCTCCGGCGGAATTTTTCCCCGCTGCTTATGAATCTTACACCAGTCGCGAGGACCTCACCGCACATGAAGGGGACCTGGACCTGCTGCGGCTGGTTGTCTCCCGCATGTACCCCACAGGCCATGCCTCGCTTGATCGTGAACTCGAACGGCTGGCAGCCATGGTTCGTCCATCCAGCTCAGATCTGTTGGCGAAGCTGCTTTCACGCATCACCGATCAATCGAGTCCGGTTGACGACCTGCATCGGCTGATCGTGGTTTCGCGTATTCGCGTTGCTCCCGATGCGGCGCAGCGACAAATCATCGCCCGAACACTTACTCGGCTGGAGATCAAGGTTGAGCAGCAGGGGCTGCATCTCGACAGCAGTTGGGGTGACAGTGTGCGCGATGTCTACGAAGGCTTGATCGAACAGGATGCCGACTTTCCGGTTGCTGTCCTCGAACATCCGGACTTCGGACTTCCTGGCCACGTGCAGTTCGTTTCCGAAATGCCACCAGAACGTTTTGAAGATGTGCTCGGCAAGTTTCTGCACAAGATTCGGACCGTGGACAACTATCGCTGGAACAGTGACGTGGTCTTCCTGCTGAATGCTTCGGAGGATCCTCAGGTCGGACAAATGCTGCGGAGCAAGTTCGATGACTATTCTCTGCGTCCGGCTATCGCACTGTCTCTCGCTGAAGATCCCGCCGAAGAAGACCGCAGTTATTTCATCCGGGGGCTCGAAAGTGCCCAGATGGAAACTCTGCTGGAATGCATCAAAGCGTTGGCGCTATTGCGGGCATCACAAGACCCGGCGGAAAACGTCATGCTCGTTCGCACTCTGCGGCGTCTAGGCAGCGAAGACGAGGAACGCCAGGCCCGTGATCAGGTGGTTGAAGTGCTGCGACAGAATCTGCGGCTTTCGTTCGGCTATCAACTCGCGCAGAACGGAAATCCGCAGCGGGAGGCAATTGATCAATGGACCGCCGCCGTCAAGGAACGTTTTCCGGAAGAATTTGCCCGCCAGTCGGAAGAGACGACCGAAGACCTTGCTCAGCTGGAATCCATTTTGGCCACGGTGCCTTGGGACTTCGGTGACGCACAGCGTGGAGCATTGCTGTTTCAGCAACGGGCCTGTGTCCAGTGCCATGGCGGTCGACAGGCCCTCGGCCCGGACCTGACCGGTGTCACGGGCCGCTTCTCCCGCAAGGACTTATTTACGGCAATCATCTTTCCGCACCGCGATGTTTCGCCCCGTTACCAGACAACGCAGATCGCGACGACGGAAGGCCACGTGCATACCGGACTCATCGTGTATGAGTATGCTGATGCTCTGGTGCTGCGTGATGCTCAGAATCGCTCGTTCCGCCTTTCGACCAGCGACATTGAGGAGCGTCGCGTTCTCAGCAAATCGTTGATGCCGTCCGGCCTGCTCAAGGACCTGGGGCCTGCGGACTACGCCGATTTGTACAGCTACCTGCGGCAAATCAGCCTCCGCACCGCATTGCGTCCCGAGTGATCTCTGTTTCGATGTGTACCTCGCCCGACGGATCGCCTGCTTCCCCTGCGTCGTTGAGGGGCCAGCGCGTCACCGTCATGGGACTGGGGCGTTTTGGCGGTGGAGTGGGAGCTGTCAATTTTTTGCTGCGTCAGGGAGCCTGCGTCACGCTGACCGATCAGTTGTCTGCGGAAGAGCTTCAGTCATCTCTCGCCCGAATCGATGTGACGGCTCTCGACAAACTGGTGCTGGGCGAGCATCGCGATGAGGATTTCACGCAGACCGACCTGCTCATCGTCAACCCGGCTGTGAAGCCGGGCAATCGGTATGTGGAACTGGCGGAGAAGGCGGGCGCCAAACTCTCCAGTGAACTCAATCTGTTCTGGCAGTTCCAGCGCGGACGCATCGCGGCTGTGACCGGAACTGTGGGCAAATCCACCACGGCCGCCCTGCTCGCTCATGTGTTGAACGAGTCGGGAATCAATGTGAGGCTGGGAGGGAACATCGGCATCAGTCTGCTGGACCAGCTCGAGCAGCTCGGACCGGAGGACTGGACCGTCCTCGAAGTGAGCAGCTTTCAGCTCCACCGGCTGGCCTCACTGCGACCCTGTCCGGATATCGCTCTCGTTACAAATGTCTACCCGAACCATCTCGACTGGCATGGCAGTTTCGAACATTACCGGGAGTCGAAGCAGCACCTCCTGCGCTGGCTCACTCCCGAAAAGTTCGTCGCCTGCCCGGCAGACAGCGAAATCGTCAACTGGCCCACAGCCGGGACCCGCATTCATGTGACCGCAGACGGACTGGTTGGTGTGCCTCGCTTCGCGCAGCTTCCGGGACCGCACAACCGACGCAATCTGGCGCTGGTGCATGCCGTGGCGAAACAATGCTTCGGGCTCTCAACGGAGGCGATCATCAACGCCTCTCGCACATTCACCCCCCTGCCCCATCGGCTGGAGTTTGTCGGCGAGATTTCCGGTCGACGCTGCTACAACGATTCCAAAGCCACCACTCCGGAAGCAGCAGTCGAGGCCCTTCGGTCGTTCGATCGTCCCATTCGTCTCGTTGCCGGCGGGGCCGACAAGGGTGTCGACCTGACTCCATTCGCGGATGCCATTGCCAGGCATGCTGCCAGCGTATCCCTCATTGGCACCACGGCAGAGAAGCTGAGTTCATTGCTCAGGTCACTCACCCCGCCGGTGTCCGTCACAGTGTGTGCGAATCTCGCTGCTGCGGTGCATGCGCAGTGGGAGCAGTCTCAACCGGGGGACATCCTGCTGCTTTCGCCCGGCTGTGCCAGCTTTGGCGAGTTTCGCAACTACGAGGAACGGGGCGAGGCTTATTGTGCGCTGGTTGAAGCACTGCGCTGCCGGGCTACCTCGTAGCAGAAGATCCCGGCAGCCACGGCGGCATTCAGTGAACCAACCTGTCCCGATTGTGGAATCCGCAGTTGCTCGTCGCACAGCGACAGCAGTTCTTCGTTCGGCCCGGCTCCTTCGTTCCCGATGATCACAGCCACGCCATGTGTGAAGTCGCTGCAGGCCGGTTCACGCTCGGCCTTCTCCGAGGCCCCGACAATTTTCAGCCCCCGCTCCTTGAGTGCCTGCACCGCTTCGCTCAGGGATTCCACCTCGGCGATGGCGATGTGATTGATCGCCCCGGAGGAACTGCGAGCAACATGCACACTCACCCGGGCCTGTTCCCGATTCGGTACGAAGACCGCGTTCACCCCAAAAATCTCTGCCGAGCGCAGGATCGCCCCAAAGTTGAAGGGGTCCTGAATGCGGTCCAGCAGGAGCACAAAACTGCGGTCCGTCAGTTGCTTCAGCAGTGGAGCGGCATCTGCGTATGGATAGTCCGGCATGCGGGCCAGCAGCCCCTGATGTTCGTTCCGTCCGCAGTATCGGTCGAGTGTTTCACTGTCTGAGTCGCGCAGCGGGACTTTCAGCGATTCGGCCAGCGTCGTCACTTCGCCGCGCGTTGCGAAATCCAGCTGAAATGGATCAACAAAAATCTCCAGCGGCTTCCACCGCCGAGCCCGCAGAGTTTCGAGCACAGCGTGTCGTCCCCACAGCCAGCATCGCTGATGATTGCCCAGCACGGGAGTATTGCTTCTCTTCTTGCGACGTCGACCGACCAATGAATTCTCGATGTTTGGAGTGGAGAGACGAGAGTTGAGTGTCCGGAGGAGAGGGAGTTTTCCAACTCTCGGCTCTGGACGCTCAACTCTGGACTCTGCGGCTTTGTTGCATCCCTTTCTGCGGCCCGTCAGAATACCGAGTGCCGGTGGCATTTGGCTATCGGTGAACCGGGTCTGGTTGGACCTTTCCCCTCGCCGATTCCGGTGCGTTCCCACAAGGCTCTGCACCTTTGCCAACATGCGACGACTGATGAACTTCGCCTTTGGGCATCGAAACACACTCCCTGTGTATCTGGACGAAGAAGAACGGGATGGCCTGCGCGCTGCCGGGGAATTCAATTCCCAGCTGCTCGATTTTCTGCGCCCGCACATCAAAGAAGGGGTGACGACCAACGAAATCAACGCGCTGGCTCATCAATACACCCTCGATCATGGACACGTCCCGGCCTGTCTCGGTTATCGAGGCTATCCGAAATCACTGTGTACCAGCGTGAACGACTGCGTGTGTCACGGCATCCCCGATGATCGCCCGCTGCAATCCGGCGACATGGTCAATGTCGACTGCACAACCGTCGTCGATGGCTGGTACGGCGACTCCTCAGAGACATTTCTGATCGGCGATGTCAGCGACGAAGCCCGCCGTGTTACGCAGGCCGCGTTTGATTCACTCTGGCTCGCCATCCGCACAATCGAACCCTACAGCTCGGTTCTCGAAATTGGTTTGGCCATCGCCCGCTTTGCCCGGGACCAGGGACTGGGGGTTGTTGAGAATTTTCAGGGGCACGGCATTGGCCGCATGTTCCACCAGGACCCCGGCATTCCTCACTTCCCGGTCAAAAAGAGTCGCAAGGACATTCTGGTACCCGGCGTCTGCTTCACCATTGAGCCTATGCTCAACCTCGGTTCCGCGCACACGAAGGGGCCGTTGTCCGATGGCTGGACTGTGCTCACGGCCGATGGTTCCCTCTCGGCCCAGTTTGAACACCAGATTCTGATGACCGAACTCGGCCCGGAAGTCCTCACGCTCACGAAAAATGGTCCGCAGGAAGGTCACAAGTTCTAATCGCCTCGGCGAGCCCGGTCGCGTCAGCTCCGGGGCCTTTCCCGCTTCCGTCGAACCCGTTCCGCAGCAGCCCCGTTCCCATGCAGATCCACGAGACACCGGTCGTCACGCGACCACGCGGCAAAGTCATCGCGGTGATGCCAGCCTACAACGCAGCGGCCACGCTTGAACGCACCGTCGCCGATATCCCTCCCGGCTCTGTCGATGAGATTGTGCTGGTCGACGATTGCAGCAAGGACAACACCGTCGAAGTGGCCAGGTCGCTGGGACTCACGGTCATTCAGCATGAGACCAATCTCGGCTACGGCGGCAATCAGAAAACCTGTTATCGCTACGCATTGGAGCATGGGGCCGACTACGTGGTGATGATTCACCCGGACTACCAGTACGACAGCCGCGTGATTCCCGCCGCTGTGGAACTGATTCGACTGGGCATCTGCGATGTCATTCTCGGTTCCCGCATCCGTACCCGCCGCGAAGCTCTGCAGGGGGGCATGCCCGCCTGGAAGTACATCGCCAACCGCTGCCTCACCCTCACCGAGAACATCGTCCTCGGCCAGAACCTGGGTGACTTTCACAGCGGCTTTCGAGCTTACAGCCGCGAAGTGCTGGAAACGCTCCCCTGGGAGAACAACACCAACGACTTCGCTTTCGACAGCCAGTTCCTGGCGCAAACGGTCTACTTCGGCTTCAAGCTCGGCGACATCCCCGTCCCGGTCCGCTACTTCGACGAAGCCAGCAGCATCAACTTCCGCCGCAGCGTCAAATACGGCTGCACGACCCTGTGGATTCTGGCCCAGTTCTGGCTGCAGTGCATGCGGCTGGGAGGCTTTGGAATCTTCCGGAAGTAGGTCGCTGGCCTGTTGTGCCGAACACAACTACTCGGACGTCAGGTCGAAGTCGAAGACATTGCTGCCTGCCTCTACGTCCGCAGACAGCGTTGACTCTGCGTGATATTTTTTCGGTAGACGCTCAGGCACGTTCGACGAAGGGTCATCATCCGCCCCGTCACGACGGGTGGTGATCATGACTCGATTGGGGCCAACAACGGCGCCTTTCACGTCATTCAGATAGATCAGCTCGTACTTCCCAGAACTATCGGTCGTGCCAACCGAGGGACGGGCCGACTCGGGCTGAAAGGTGACATCGGCTCCTTCGAGCGGTTGGCCATCCAGTGTGACGGTGCCTGTAACGGTTGCGAGGTCGGGCCGATCGGACGGAACTCCACTACCGCAGCCTGTTGCAAAAACTGTCAGCAGCAAGCTAAGAGAAAATCCACACAGTTGGCGAAACAAATGACGTGAGGTAGTTTCACAACCGGGTCGGCACTGAACAGTTTGGCAAGGGAATTGCTCCGTGAGACATCGTCTGATTTCTCCAGGAGGATCTCATGCGAATTACCCTGTCGAAGTGGCCGCCACGCCGGCGACCGAATACGACAGGGTCCAGGACGGCCCCGAAACCATTTCTCTCTGATTCCCAATGGCTTGCGATTGCGGACCTGTTTCCCGATCCCACCGTCGGCCCGCGTGGTGGACGCCCGTGGGTTCCATCGCGTGAGTGCCTGGAAGGCATCTTGTGGGTGTTGATCACCGGGGCGCGCTGGAAAGATTTACCAGAACGGTATCCCTCGCCTTGTACCT
>JAGQPW010000053.1:23987-34989 GCA_020426515.1 Planctomycetaceae bacterium | reverse complement strand
AAGATTGCAGCGAAGTCTGATGAACCTGTTCAATTCACATTGCAGATTGACCGACGCGGGAATGGTCACTGGGAGAATTATGAAGCGATTGAAGTTCCGGCCCAGGGATACGTTGCCCACATTCTACCAGCTGACCTGGATGCCGTTTGGCTGCGACTCCGCACCAGCCGGGATTGCATGGCCACCGCGTTTCTCTGCCAGAGCGATGCGAGGTTCGCCGATGGAAGTGCTCCGGAGAACCAGCAACTGTTTGCCGGTCTGGCCGACGTCGATGCGTCCGACGTTCTCGGTGCTCAGGTGTACTCGGCCAAACGCAATCGCGACTTGCGTCTGATCACCGGCGATGACCGCTACTTCAATTTTACGAAGTCCCAATTCGAATTTGTCGCTGACGAAGCCGACCCCAAGCTGAAATCGCTGCTCGAAGTAATTCCGGAATTCACCGTCGATGACGCCTCCGTCCTACTTCGTTATCAGGGGCAGACGCTGAGGCTTCCCAAGGGAAACGCGGCCTTCGACCACCCCTTTGCTGCGGGTTGGCCACGGGCGGTGCGCGAGGTGGAGTCGGAACGTCATCTGGCCAACATTCATGGCACCTTTTACGAGTTGCCACTGCTCACCAATGGCGCCCCCCCGCGTTTCAACCTGATGCGTCCCGTGGCCAGTCACGCACGACAGATTACTGATTTCTGCACCTGGAACGGTTTGCTGGTGCTGTGTGGAGTGAAGCCTGATGCGGGCAATGACGGGCATGTTTTCGCGGACCCCACTCAGGATACGGCACTATGGTTCGGCGGGATTGATGACCTCTGGAAACTGGGCAAGCCCGTTGGTCATGGTGGCCCGTGGAAGGAAACCGCCGTGCGGGACAATCGGCCTTCCGATGCGTACCTGATGAAAGGATACGATCACAAAACTCTGGTGATCGATCACGATGGTCGTGGTCCGGTTAACATGCACATTGAAGTGGACATCACGGGAAACCGCCACTGGCATCGATACCAGACGTTGGAAGTCCCTGCGGGCGAAACGAGGACGTTTGAATTCCCCGAAGGGTTTGATGCGGCCTGGGTTCGACTCGTGTCCTCGGCGGATGTGACCGCATCGGCAGAATTCACTTACGACTGAAACTGATGTGCCCGCCATTCTCGGGCGGGCGTCTGATCCGAGCAATGAATCACTCGCCCGTCCTGTTGCCCAAGTTCCTTGAATCGAGCTGCCCGTGAACTCGCCGACCGCCTCCGCTTCGTCTTCCGTCAGTCGTCAGCAGGCCGCGATTGCCATCCTGTCGATTGTTGCCATCACACTGCATCTTGTGCTGCTGTATGGGGCGGGCACCGAGGTCACGGTGGCCAATTGGCCGCTGCTGGCTGCGCTCCTGTTTGGTGGAGTGCCGCTGGTCTGGGATCTGTTGCTCAAACTCGTCCGCCGCGAGTTCGGATCGGATCTGATTGCTGGAATCTCGATTGTGACCTCGGTTCTTCTGGGTGAGTACCTGGCCGGGACCCTGGTGGTGCTCATGCTTTCCGGAGGCGAGGCCCTGGAGTCATATGCGGTCCAAAGTGCCTCTTCAGTCCTTCAGGCTCTGGCGAAACGAATGCCCTCGATCGCACACTGCAAGCGGAATTCCAAACTACAGGACATTGCGCTCGAGGAATTGCAGATTGGCGATGTCGTTCTGGTTTTGCCTCATGAGGTCTGTCCGATTGACGGCACGGTGCTGGAGGGGCACGGCGTTATGGACGAGTCGTACCTGACCGGCGAGCCATACATGATTTCCAAAACCCCCGGTTCAGATGTGATGTCCGGGGCGATCAATGGGGAATCGGCACTGACGATCCGGGCAGACAAGCTGGCGATTGACTCCCGGTATGCGAAGATCATGAAGGTGATGCAATCGTCCCAGCAGCACCGTCCGCGATTGCGGCGGCTGGGGGATCAATTGGGGGCGATCTACACGCCCGTGGCAGTATCGATTGCCCTGGCGGCCTGGCTGCTGTCTGGCGATCCGGTTCGCTTTCTGGCCGTGCTGGTTGTCGCCACGCCGTGTCCGCTGCTGATTGCCATTCCGGTGGCCATTATCGGCTCCATCTCACTTGCGGCACGTCGAGCCATTATCGTGCGTGATCCGGCAGTACTGGAACAAGTGGACAATTGCCAGACGATGATCTTTGACAAGACGGGAACACTGACTTACGGCCAACCCGAATTGACCGAACAGATTTGCGCTGAAGGCCTCGATCCGCACTTCGTGCTGGCGCTCGTCTCCAGCATCGAGCAGTACTCCAAGCATCCGTTGTCGACGGCGATCGTCACAGCTGGCAGGCAACAGGGGGCCATGCTGCACGAAGCCAGTGAAATCAGCGAGCGTCCGGGCGAAGGCCTCACCGGCGTTGTCTCAGGCAAGGTGATCAACATCACCAGCCGGACAAAACTGGCGAAGAACCGAGCAGAACTTCTTGAGCAACTCCCTCCTCAGTCCCCCGGACTCGAATGTATCGTGCTCATCGACAAGAAATATGCGGCCACGTACCAGTTCCGAGACAAGCCTCGTCGGGAAGGTGCGCTGTTCGTGCATCACCTGGCCAAACGGCATGGGATTCAACGTGTGGTGCTGCTCTCCGGTGACCGGGAGTCAGAGGTTCAGTATCTGGCGGAACTCGTCGGGATTTCCGAGTACTACGGAGGCCAGAGCCCGGAAGACAAGTTGGCCTTTGTGACCAACGAGGCTTCCAAGGCGAAAACGATCTTTGTCGGCGATGGCATTAACGATGCCCCGGCACTGCTGGCCGCCACTGTGGGTATCGCCTTTGGTCAGAACAGCGATGTGACCAGCGAAGCATCCGGTGTGGTCATCATGGACAGCTCGCTCGCCAAGGTGGATGAGTTCATGCACATCAGCCGGCGAATGCGTCGGATTGCCCTGCAAAGTGCCGTGGGAGGCATGGTGCTGAGTCTGCTGGCCATGTTGATTGCTGCGGCGGGCTACCTGCCGCCTGTTGCCGGTGCCATCACGCAGGAGGTCATTGATGTGGCGGCGGTCTTGAACGCATTGCGTGTCGCCATCCCTCCCAAGTCGCTCGTTGACTTCTGATTTCTCACGGGAGTGTTTTCGTGCCCACACAATCCGATTCATCTTCTGTCACGCATTGGGACGCGGTTGAGGGGGCTTCTTTTCCGCTTGGGCATTCCTGGGTTGAGGAGGAGCAGGCGCACAATTTCGCGATCTACTCTAAGCATGCGCATTCCGTCGAGCTGCTTTTCTTTAGTGCCAGCGACTTTCAGACGCCGGTCTACTCGTATGTCTTTGCTCCACTGAAGAACAAGTCCGGGCCCATCTGGCACTGCCGCATTCCCGAGAGCCGACTGGAGTCGGCGCGATTCTACGCCTATCGAATTGATGGTCCCGGGCCGGGTCCGGGATTTTCCTGGCATACATTCGATCCCGAGAAGCTGCTGATTGACCCGTACGCCAAGGCCATTTTCTTTCCTCCCGATTTCGACCGTTCGGCGGCCATGCGGCCGGGGTCCAACTGGGGACAGGCGCCCCTGGCTGTGCTTGCCCGTGTGGACCACGCGTTCGACTGGAATCACGATCGTTCGCAGCGTCACGGAGCGGATCTGATCATCTACGAAATGCATGTGCGAGGCTTCACTGCGCATCCCTCTTCAGAAGTCAGTGAACAAAGCCGGGGAACGTTTGCGGGTGTGATCGAGAAGATTCCCTATCTGCGTGAATTGGGAGTTACGGCCGTCGAATTGATGCCGGTCTTCCAGTTCGATCCGCAGGAGGGAAACTATTGGGGTTACATGCCGATGAGTTTCTTTGCACCGCACCATGCCTACTCCAATGATCCAGCAGCCTGCCGACAGCATCAGGACTTTCGAGAGATGGTTCGCCAACTGCACGCTGCGGGAATTGAGGTCATTCTGGATGTCGTCTTCAATCACACCGCCGAAGGGGATCAGCATGGACCGACGTACAACTTCAAGGGAATCGACAACAGCACCTATTACGTCCTGTCCTGTGATCCGGCCCACCCGTATGAGAATTTCAGCGGCACGGGCAACACACTGCACACGGCCAACCGAGCCGTGCGACAGCTCATTGTCGACAGTCTCCGCTACTGGGTGAAGGAGATGCATGTGGATGGGTTCCGTTTCGACCTGGCCTCCGTCTTTACGCGGACCAGCGACGGCACCATCAACCTCCACGACCCGCCGATTTTCGGTCAAATCTCGACGGAACCGGAACTCGCGAATATCCGACTGATTGCAGAGCCCTGGGACGCCGGAGGCGCCTATCAGCTGGGAAGTCGTTTTCCGGGGCAGCTATGGATGCAGTGGAATGGGCGCTATCGCGATACGCTGCGACACTATGTGCGCGGTGATGCGAATCTGGTTTCAGAATTGATGACCCGGCTGTATGGCAGTGCTGATCTGTTTCCCGACGATCTCATGCATTCCTGTCGGCCCTGGCAGAGTGTCAACTACATCACATCGCACGACGGATACACCCTGTACGACAATGTCACGTACAACCACAAGCACAACGAAGCCAACGGGCACAACAATACTGATGGCGAACGCGATGGCAGCTGGAACTGTGGCTGGGAAGGTGATGACAACGTCCCGGCTGATGTCATGGAACTGCGGAAGCAACAAGTCAAAAACTTCTTCTGCCTGTTGATGCTGTCCAACGGGACACCGATGTTCCGCATGGGGGATGAGTTTCTGCAAACGCAGGGAGGTAACAACAACCCATACAACCAGGACAACACCACAACATGGCTCGACTGGCGGCGTCTGGAATTGCATCGCGATAACTTTCGCTTCTTTCAGCAGATGATTGCCTTCCGAAAAGTCCATCCTTCGATCTCTCGTGCCGGCTTCTGGCGCGACGATGTCTCGTGGTATGGAACGGAGCGGAATGTCGACATGAGCCCTGGCTCACGGGCTCTGGCTTACTGCCTGCATGGCGCATCACTGGGTGACTGTGATCTGTACGTCATGATCAATGCCTCCACACATTCCCTACGCTTTGGCATCCACGAAGGACACCGGGGGCAATGGCAGCGTGTGGTCGACACGGCTCAATCCAGTCCGGACGATATGATTCCCGGGGGGATCGCGGTTGAGTCGGAATTCTATGATGTCTCCAGTCACAGCGTCGTCGTGCTGCAGCGCGGTCATTGAATGATGCTTCATCAGGGGGGGGACTCAGAATTCAGGCCTTGCACAGTGTTCTCAATCGACGGCTCCTTGTATTCTCTTGTGAGCTGCCAGCTGCCTTGCCTGGCTTTGCCTGTCGTAGACTCCATGTGTCCCCACGGTTCCGCAGCTGCCCGATCCGGTCCTCAATGGATCTCATCTGGCATGCTCAATCAGCATCAAGGAACGACGCAATGCCCCTGCTCTTCTCGCCTCACCGACGCGCTGTCCTTAAGTTGCTGGCTTCGGGCGTCGTCGCAGCCGCTGCGGATGCCTGTGCAAACACGTCTGTGTTATGTGCAGATGAGCCCGCCAAGCCTCGTTCGCTGATCGATTGCCACCTGCACATCAACCACTTTGATCGCTCGATCGAAGACACCATTCGCCACATGGATGCCACGGGAACTGCCAAGGCATTCGTGCTGCCACTGGAAACCGGAGAAGGCGGTGTGCTGCTTCGTTCAGAAACCGTGTTGCATGCATTTCACAGGTACCCGGATCGGATCATTCCCTTCTGTCAGACCGACATTCGGCAGCCCGATGCCCTGGAGCGAATCAAGGCCTATCACCTGCTCGGATGTCGTGGCATTGGCGAACAGAAGGAACACCTTCCGCTGAACGACAAGCGTGTGGAAGCGGTAATCGCACTGTGCGACGAACTCAACTGGCCCATCACCATTCACTTTCAAGATGGGCCCGGTGGTTTCAATCAGGGACTGGCCGAGCACTTGGAAACGTACCTGAAGCGCTATCAGCGCGTCCGCATCATCGGGCATGCACAAACGTTCTGGGCCAACATCAGCGCGGAGGTTCCACCCGCTGAGAAGTCGCTGTATCCAACGGGGCCGGTGAAGCCTGGAGGCCTGCTCGACAAGCTGCTGGCGGACTACCCGAATCTCTACTGCGACATGTCAGCTGGCAGCGGCTTCAACGCACTGTCTCGCGATGAAGAGTTCACGATCGGCTTTCTTCAGCGTCATCCTCGCCAAATGCTGTTCGGCAGCGACTGCCCCTGTCGCGATGGGGCGGGCGAGAACTTTAAAGGGACCTGCTACAGCACCCAGTTACAGAAATATCTCCAGCGCATCATCGATGATGAGGATCTGCTGACAAATATTTTCCACAGCAATGCAGAACGTGCCCTTGCCGGAGAGGCCTGACAGTCCACTCCCACCTGCTGTTGCCTCTCTCCCTCACGCCCCGCCTTCCTCTTCGAGAGCCCACCATGCGGTTGATTCCCATTTGCCTGTTTGCCGTACTCCTGCCAATGGCTTCTATGTTCTCGGCGCAGGAGACATCCTCATCGATTCCTCATGGTCGACTGATGGCGTGGCGTGATGACGAGGGGCATGTTCAGCCTGTTCGAACACCAGCCGACTGGGAGCATCGAAGGAACTCCATTTTGAAGGGCATGCAGGCGGCGATGGGGCCTCTGCCACAGCGGGATATCAGTGCCTCACTGGATCTCCAGCGCAGCGAGATCACTTCGGGACCGGGCTATCAGCGGGAAACCATCTCCTTCGCTTCCGGAGATGGCGACCGGATCACGGCGGACCTGTACCTTCCCGATCCTCTCCCTGAGGAAATGAAACTCCCGGCGATGCTCGCACTGCATCCCACCGGTCCAAAGGGAAAGCGAATTGTGGCTGGAGAGGGGCCACTGGCCAACCGGCAATATGCCACTGAACTGGCTCGTCGAGGGTACGTCGTCATCGCGCCGGATTATCCTTCCTTCGGAGATCTCAGCGACTACGATTTCAACGCGGACAATTACGTCTCGGGCACGATGAAGGGGATCGTCAACCACATGCGGTGCGTCGATCTGCTGTCGCAGCATCCCGCCGTCGATCCGGAACGAATTGGAGTGATTGGCCATTCGCTCGGCGGACACAACGCCATGTTTGCCGCTGTGTTTGATCCGCGGTTGAAGGTCGTCGTTTCCAGTTGCGGATGGACCCCGTTTCACGACTACTACGGCGGCAAGATTGCCGGATGGACCAGTGATCGTTACATGCCGCTCCTGCGGGACAAGTACAAGCTTGACCCCAATCTCGTGCCGTTTGACTTCTACGAGGTGGTCGCCGCTCTTGCTCCGCGGCCGTTCTTCTCCAACTCTCCCATTTCCGACAGCAACTTCGATGTTGCTGGCGTCAAGAAGGCCATTCCCAAGGCCCGTGAGGTTTATCAGTTGTTTGGGGCGGAGGACCATCTTCGTGTTGAGTATCCCCCCTGTGAACACGACTTCCCAACCGAAATTCGCTCTGCGGCCTATGAGTTCATCGACCGTGCACTCGGCCACACTCCTCGGGGTGGTGTCGACTACTCGGGCGAGTTGCCACGAATTGCTCCCCTCGAACCGCAGGACGCTCTCAAACACTTTGATGTAGCCCGCGGCTTCCGCATCCAGCAAACGGCCGCGGAACCTCTTGTGACCGACCCTGTGGCGATGTGTTTCGATGCCGATGGGCAGTTGTACGTCGTCGAGATGAAAGACTACTCCGAACAGGAAACCGAACAGCTTGGCCAGGTGCGGCTGCTGCGGGACACCAATCAGGATGGAGTGTTTGATACCAGCACCGTGTTTGCCTCGGGGCTGTCGTGGCCGACGGCCATTATCTGCTACGACGGGGGCGTCTTTGTTGGGGCACCACCGTACATCAATTACCTGAAGGATACCGATGGCGACTTTGTGGCTGATCAATCCCGGCGCGTGTTTGAAGGGTTTGGACGCAGCAATGTGCAGGGACTGCTGAATTCGTTTCACTGGGGACTCGACAACCGAATTCACGGGGCCACGAGTTCCTCGGGTGGTCAAGTGGTTCGCGTCGACCAGAAGAATGCTCCGCCGGTCGAGCTGCGAGGCCGTGACTTCTCCTTCGATCCCAGGCTGCTCGATATTCGCTCTGAGAGTGGCGGAGCCCAGCATGGAATGTGCTTTGACAACTGGGGGCGGAAGTTCGTCTGTTCCAACAGTGATCACGCCCAGTTCGTGATGTTTGACGACCGCTATCTGGCCCGCAATCGCGCACTGCCTGCCCCGTCACCCCGCATCAGCATCGCTGACGATGGAGGACAGGCCCCGGTCTATCGGACCAGCCCGGTGGAACCGTGGCGGATTGTCCGTACGCGACTGCGTGTTTCCGGTACGGTGAAAGGTGTCGTTGAAGGGGGCGGTCGAGCCGCCGGATACTTTACCGGCGCCACGGGCATTACCCTCTATCGCGGAGATGCATTTCCACCAGAGGCCCGAGAATGGGCCATCATTGGTGATGTCGGAAGCAACATCGTGCACCGCAAGCAACTTGTGCCTGCTGGTGTCGCCTATACGGCCAGCCGCATTGACCAGGAAAGCGAACTGCTCCGATCGGATGACAACTGGTTTCGTCCCGTGCAGTTTGCAAACGCCCCCGACGGCTGCCTGCACGTCCTCGATATGTACAGGGAAACGATTGAACATCCCAAGAGTCTGCCGCCCGAGATTAAGCAGCATCTCGATCTCACGAGCGGTCGCGATCGCGGTCGACTGTATCGGCTGATCCCCGAAAGCTACGAGTATCGCCCGACCCCGAAATTGTCGACGGCGACGAGCGCAGAGCTTGTCGCCTTGCTCGCTCATCCCAATTCCTGGCACCGGGAAACGGCCAGCCGTTTGCTCTTTGAGCGGCAGGATTCCACTGCGATTCCTCTGCTGAAAGCCCTACTTCGCGAGAGCGATCAACCTCTGGGACGATTGCATGCGATGTTTGCCCTCCAGGGATTGAGCGGTCTCGCCGCCGATGATGTCGGTGTTGCCCTGCACGATTCTCAAGCCGAAGTTCGTGAACGAGCCCTTCTCCTTTCGGAAGGGTTTGCCGATTCCAACTCGGTGCAGCAGGCCGTCGCGGGGCTCATCAGCGATGCGAATCTGCGAGTGCGTTATCAACTTGCATTCACACTGGGAGAGTTTCCAGTGAAGTGGCGATTGCCTTTGCTCACTCAGTTGCTGGTGGCCAGTGGCGAAGATCGCTGGATCCGGCTGGCCGTGATGAGTTCCCTGCCGACTGGAGCACTTGACGTTGAAAACACGTTACTTGCGGACAGTGAATTTCTGGCCGGTCCCAAGGCGTCACCTGTACTCGCGGATCTCAGTCAACTGGTTGCGCGGCAATCCGATCCGAGTAGCATCTCCTCTTTGATGACCCGGTTGGCTTCGTTGCCGCGTCAACACCGAGACCTCCAGCGACATGTCATTTCCTCGTTACTGTCGGCAAATGGAAAGCTGCGCGAACTGCTGACTCAAGGGGAATCAGGATCGCTGCTGGCAGCCATGCTATCGGAAGCACGCGCCGTTCTTCCGGACACCGCTCGATCAACTTCGGAGCGCGTAGATGCGATTCAGACTCTGCTGCTGATACATGATCAGGCAGATGTCGATCTGTTGCTGGATCGTCTCGATTCACGAGAACCTCAGCCGGTCCAGACTGCGGCGCTGCAAGTCCTCGGGCGCTACGCCGATCCCGTGATCGCCGAGCGAATTCTCGATCAGTGGCAGTTACTCACACCAGGATCGCGGCGGGATGCGGAAGAGCTGCTCTTCTCACGAACTCCCTGGACGTTGGCAACACTTGCACGGATTGAAACCGGCGAGCGACGGGTATCGGACTTTACTCCGGTCCGAATGCAGGGACTTGGAGCCCATTCCGACAAGCAGGTGCGGGAATTGGCGAAACAGTTGCTGGCGGCTTCCCCGCCAAGCAGTCGCCAGGACATACTGACCGGCTATCAGCCTGCGCTGCAGATGAAAGGGGATATCGAGCGAGGTCGCGCACTTTTTCGAAAGGAGTGTTCGATCTGCCACAAGCTGGAAAACGTTGGACATGAGCTTGGACCGAATCTGGCGGCTGTTCAGAATCGCGGGGCGGAGGCAATTCTCACGAACGTGCTCGATCCCAACCGTGAAGTGAACCCGCAGTATCTCAGCTATGTGGTGGCACTCAATGATGGACGGACCCAGACCGGGATGATCATCGCCGAGAGCGAAACCAGTATTACCCTGGTTCAGGCCGAGAACAAGCAGTCCACTTACCTGCGAAGTGACATCGAGGCCATTCGCAGCTCCGGCCTCTCGCTGATGCCGGAAGGTTTGGAGAAGCAGGTTTCAACGCAGGGGATGGCCGACCTGATCGCCTACCTGCTTTCACTGCGATAAAGCTGCAAGACCATCCGCGTCCCCTCTCTGCTTGAGAGAGGGGACCGGTCCGGATATTAGGCGAACAGTGCTGCGATGGGGTTGCCCATATCGGTCACGGGCACCGGACGATCGCCGTCGTACAGGTTCTTTGAGTAGTCGACGCCAACCGCTGCATGAATCGTGGCAAAGAAATCCGCCACGCTGACGGGATTTTCGACAATCTTCTTTCCAAGTTCGTCAGTTACGCCATAGGCACCAGAGTGATTCAATCCGCCGCCAGCCAGAATACAGCTGAAGGCGCTACCCTGGTGACCGCGTCCGCCGCCGCTGTCGAATTCCGGTGGGCGTCCGAACTCGGTGGTCACAACGATCAGCGTCTTGTCGAGCATATTTCGTTGTTCCAGGTCGATGATCAGGGCGCTCATTGCGGTATCCATTTCCTGAATCAGCTTGTGTTGCTGCAGGATTCCGCCGTTGTGCACATCCCAACCCGCTCCATTGAGGAAGTTGAGGTTGTGCGACACTTCAATGAAACGCACACCGCGCTCAATCAATCGACGGGCCAGCAGGCAGCGCTGGCCGAATTCGCCGCCGTATCGGTTACGCAGGTCACCGGATTCT
>JAGQPW010000053.1:14703-23890 GCA_020426515.1 Planctomycetaceae bacterium | reverse complement strand
AGCTGTCCCGAGCCCCGAGGAATCCTGGTCCGCGTGTGACGTTGGGATAGCCGATCAGCACGTAAGGTGGTGCCCCCTCATCCGCCGCACCACGCTCGTGTGCGATGACCGAACCGACGGAAGGATACACCACCGTTCCGCTGACAGGCCGCCCCGTGTGCATGAAGTTGGTCGCCGCGGCGTGTTCGTCGATCACGGCATGGTTGACGGTGCGGACGGCAGTCACACGGTCCATCAACGGAGCCAGCTGGCTGAGGTGTTCACACACCTGGACCCCGGGCACGGCAGTGTCGACGCCCTTATAGTAGGAACCGGCTTTTTTCGTTGATGGGTCTCCCAACAGTTTGGGGTCGAAGGTGTCAATTGCCCCCATCCCGCCTCCGAGCCAGATGGAGATGACATGCTCGGCCTTCCCCTTGATGGGAGCGTTGGCCATGGCGACCGAACCGAGTCCGGACAGGGCGGCTGCAGAGGCCGATGCGGCTATGAATTCGCGACGTTTCATCGTTTCATTCCTTGTTGTCAAGATGATGTGTATTCAGTTGAACCAGGTGGCTGTGATTCCGGACTCCCGTTTCCGGTGGGACCGGTCAGGGCATCCACACAAATTCACGCATGTTGGCAATACTCCAGACGACATCTTCGTAGAGTTCTCGCCACTCGGTTTGCAGCCGCGGATCAGGCGGCAAACCATCACGCGCCCGCTGCTCCAGTTCGATGGCGATGGAATTGGCCTCCGGGCGCAGGTGATTTGACCAGGTCACCCCCGGCAATGGCTCGGGACGTGGCGGTGGCTGAATCTGGTCGGCAGGGACCAGACGCTGATCAAAACCCTCACTCAGCACGGCTGCCAACTGGCCTCGTTCAACATCGCTGGGCATACGTCCCAGATATCGCAAGAACAGGCTCTCGACCAATCCGTCAGGAGACTTGGCATTAACCGCGACGTCGGCGAGTCCACTGTTGATGGAGGCACGCGTCAGCAGAACCGATGCGGCACTGTTCTCCAGAACGCCGGGTTGCAGCACATTGGGAGCTGTTTCCCGATCAGTTCTCGGACTCTGTCGCGACCCTGTCCAACCGAACGCTTCCATGATATCGGTGACTGCGCGAGCACGTGGCAGGCCCAGGCTGGGCCGATCGCGTTCGTTCGCCAGGCTCGCAAACATCCATGCTCGTTCCGGCACCCCCAAGGTCAAACGGTTGCTTGAAGCGCGACGCCCATCGGGGTCAAACGTCAGTTCTTCGACGTTCATCTGCTGTCCAGCACTCGCGTGCAAGACATCAACCACCTGCTCCGCTGTCAGGCGACGGCGATCCGGCGCGGCAAAGAATCGCAGTTCGGGAGCCGCCGATCGATTTCGGCCCTTTGCTTCTCGCTGATACATGTCGGATGTCAGAATCAGCCGAGCCACGTGCTTCAGGTCGAAATCGTGGGTGACGAACTCGCGTGCCAGCCACTTGAGAAGTTCAGGGTGGCTCGGGGCGTGTCCTTCCCAGTCGTCGGGAGGCTCAACAATTCCCGCACCCACGAGTCGCCGCCACAATCGATTGACGGTGACTTGAGCGAATCGTTCATTTTGCGGAGCGGTGATCAACGCGGCCAGTCGCTGCCGGGCACTCTTGGGATCGTGAGCCAATGCGGCCACGGATTCGTCGTCGGCACATCCGGTGACTTCTGCAAACGGCCAGTCGGGTGTCACAGGTTCATTCGGCTTCAGCGTCACCTTGATGAGCGACTCGCGTCCCTGTTTGGCGAAGAAGGCATCTGGGACCCTGCTGGTGGCTGGGACCGTGACCGGCTTCTGCTCGAACATCGCTGCGAGCGAATACAGATCGCGCTGCCTGGTGCTGTGATAGGGGGAATCGTGACAACGGGCGCACTGCAGTTCGATGCCCAGAAACGCGCTCGCGACAATTTGCCCTTTCGCAGCGAACGGAGCATCGTTGTTCGCGGCAATTCCGAATCCGGCACTGCCGCCTTCGTTGCGGCTGCCTCGAAGCAGGATCAGTTCTGTCACGAGACGGTCGAACGACTTGTTGTCGAGCAACGCTTCGTACAGGAACCAGCGGAACGGTCCCGTGGTGTTCAGACTCGCATTGATGAGCGTGGGGTTCTCCGCAAGGACATCCTGCCAGTAGCTCACCCAGTGATCGGCCCAGCGTTCGTCGGCCAACAGTTGGTCGATCAAGCGCTCCCGCTTGTCGGGTGACGCATCGGCCAGGAAGGCTCGTGCTTCCTCTTCCGTCGGCCCGATCCCGATGGTGTCCAGATAGACGCGTCGCATGAACGCGGCATCGTCAATCGTGGGCGCGGCGGTCACCTCTTCGGGAGTGACCGGAACGGCAGGCCAGACGGCTCCGCTGCGAATCCAGGCTTCGAGCGTGGCGATATCCTCGGGTTTCAAACCGTTTCCCGTGGGCGGCATGCGATCGACTTCGTCCTTCGATCGAATGCGCAGGATCAGTTCGCTCTGCTCGACATTGCCAGGAACAATCGCAGGAGATTCCGACTCGCCTCCCTTTAGTGCCGCTTCACGCGAATTCAGCAGCAATCCGCCGCGCAATTTGTCTCCATGACAACGGAAGCAGTTGTCACGGAGAATGGGGAGCACGGTGTCGTGAAACTGGCGTGCATCTTCCAGCGACGTTTTGGCTGAAGCGGCAACGGCTGTTTCGATCTTCGAATTCAGGAAGGCATCAATCGGATGCACTCCACTTGCAGGCGGAACATTAATCGCAGGCTGCGCAGAGGCCCAATTGCGGGCGGTCTCGTGACGTCTGGCCCAGAACTCATCCTGAGTGGTCGCAGCCACCCGACGACGTTCATCATCAAAGGCACGCAAAGCCAGTTCCTGTTGATGCAAGGCGCGGGTCACATCGGCATCGGTCAGGGCGAACTCGGTCTTGTCACCGGATTGGAGCAAGTGGTAGGTCGTGCCATCAGCCGACTCAACAGCCACACAGAGTTCGCCGGGATCAGTCCGGAAACTCTTGCCGCCAACGAGTGTTTCCAGAATCACGCGGACACTCCCTGCAGTGGAAATGGTGGCCACGCCGGTCACTTCCTGCTGGCGATGTTCGGCGATACGCAGACCCGGCCGAGGGGCTTCAGCGACCGGAGTGATTGGCTCTTCCCCGCTGGGTGAACCGGTGATCGGCTTACTGCGAGCAATGACCTCGCCATTGACCCACAGTCGGCTCAGACCGCGTGTGCGCATCAGGAAACGCTGCTCACCCGCTGGTAGATTGACATCGGTGATAAAACGAACCAGGACGGGAGCTTTCCAATCCTCGCGAATTCCCCAGCTGTCGTAGCGTTGTGGGAATCGATCCATCAGGAAGGCATTCGTCTGCCAGCGGAGTGTCTCTGCAGGGAGCGTTTCATCGGTGTTCAACCAGCGGCTGTGCTGCGGCATCCCTTCGTGCAGCGAAAGGCGAATTTCTCCGGGAGCGAGGTCCGTGATCTCCGGCATCACCTCGGGCGCTGGACCAACGACGATTTCTTCTCCCACCCGACTGAAACGGGTCTTCATCAACTCATCGTCAACCAGGTCTCGATACACGGCAATGGAATCGAGCATCCCGCGGAAGCTGTTGGCGGCTGAACCGCCAAGCGCTGATCCAATCCAGATCGCATCGTCATCTACAACCGGCGCATCCTTGGTGGGCCCACCCATGTCCCAGGCACCGGGAACAGGTTTGCCATCAATCCAGCCTCGAATACTTTCGGGCTCACCAAACCGGTATGTTACGGCGATGTGATGCCAGTACTTGCTTGGGGTGAAGCCTGTTTTTGTCGTCCAGCGATGCCACTGCTGTCCCGATTGAACCTGACCTCCCGTTTGAGGGGTTGCGAAGAGGAAGCTGACACACGCTTTGCCACCGGTTTCCCGAACCCGTAGAGCCCAGTTCTGATTGTCAGGGGCAAATCCTTTGGCCCCGGTGCGTCCCTTTCCGATGACGTAGGCGTTTTCGCCAGCATGCAGTTCATCCACGCGGACGAACGCCTCCAGAGTGATGGCATCGCCATTGGTAAAGTCAAAAGGACTCTGCACTCCGCCATCTTCGAACGAGAGATGCGCCCCTTTGCCATCCAGTTTCACCGCGTTGTTGTCGGGAGCGAAATCGGGATACTCGGGCGGACGCGGTCCGGGCAGATCGCGATGGAGACTGCCATGCGGAACGAGCGGCGTTGATTCTTCAGCACCGAAGTCCCAGCGGGCCACGGGGACAGGCTCGGCGGACTGTGCAGCGTGTGAGAGGATGAGCAGCATTCCCACCCCCAGAAGTGCAACACTGCTGCATCGTCGCACGGAGACCATGCGAAATCGATTCATTGCCGCGAGCGTGTAGGCATGACTATTCATGTCGTGTCCTTAATTCTCCTGTTTGCCTGCCGGGCCTGTCTTACCGGGCAGGCCTCCAATAAATACGGGATCAACGCGATGCGTGTCGTCGTCGGCATCCTGAAAGAAGAGGCCGTCCACCTGTTCTCCCTCGGCATATCCAAGTTCGGACAAGTCAATCCCGACGGCCAGTCCCCGGAAGCCCAGACGCACGTGCGTTCGCGTGCAGTTGAGTGATTCCAGTATGGTCGGTGAATCCACTGGTGAATCGAATCGGTACAGGTAGAAGCCTCCCAGAGGTAATGCCTCAGGCGATGCGATTGTCAGGTCATACATGTCCACGGTCATGGATTGCAGGCCCGAACGGAATACCAGCGGACTGACGTGAAACGTGTCTCCGCCCGGAGGGTTGGTCAGCGACTGTAACTCAAAGAAGACGACGTCCGGACCGGGACCATTGACCACCGGAGATGCAAACTGCACGGCCATTCCTGGCGTGCCGGGATGCAACGGATCTTCAGGAGTCTGCATCACGGGATCGGTCGTCAGCGGAGCTTGCTGCCCTCCGGGATTGATCACGCCGGTGTTGAGCAATCGATCGCTCAGCCAGTCACCACGATGGGCCGGCAGCTCCGCTCCCCCGGTCAGGTGGCCATTGGGATCGGCCGCATCGAATGATTTGAACCATGTCAACGTCACGGGAATCAATTCGTCGGCGGCATAGGTGATGGGAACGCCGCCACGCTGAACTGTGACTTCGAGCAGGCTGAGTGCACCACCGCGAGCATCGGTTGTGGCCTCATATCCGACAACGCGGTCAGGCAGTCGGCGGCGGTACATCCCCGGTGCAAATGGCAAGGTCTTTGTTCCATTAGACTCTGCTCCGACAAAACGCCGGGCCTCGCGATCCGCGAGGCGTACTTCCAGTGGCAGCTCTTCGATTGGCTTGTTCTCCGGCTCGACCGAGACATTCACTCGGGGCTGCAACTGCTCCGGCGACTTGCGATAAACATCTGCCAGGCCTTCGATGACCTGAACTTCGGTCTCGCTGTTCTCGCTCACACTGACGGAAAATCGCGTGCCCCGATCAACGACACGGTTAAACGGTGTTTCGAGGCGGAAGCCTTCGGCACCATCCGGAGCGTGGACCGAACAGCGTCCGGTATCGAGTGCCAGTCCTTCGCGATCGAGGATGCGAAAGACGGCTGGTGATTCAATAATGGCCGAAGCTCCAGTCGGGAACGACAGTTCCACCAGTCCACCGGTCAGCACGTAGTCTCGTCGCAGTTCGAGCAAGGCGTTGTTTCTTGGAACCAGCTCCCCGAAGAGTGTTGCCTGTGACGAGCCTGCCAATCGGACACCGTGACTTGACGCCGTGGCGTTGTCCTGAGGAGTGGCCTTCTCAGCAAATTGTCGCTGCTCCACGGAGTAGAGCCACAGTCCCCAGCCGAGCAGCAACATCGTAGCGACCGGCCAGCCCCAGGCGTTCAGGTTGAGCCGTCTGCTTAAGCGATTTGTCGTTGCTGGCCGAGGCGGTTCAAATGCCTGCTGCTGAAACAGTCCGTGGACCATCGTCGATTGCATCTGCAGCTCAGCAAATTCCTGCAGCCGATCCGGATTCGCGGTCAGTTCTGCTTCCAAGGCGGCCTGTCCTTCGGGCGTGAGCGTGCCATCCTGATAGCGGACAACCAGCTCAACGAATGACAGCTCCGAATCGTGGGAGCCATTCTTGCGTGGATTGCTGTTCATCCTTCACCCTCCAGACGTGCCATTCGCTTCCGGACACAGTCGCCGAGCGTCTTGTGAATTCGAGCCAGTGACTGATAGACCGTTGTCAGCTTGCGTCCCAACAGGTCGGCTACTTCACTCCCGGATCGACCTTCGAAGTAGCGGAGACGAAGAATCTCCCGATTGTTGTCCGTCAATAATTCGACACAGTCCTTCAAGGCCAACTGCTTTCGCCGGGATTGGGACTCACGACTCTCTGGCCAGACTGCGGAAAGTTCGCCCAGCAACTGTTCGCTGAGTCCCTCGTACACTCCATCGCGAGAGCGCAACTGATCAATCGCGCGATTGCGTCCGGCAACGCGCGCCCAATTCACCAAGTGTGCCGCCGATTCGAAACCCTGTTCATAACCAATCGCCTTCACACACACATCCTGAAACACATCCTCCGCCATGTGGTAATTGCGCGTTACTGTTGCCACGAACGCAGTCAGGGGAAGGCGTTCGCTCAACAGAGTGGCGGTAATGTCTTCTTTGCTCAGCATGGTTGGGAGGCTTCGAAGGTACTACGCATCAACACCGGCTCACTCGACACGACAATTCACGAGAAAAACGGAAATCCACACCTAAGTGCCCACCGTAATGAATGTTGCGTGTTTCTGTCTCTCCCCGCGGAAAATTCACTGGTATCGCAATTTGCCTGACAGAGCGTGATCACCGAAGATGGGGCCAGTGTCTGCGGTGTTCACAGTCTCGGTTGGGAGCTCGACGCGATGACGACAGCCTTTGCATCATTTCCACCGATGATCCGCAGTCTGCTCCGGGGGGAGGCCTACCCGCACCCCATCACGACAGTGGAAGTCCGCGAAACGCACATTTCGTGGGTCCTGTTGACCGGCCAGTTTGCCTACAAGATCAAAAAGCCGGTCGATCTCGGCTTTGTTGATTTTACGACGCTGGAACGGCGGCATCACTACTGCCAGGAGGAACTCCGACTCAATTCCCGGTATTCATCCGACCTGTATCTTGGCGTGGCGAGCATCACTGAGCTCGATGGAGACTTTGAGTTTGATGGCGATGGGCCACCGGTTGAGTACGCGGTGCGCATGCGTCAATTTGACGAAACACTCCTCGCCGGTACGCTGCTCGCAAGTGGCCGACTGGAGGCCGAGGAACTCTCGCTACTCGCACGGAAGCTGGCCACAATTCATGAGGCTGCGGAACGGGTGCAGCACGAACCATGGGGAACGCCACAAAGTGTACTCGTCCCCGTGGAAGACAACTTTCGAAATCTCAGCCCGCTGCTGAAAGACCCCGCGCGGCAATCTCAGCTCACAAGTCTCTGGCAGTGGTCGGAACGCCAGGGGCACCTGTTGAATGAAGTCTTCTCGCAGCGTCGGGAACAGGGATTTGTGCGCGAGTGCCATGGTGACCTGCATCTGGGCAACATCACCCGCTGGCAGGGCGAGTTGACTCCGTTCGATTGCATTGAGTTCAACCCGGGCTTCCGCTGGATCGATGTCCTGAGTGAGATCGCATTTCTGCTGATGGACCTGGATGATCACCAGCGAACGGATCTCGGTTGGCGATTCCTCAATGCGTACCTGGAACGGACAGGAGACTACGAGGGACTGGACGTCTTGCGTTTCTATCTTGTGTATCGGGCCCTTGTTCGCGCCAAGGTCGCCATGCTGCGTCGCGAGCAGGCTGCAACCGACACTGACGAGCAGGAGCGATTGGCGACTGAGTGTTGCAACTATCTCGATCTGGCGACCGCTTACACGACTCCGAGGCCAGTGCAGATCACGATTACCTATGGGCTTTCCGGCAGCGGCAAGACGTATGGGACGCAAGCGACGATCGAACAGGAGCAGGCGATTCGCATTCGCTCCGATGTGGAACGGAAGCGGCTGTTCGGGCTTGCGGCAACTGAGCGGGCCGCCGGTGACATCGATTCCGGCCTTTACACGGCCGATGCCTCTCGGAAGACCTACACGCAGCTCGTTCGTCTCACGGAGTCTGTCATCCAGGCTGGCTATCCAGTGATTGTCGATGCGACGTTTCTGAAGCGATGGCAGCGGCAATTGTTCCGTGACCTCGCCGATCACGTGGGAGTACCGTTTCGAGTTCTTACGTTTGAAGCGAGTGAGGAGGTTCTGCGGAAACGCATTCAGCAACGCATGATGACTGGCGATGCATCCGATGCCACGCTGACCGTCCTCGATCATCAGCTCCAAACTCGCGAGCCACTCACGTCCGAGGAACTCGCCTGCGTGCCAAAGCCCGTCGATTGATCTTCCGCCGAGCGCAACACAACAGGAGCGACCATATGGGCCGCCCCTGGCGTTAATTCGGACTCACGTGGGCTGCTTAGAACGTCCAGTCGAGATACGTGTAAAACATCTCGGCGTGGCTGCGATTGCGAACGGCGGCCACATTGTTGGCGGTGACCGCTTCGCCGTACCAGAACCAGAAGTAGCCCGCTTGAAGTTGCAGGTTCTTGTTGATCTGGTACGTGGCCACAAGGTCAAGTTCGTTGCCCAGATGGCTCGATGTGGTGGGAACCGCTCCCGGTCCGCCAAACGAGGCCCCGGCGACGTTGTAGATGGCATCAGCATTCTGAGCTTTGTCGAACCAGTGCCAGCCGGTCAGGAATGTCAGCTTCTCGTGCGGCTTGACGGTCACGTGAACGCCGTAGTCGAACAGGTTGGAGCCGTTGAAGTTGTCGATCTGGCCCCAGTAGGCGTGCCCCAGTGGGAACAGCGTGCTCACGGTGGAGTTGGTGCCGTCTCCGGGATTGCTGTCCCCCGATCCCCAGAAGAAGATGCCCTGCACCGTGGGAGTCCATGGCAACGCGTTGAACACGATCCCCGTGTTGGTCGAGACAAATCCGGCCTGGATCTGTTCATTGATTCCTGACGCATAATCTTCGGTTCCAAATTGATAGGCCCCTTCCAGATCCCACGTCAGCGTGTGTGCGGGTTTGGCACCTCCAGTCAGTGGCCTCTTGCCAGCGTAACGCACCCCAATCGTGTGGCGATTGCCGTCGATGAGGCCGGGATCGTCGTCCTGTTCATTCAGCCACAGCCAGTACAGGTCCAACGTTCCGTGTG
>JAGQPW010000053.1:0-14604 GCA_020426515.1 Planctomycetaceae bacterium | reverse complement strand
GTCCCATCGTTGTCGAAGTCGGCCAGGTTGATGTCGACATAGTACTGCAGCAAATCCGCCCGGTTCTCGTCGATGGAGAGTTGGGGGAGCTCGTTGCCGTTCGTTTGCGCTCCGATGGCCTCGACGTGGAATTGAATGAGGTCCGTGTAGTTCAAATCCACATAGGGGTTGAATCGGTACTGGTCGTAGGTCGACCGTCCCGCCGGCGTTGGTGGCCGTAACCGATTGCGCTCGTCGATGTAACGATACCGCAATTCACCGCCTACGGAGGATGTCCATCCGTTCCCCAGAGGCTGATTCTGCAGCGGAGCCAGCAGCTTCGCATCGCTGCTCAGCCAGTCACCACAACCGTCCAGCCAGCAGTCGGTCGGATTGCAGAACAGTTGGTCGACCGAGCTACAGGTCGGATCTGCCGCATCGGCCGAACTAATGCCGAGGGCGAGAACCACGATTAGTTTTGTAACACGATTCACGGGGGCTCTCCCCTCCCTGGAAGTCTGGAAGCACCTGTTCAGGGAAGTTGAGCGCAGTCCCCATGGTGCGATATCGGCCCAATGGAGCGGCAGGCATCATTGCAGACGAACCAGCCAACACAATCGAAATTATTGCCCAACTCACCTGCCGGATATTGACTTTATCTGCGCATTTCCTGAGCAATTCTGCCCTGCGGAAAGCACTTCGCTCGCGAACCGGTTTTCATTGGGGGGCACAGGCAGGGCCGCTTTGCCAAATGAAATACAGGCAAAAGCGGCCTTACACGCACCTCTATCAACGCCTCGCGGCTACCGGGACATGGCCTCGGCACGGCAGTTGCGAATGCCTGGTGTGACAAATACGCACACTCCTCTTCGTGCTCGCGAATCCGGAGGAGTCTCAAGCAAAGGATTGAATGTTCGACGTCTGCAAGTTGCTGCGGCCGGGCGAACGCCGGGTCGGTCTGCTCTTGATCGCAATTGCCGACTTCAATCATTGACGTTTTTCGCTCCATGACTGCATCCGTCAAGGCCACAAGTATTCGCCTCTTTTCTTTTTCCTCTCCGCAGATGCGGGCGTTCCACATGTCGTGGTTTGCCTTCTTTCTGTGCTTCTTCGCGTGGTTCGGAATCGCCCCGCTGATGAAGGTTGTGCGGGAAGAAATGTCGCTGACCCGGGACCAGATTGGCTGGTGCATCATCGGCTCTGTCGCCATCACGGTGCTGGCGCGACTCGCCATTGGCTGGCTGTGTGACCGGGTTGGTCCCCGAATCGCATACACGTGGCTGTTGATTGTGGGATCGCTGCCCGTCATGGCGATTGGCTTTGCACACGACTTCACGACCTTTCTGATCTTTCGCGTTCTGATTGGCATGATCGGGGCGTCATTCGTGATCACGCAGTACCACACATCGGTCATGTTTGCTCCAAATTGTGTGGGAACGGCCAATGCCACAACTGCGGGTTGGGGCAACCTGGGTGGGGGTGTGACTCAGCTTGTCATGCCTCTGATCTTCGGGCTGTTTGTTTCGGTCTTTGGCTTTTCGAGTGCTCTGGGCTGGCGGGCCGCAATGGTCTTCGCCGGAGCGGTGTGTGCTCTGACCGGAGTTGCGTACTACTTCCTGACACAGGATACGCCGGAAGGAAACTTCTCAGACCTCCGAGCCGCTGGCAAGATGCCCGAATCGAAGTCGGTCAACGGGACATTTCTGGAGGCCTGTTACGACTACCGCGTGTGGGCGCTGTTCGTGATTTACGGAGCCTGCTTCGGGATCGAACTGACGATCAACAACGTCGCCGCGTTGTACTTTGTGGACTACTTCGACCACTTTAAGAACATGGACCCTGTTCAGGCGGTGGGGACCGCCGGGCTGGTGGCCAGCCTGTTTGGTTTGATGAACATCTTCGCCCGAACTCTGGGCGGCTTCTTCGGTGATCGATTCGGGGAAAAGTACGGCCTGTCCGGACGTGTGAAGTGGCTGTTCATTGTGTTGTTCCTCGAAGGACTGGCACTGATGCTGTTCTCACAGACCAGCATCCTCGTTCTCGCGATTCCGACACTGCTCGTGTTCAGCCTGTTCGTCCAGATGTCTGAAGGGGCCACCTTCTCCGTTGTCCCGTTCATCAACAAACGAGCCCTCGGTTCCGTTGCCGGTATCGTCGGGGCCGGTGGAAATGCCGGAGCGGTCGCCGCTGGATTTCTCTTCAAATCCTCTGCCATCACCTGGCCCACGGCCCTGTTCATTCTGGGGGCTCTGGTCACGCTCATTTCTTTTCTCTCCTTTGCCGTGAACTTCAGCGAGGCCGCTGAAACCGAAGCTCGTTCGGATCACGAACAGGCGGTTGGCAGCCGACGCCAGGGCCTGTTGGTGCCCGGCGCAGAACCCGCCGGCGCTTAGTGCCCGAATACGTTCTCAAGACAAACGACTCAGCTGCCTGCTCTGCCAATTCAATTGGGGCAGGCGGCCATGACTGAAGGATTTCGGTTCAACGACCGGAGGCGCTCCGATGGCTGATATTTCGCACAAAAAGACAATTGTTGTCATCGGCAACGGAATGGTCGGACTGCGGTTCTGTGAGAAGCTGATTGAGTTTGATCAGCAGCATCAATACCGCATCGTGACGTTCTGTGAGGAACCTCGAGCGGCATACGACCGTGTGGGGTTGACCTCATTCTTCGCCCATCGCGATGCACAAAAACTGATGCTCGCGCGGATGGAGTGGTACGCGGACAACGGCGTGGAGATACATCTGGGGGATCGAGCCAACCGGATTGATCGAGCAGCCCGCGTTATCTATTCCGACAAGGGCGTCGAGATCGGTTACGACGAGCTCATTCTCGCCACAGGCTCATTTCCTTTTGTGCCTCCGGTCCCCGGCATCGACAAGATGGGAGTGTTTGTCTATCGGACCATCGAAGACCTCGAACGCATCATCGCGTTTGGAGCAAAATCTAAGACATGTGCGGTCATTGGTGGCGGACTGCTGGGGCTCGAAGCCGCCAAGGCCGCTTTTGATTTGGGCCTGCAAACTCACGTCATTGAGTTTGCCCCGCGACTGATGCCGCGGCAGATCGACGATGCCGGTTCCCGAATTCTCGTCAAGAAGATCGAGGACATGGGGGTGCAAGTCCACCTGAACAAAGGGACGAAAGAGGTCCACGGAAACGGACATGTCGAACGCATGGAGTTCACCGATGGAGAGTCCCTTGATGTCGACATGATTATCGTCTCCGCAGGGATTCGTCCTCGCGACGATCTTGCCCGACAGTGTGAACTTGAAGTCGGTCCGCGTGGCGGCATCCAAGTCAACAACAGGTTGCAGACGAGCGATCCCAATATTTATGCGATTGGGGAATGTGCCCTGCACGAAGGGATGGTGTACGGCCTTGTTGCTCCTGGATACGAGATGGCGGAAACGGTAGCCGCCAACCTTACGGGCGGGGAGCGAACATTCAGCGGCACCGATCTCTCCACCAAGCTCAAGCTGATGGGGGTCGATGTCGCCAGCTTTGGCGACTACGAAGCTCCCCCTGAAAAAGCCACTCCGCTGGGGTTTGAAGACCCGTTTGCGGGGATCTACAAGAAGCTCTTCTTCTCGACGGATGGCAAACGGTTGCTCGGCGGCATCCTGATTGGAGACGCGTCGGAGTATGGTACGTACTCGATGTTCGCCAAGAGCGACGCTCCTCTCCCCTGCGAACCACACGAATTGATCGTCGGTAAGTCCGGTGGCGGTGCGGCGATCGGTGGTATCGAAGGGATGCCTGACTCGGCTCAGGTCTGTTCCTGCAACAACGTCACCAAAGGGCAGATCTGCGCAGCCATAGCGGAACACGACCTCGAGTCCCCGGCCGCCGTGAAGAGCTGCACCAAGGCGGGGGCCGGTTGCGGCGGCTGCTTCCCACTGGTGACGGATCTCTTCAAAGCCGAGATGAAGCGGGCTGGCAAGACCGTCAATAACAACCTGTGCGAGCACTTCGCCTATTCCCGCACGGAACTGTTCGCCATCGTCAAGACGAAGAAGCTCAAGACTTTCGCTGACGTCATCGCCGAGTGTGGAACAGGCTACGGCTGCGAAACCTGCAAGCCCACCATTGCGTCCATCCTCGCCAGCCTGTGGAACGATCCTGTTGTCGACGCCCCGCTCCACGCCCTGCAGGACACGAACGATCGTTTCCTCGCCAACATGCAGCGAGGCGGTTTGTACTCTGTCGTGCCGCGTGTTCCAGGCGGCGAGATTACCCCGGAGCAGTTGATTGTGCTGGGGGAAGTGGCCCGTGATTACGGTCTGTATTCCAAAATCACCGGGGGACAGCGAGTCGACCTGTTTGGAGCCCAGGTTCAAGACCTGCCGGCTATCTGGGAACGACTGATTGCTGTCGGATTTGAGAGTGGACACGCCTACGGAAAATCATTGCGAACGGTCAAGAGCTGCGTCGGCACAACCTGGTGCCGCTACGGAGTGCAGGACTCGGTCGGCTTCGCGATTCGCGTTGAGAACCGATACAAGGGGTTGCGATCGCCGCACAAGTTGAAGGGCGGCGTCTCTGGATGCACCCGTGAATGTGCTGAGGCACGTGGAAAAGACTTTGGACTGGTCGCCACGGAACTTGGATACAATCTCTATGTGTGCGGGAACGGGGGGACGAACCCGCGCCATGCCGACCTGCTGGTTTCAGATATCGACGAGGAAACCGCCATCCGGTATCTCGACCGCTTCCTGATGTACTACGTGACCACAGCGGACAAGTTGACCCGCACTTCGGTCTGGCTGGACAAGCTTGAAGGCGGCATTGATCACCTGCGTGATGTCGTCATCGAAGACAAACTGGGCATCGCGGATGAATTGGAAGCGATGATGCAAAGCGTCGTCGAGACCTATCAGTGCGAGTGGACAACGGTTGTCAACGATCCCGAGAAGCGCAAGCTGTTCCGCCAGTTTGTGAATACCGAAGAGACCGAGCCCGTCATTGAGATCATTTCGGAACGTGGCCAGCACCGCCCCGGCGACTGGGTTTCCGAATCGGAATCGCTTGTCCAGCTGGACTTCCTCAACGAAACACGCCGAGAAGTCGAGGAGCACATGACGCTCGATGACAGGCGTTGGGTGGCCGTCGGCCATGTGGATGACTTTCCACTCGATGGCGGCTCCACCATCAAGTATGGAAAGGTACAGATTGCCGTCTTCAATTTTTCGAGCCGCGGCGAATGGTATGCCTGCCAGCAGATGTGCCCGCACAAAAAGGCGTTTGTACTGTCGCGAGGAATCATTGGCGATGCGGGTGGAGAACCCAAAGTTGCCTGTCCGCTGCACAAGAAGACGTTCTCTCTGAAGTCCGGCGAGAGCATGAGTGATCCCGAGTACCGGGTCGATGTCTTCTCCGTCAAAGTTGAACACGGCCAGGTCTTTCTGGAATTGCCACCGATCGAAGTCCTTGATGCACTGCATGCCACGGAGATTGGCTGCAAACTCGCGACCAGCTGTTCAGAGCACTCGGCCCTTGAGCCCGTTGGTGTGGAGTGAGTCTGGACCGGAGATTCATGACTGTTCACTCTGACATACAATTCAGCGAGGCAAATTCGGTGTCAGCGGCCTCGTTCTCGTCATTGCCGATCGTCTCATCTGGTGAAGTCTCGGATCTGCTGGGACGATTGCTGGACGAACAGCAGCAGTTGACCGCAGTTGAACAGTTCTCGCAGGAGCACGATGGCGGCCTGCCATCCCAGTCAAAGTACTATTCCCGCCTCATGCCTGCTGCGCCTCCGAAGACCGGAGAACAGTATGCCTTCGAGGTCGACCTGGACCGCTGCTCGGGGTGCAAGGCCTGTGTTGTGGGCTGCCATTCTCTGAATGGTCTGGATGATCAGGAAACCTGGCGCGATGTCGGCCTGCTGGTGGGCGGGACTCGATCCCTTCCGGTGATGCAGCACGTCACCACGGCCTGTCATCACTGTCTTGATCCCGCCTGCATGACCGCCTGTCCAGTCGATGCGTATGAGAAGAACCCCGAGACTGGAATCGTCAAGCATCTCGACGATCAATGCTTCGGATGCCAGTACTGCACACTGGCCTGCCCCTACGATGTCCCGAAGTATCACAGCGACAAGGGGATTGTTCGCAAGTGCGATATGTGTGCGGACCGCCTCGCCGTCGGTGAAGCCCCCGCCTGTGTGCAGGCTTGCCCGCACGAAGCCATTGCCATCAAGGTTGTGAATGTGCAGGAAGTGCGTGAGAACGCAGAGGCAGACTCCTTTCTCCCTGCGGCACCGGAACCGTACCTCACGTTTCCGACGACAACGTTCAAGACGAAGCGGGTACTTCCTCGCAACATGCTCCCGGCCGACTACTACTCTGTGAGTGCTCAACATCCGCACTGGCCACTCATCGTAATGCTCGTGCTCACGCAACTGTCCGTGGGGGCATTCACAGTAGGCCTGATCCTGGAGAACTTTCTGAAGCCGGATCTGCTCACGCAGTTCCGCCCGCTGCAATCGGCGTTCGCTCTGGCACTGGGACTACTGGCTCTTGGGGCCAGTACAATGCACCTGGGGCGTCCGCTCTATGCGTTTCGCGCCATCATTGGCTTGCGGCACTCCTGGCTTAGTCGCGAAATTCTGGCGTTCGGAGTGTTTGCCGGAGCCGCAACAATGTATGCCGCCGCTGTCTGGTCGGGAATATTGGCTGCCGAGACGCTGCGCCTCCTTGGCTGGACCGTCGTGGTGACAGGACTGGCCGGTGTATTCTGCTCGGTGATGATATATGTCTTCACGCAGCGAGAGTTCTGGAGTTTCGGCCAGACCGGCATGAAGTTCTTCCTGTCTGCCTGCAATCTTGGATTGGCCACCACGCTGCTGGTGTTGATGTTGTTCTCGCTGTCTGGTCAGCCACAGCTGAGCGAGTCCTTGTACCTGTCGGTCGGAGCCGGGCTGGCGAAGGCTCTGGTTGTGGGCACGCTCATCAAACTGGGATTTGAGCTCTCATTGCTGCGGCATCTGCTTCAGTACCGGAATTCCCCACTCAAACGCTCGGCACTGCTCATCGTGGGAAGGTTATCGAGCAGCAGCATTGCGCGTTGTGCCGCCGGAATCCTGGGAGGCATTGTGATGCCGCTCTTTCTGCTGATGCGGGAGCAACCGGCCCATCTTGGCAACGTTCCCTCCATGCTGATGTTGTCCATTCTGTTCGGGGCGTGTCTGCTGGGGGAACTGCTTGAACGCTACCAATTCTTTGCAGCGGTCTCTGCCCCGCGCATGCCGGGAGGACCACGACGATGATTGATCTTCGGAATCTGCTGCGAGCACACACCGGTCCGCTGACCCGCGAACTGCTGCGAGAGCCCGGGCACTTCGGCCTTGGCCAACTGCCAATTGCTGTCCGCCCCGATGCCACCACGAGCATGGTGTGCGGCTACTGCTCCACCGGATGCGGCCTGAAGATTCATCTACGGGATGGCGAGGCGGTCAATCTGTCCCCCAATACCGACTATCCGGTCAATCTGGGCATGGCCTGCCCCAAAGGCTGGGAGGCACTCAGCGTCCTTGATGCTCCGGATCGTGCGACAACTCCTTTGCTTCGCAACAAGCAGGGGCAATTGTCTCCCGTCAGCTGGCAACAGGCTCTGGGAGAGTTCGCTCCAAAATTCAAGACCATTCAGGCCACCCATGGTCCCGAGTCTGTCGCGTTCATCAGTACCGGGCAGATGGTGACCGAGGAGATGGCCTTTCTGGGAGCCCTCTCAAAATTTGGAATGGGCATGCTGCATGGCGACGGGAACACTCGCCAGTGCATGGCTACGGCCGTTGTCGCCTACAAACAGGCCTTCGGCTTCGATGCTCCCCCGTATACTTATGCAGATTTCGAAGCGTCTGATGTTCTGGTCTTTATTGGAGCCAATCCATGCCTTGCTCATCCGATCATGTGGGAGCGCGTCATGCGCAATCCGCATTCGCCCGAGATCATCGTGGTCGATCCGCGAATGACCGAAACCGCCATGAACGCGACGCTGCACCTGCCCGCGTATCCCAAAAGCGATCAGACTTTGTTTTACGGAATTGGCAATCTGTTGATCGAGAACGGCTGGATCAATAACGAGTACATCGCCGCGCATACCAGCGGTTTCGCGGAATACGCGGAGTTCGTGAAGGCGTTCCCGCTGGAGCGCGTTGTACAGGAAACCGGACTGTCCGCCCGGCAGATCGAACGATTTGCCGAAGCGATTCACAATGGTCAGCGGGTCTCGTTCTGGTGGACGATGGGCGTGAACCAGAGCCATCAGGGGGTGCGAACCGCACAGGCAATTATTGATCTCGCGCTGATGACCGGAAACATCGGTCGACCGGGGACCGGAGCCAATTCGATCACCGGGCAGTGCAATGCCATGGGGTCGCGGCTGTTCAGTAACACGACCAATCTGCTGGGAGGGCATGACTTCGGTAATCAGCAACATCGCGAGAAGGTCGCTGGAGTGCTCGGCATCCAACCTCGCGTAATCCCCGATCAACCATCGTGGGCCTATCATGAAATCATGGAGGGGGTGTTGCGCGGTCAAATTAAGGGGCTGTGGATCATTTGCACCAACACCGCCCACTCCTGGATCAACCAGAATATGGCGCGGGACATCCTGGACCGGCTGGACTTCCTGGTGGTGCAGGACATGTACCACACCACCGAGACCGCACAACTTGCTGACCTCGTTCTCCCGGCTGCGGGCTGGGGCGAAAAGGATGGGACATTCATCAACTCTGAACGTCGCATTGGCGTGGTTAAGAAGGTCCGCAAAGCGCCCGGACTCGCCCTTTCCGATTTCAACATTTTCCGCCTGATTGCCAGTGCATGGGGATGCGGTGAAATGTTCGCGAAGTGGGAGTCGCCCGAAGCGGTCTTTCAGATTCTCAAAGAGCTTTCGCGGGACATGCCCTGCGACATCACCGGAATCGACGACTACGCAATGCTGGACCGCTGCGGCGGTGTTCAATGGCCCTGGCCAGAACGGACAGATCAATCACCAGTCGACGCTCCGGTGAACACTCCCCTGCAGGAGCGGCGACTGTTTGCCGATGGCAGGTTCTACCACGCCGATGAACGGGCAAAGTTTATTGTCGAGGCTCCGCGTCCCCTCAAGGAACGGCCCAGTGCAGCGTATCCGCTCCTGCTGCTGACGGGACGAGGTTCCGCATCGCAGTGGCACACGCAAACCCGCACCAGCAAATCGGCCGTCTTGCGAAAGCTGTATCCTGAGCATGCGTTTGTTGAGCTGAATCCCCTCGACGCCCGCGCCCTCGGCATTCGCCAGAACGATCAGGTCAGCATCGCGTCGCAGCGAGGTGAGATGCGAGCAGCAGCGTTTCTCACGCACAATGTGCAACCGGGGCAAGTGTTCGTCCCCATGCACTACGTGGGGACAAATTGCCTGACCGATGCCGTCTTCGATCCGTACTCAAAACAGCCCGCCTACAAGGCCTGTGCTGTCCGCGTGCTGCCGGTTGGACAAATGCCGGGAATGTCGACAACGCAATTGGAACCGGCGACCGAAGCCCCGTCGAATACGAGCTGTTGAATCTGTCGGAAACCTGGCATTTTCGCAGCTTGCCAGTTGTCGAGCCCCGGCCTATGCTTTGGGCAGAGGCGAACTTGTTCTCCTCCAGACCTCTGCGATGTTCGATACCGGACCAAATTTTGCCGATCCGACTACAGTCCGCAGGGATTCGTGAGTCTGCAACAGCGTGTATATCTGCGCTTGGTCCATTGAGGCCAACTGACAGCTCCCACAAGTTGTGGCGGCGATGCCCACCTAGATAAGCGGATCTGTGCAACATGGTCCCCCGGCATTCTGCGGAGGTTTCTTTTTTGCGCTGTGGATGATTTTGGAGATGCGGAGACGTTCAATGACCGGCTGGCGGGACTGGCTGCAACACGCCTTTGCGGTGAATTCCGATGATGCCGCGCCCACATCGGGACAGCTCATCCTTCTGGATCGCCTCGCCTCCGAACTCGACCGACGCGGCATGACGACGCCCGCCATCGCGTTTCTCGAAATGTCCCGGCCCATGAACTACATCAGTGCCCAGGCCCTGCACATGCTGACTCCGGTGGTCTCCGCTCTGACCGATGCCCGAGGCTACGAGGAGTTCATCAAATTCCTCGAACGACGTGACGCCATCGACATGCTGATCGAACGGCTGGAGCGGCCAAAGAAAGAGTCCAACCGGTAGGGTCCGCTGTGCGGACCAGTGACCAGATTCGCATTCACTTGAAGGGAATGCGTTGTGGCCCCAGCCTCGCCAATGTCTGGCTGAGGCCATGAACGCTAATTCCAATGGTAAGCCAGTCGGCGTCCCGGTCACTCCGACGGGACGCCTGCAAGAATACCTCGACTGGCTGTCTTACTCTAGTTCCCAGTCGGAACCGGAATTTTGACTCCTTCTTTCTCAAGCATTTCACGGATATGCAGAAAACGGAAATAGGAGCTCAGAGTCACCGGCCCTGTGTATGTCTCGCTCTGCAATGGTCGCGGTGGGTACTTGACGTAAGTCTTCATCTTGTTTTCGATCGAAGCACTAATGGAAACCATGGTCCATGTTCTCTCCGTGAAGTTGTTCATGAAGATGTCGTATCTTTCTTGTGGATCCTGCCACAGGTCAAAGACCTGAGGAACGGTAGCCACATAGCTTTGCGCGCCTTTCCATCCGAGATTCGAATCGACGGCCAGTCCGCCCGTCGACTGTCCATCGTCTCCTCGCAGGTTGAAGACGGCTTTGTAGTTCCCTACGCGTGCCGCACCCGGTGTCAGCTCATTCTCAGTGAAGTAGAACCATTCATTGCGAGGGCTCTTCTCCTTACCAAACAGCATTTTCGACATGTCGTAACTGTCGAAAATGGTTGGCTTGTCTTCGCGGTCATTCTTTGGCAGTTCGACACCGGCCAGCGATGCGAATGTTGCCATGAGGTCGAGTCCCCCGATGATCTCGTGATTCCTGACTCCCGCTTCAATCTTCCCCGGCATCCAGGCAATTGCCGGAACGCGGTTGCCCCCTTCACGAACTGTGCCTTTCGTCCCGCGGAACGGTGTGTATCCCGCGTCAGGATAGACATCCTGCCAAGCGCCATTGTCCGTGGTGTAGAACACCAGCGTGTTTTGATCGAGCTTGAGTTCGCGAAGTTTATCCATCACGTTGCCGATGCGCGTGTCCAGTTCGACGACTGAATCCGCGTATTTCGATTTGGACATCGACTTGTGAACGAATTCCGGCGCAGGAAGGTTTGGCTGGTGCACCTTCATGAAGTTGATATTAATGAAGAACGGCTCGTCACTCTTAGCAGCCTCCTCCAGAAATCGGATTCCAGACTGTTCGACATACTTGTCCATAAAGGGGATGCCAACGACTCCCTTTTCCGGCGTGTCGACGTACTGGCCATTGACCTTCCAGTCCTCCTTCGCCGGTTCCCCTGCGTTCCCGGACAGAGATCCTTTGGTGACCTTGTCGAACATCGCCCTCAGTTCGGGGGCCATGTCAGGGAACCACGTTGGGTCGCCATACGTGTAGGCATTGCAGTGGTAGAGAAAGCAATGCTCCATTACGTCGTAGCCATGGGCATTAGGCAGCGCATAATCGGCTTCACCCAGATGCCACTTGCCCGTAAAGTATGTCTTATATCCCCCCTTTTTCAGGACGGATGCCAGCGTCCATTCAGCCTTCGGCAGCCCTCCGCCTTGCCCCTGGAAGGCCACTGTGGTCAGGCCACTGCGGTTGGGGATTCGTCCAGTCTGCATTGCTGCACGGCCCGGCGTGCAACTTGGCTGAGCATAAAATGAGAAGAACGTCATCCCCTCTTTTGCCAGACGGTCAATATTGGGGGTCGGCATGCCTCTGCCGACGCCACCGCCATACGGCCCAAGGTCTCCGTAGCCAGTGTCATCGGAGACAATAAACAGGATGTTGGGTTTCTTTGCCTGAGCTTCCACCTCGGTGACAAGACCTGAGGTGGCAAGGAAGCAGGCCGTGAACGCAATGAGCGTTGGCCATTTGTCCATTTTCATTTCGCAGTTCTCCAGATAGAAGGACAAGAGTTAAGTTGAGCGACTGCCCGATTGGCAGAGTTGAATCAGCCCGCGTCGGTTGGGTCAGCATATCGACTTCATCAGACTCGCCGAGCCGAGAGATGACTGTCGAATATCGTCGCCAGTCTCGCAATCGCTCATCGGGATTGGTTCGCTGTCGGGCCCGCTTCAGCTACTTGTTGTTCAGCGAC
The DNA here is from genome assembly GCA_020426515.1 of Planctomycetaceae bacterium. Lineage (GTDB taxonomy): Bacteria > Planctomycetota > Planctomycetia > Planctomycetales > Planctomycetaceae > JACKHO01. Next base: position 2,379 of record JAGQPW010000053.1, on the reverse strand, counting down.
GCAAGGGACGCTGCATATACCGAGATCTGTGAGCAATATTACTCACTGCGACTCTTGTTCGCTACTCGCTACTGTTCGACATTCTTCAGATAGGTGTCATTCAGCTTGCCGCAGGACCAGAGGAGACCGCGGGTGACCAGGTCGAGATAGCGGTCGTCACTGACGGTCGCGTTGTTATGGCCGAGGGTGGTGGCGAAGACTTTCGTTCCATCGCGGTAGTTGTTCGTCCACACCACGACAGCCTCGTCAGTCTTCTCTTCGCCTTCTTTGTTCTTCGTGGTCTGCTTGCCCAAAGCAACGGCGGAGGCAGTGTCGAGAAGCTTTCCGGCGCTGTTGTTGTAGAGTTCTTCGTTGATGGTGGTCCAGTTGGTCAGGCCTGCGATCGCGGGATGATCTGCCGCTGTGTAGTGGATGTCGATGGGGGCTTGTCGACCATGGCCGGTGGTCTGGAGGCCGGTGAACTCAAACCACGGAGTCACTTCCTTGGGGAAGCCCTGGCTGCGGAAGGAGTGCATGCCGCAGTGCAGCAGTACGGCGGGCAGTCCCTGTCGGTGTGGTTCCAGAATGCGGTCAATCACAGCAAGGTCATCGACGCTGGCGGAGCATTCATCGTGAATGATCACGTCAAATCCCTTGGCCCAGTCCGGGTTCTCGTACACCGGGTTCAGGTGCTTGGTTGTCTTGTCGGGATCGTAGGCAATCACCACTTCCACATGAGCCCGTTTGGTGATCCCTTCAGCGAGCAGGTCCTTTTGCGTCATGTAATCGTGACAGCAGCCCCCCAGCACGAGCAGCACTCGCAACGGCTTAATGGCTGGCTCATCGGCCGTGAGCGACGCGTAGGACAAGCAGGTGGTAGCGAGAATGGCAGACAGCAGGCCGCGACGAGTGAACAATGAGGCGAGCATAGGAGACTTCCGACGGGCTGGGATGGGAACGACGCCGCTTCAACTCGGAGGACGCGGTTTGTACCTCTCTGATTAGAACAGCGCTGCCAGCGACTGACAACCAGAGCGGATGTGCAAAAAGATTGATCCGGACGACGGATCAGTGCGTTGGCTTTGAGAAGCCCCCTGCTCTCCCGTTACAGTCTGCGCATTGATTCCTATTCACGGACGGAAGCATGCAAGAGTTTGATGATCACGACGGTCCTCTCGAAGAAGTCCCGCCGCTGGATGTTCCGGACGATCCCCTCGTGCGTGCCGGGCAATCGGAGTTTGTGGGAGAGACAGTCGATTCCGGCAAGGGGCGGACGTTCCCCTGTGAATCCTGTGGCGCCGATCTCGAATTCAACATTGGCCAGCAGCGGATGAAGTGTCCTTACTGCGGACACGAAAAAGAAATCCTGCTGGATGCCGAAGCACAGATTGTCGAGCAGGACTTCTACGCAATGCTCGACCGGATTGAGAAGATCCGCGAAGAAGGACTGGATGAAGAACCTGACCACAACGAAGTCCGCTGCAGCTCCTGTGGGGCAGATGTAGTCTTCGTCGGGACCTTGACCAGCACGACGTGTCCCTATTGCGCTTCTCCAATTCAACGTGAGCAGGTGCACACGGCGACGTTTCGTGTGCCGGTGAATGGCGTGTTGCCGTTTCTTGTCGATCGTAAGAAGGCGAGGACCAATCTGGCCGAATGGGTGAAGTCGCGCTGGTTTGCTCCCAACAAATTCAAGAAGCAGGGAGCCGAGGGAAAGTTCGAGGGGGTGTACATTCCCTACTGGACGTTCGACACGCTCACTTTCAACCAGTATCGCGGCCAGCGCGGCATCAACTACACCACGACGGTGGGCTCAGGCAAGAACCGCAGGACCGTCACCCGCACGCGGTGGTATTCCGTAAGCGGGCAGTTTCAACGGTTCTTCGATGATGTGCTTGTGGTGGCGACCGAAGGTCTGCCGGAGCAGTACATCCGCGAATTGGAACCGTGGCCGCTGAACAAGAGCATTCCGTTCACGAATCAGGTGCTGGCCGGTTACTTTGCCCGTACGTACGACATTTCACTTCGGGATGGATTTCGCCGCGGCAAGGAACGGATTGACGAAGCGATACAGCAGGATGTACGGCGGAGGATTGGTGGGGACAAGCAGCGGATTGATCATCTGAAATCGCGTTACGATGCGATCACCTTCAAGCACTTCCTGCTGCCGGTGTGGATGCTCGTGTACCGCTACAACGACAAGCCGTTCCATGTGTTTGTGAATGCTGCCACCGGCGAAGTGCAGGGAGAGCGGCCCTACAGCTGGGTTAAGATTACGTTTGCGGTGTTGTCCGCACTGGCGGTGATTGCTGCCATCGCCTTCTTTGCGCAGAGCCATTGATGCTGCTACTCCCAAGGCCATCTCAAGAGCAACATCGAAGGCCCCTCACCCCAGCCTCT
>JAGQPW010000530.1 GCA_020426515.1 Planctomycetaceae bacterium | reverse complement strand
ATCTGCCGTGGCAACGCCAATCCGATATGGTCACGATCGATGCGGAGGTTGATTTCATCAGTGATCGCGGCGACGAGGTCTGGAATATTTTGCAGTCGCGAGGCGTCCAGAACGTGATCTTGGTCGGAGTGCATACCAACATGTGTGTGCTCGGTCGCCCGTTCGGTTTGCGACAAATGGCCCGCTGCGGCATGAACGTTGTTCTGATGCGTGACATGACCGATACGATGTACAACCCGCGGCGTTGGCCCTACGTCAGTCATCATGAAGGCACACGACGCGTGATTGCCCACATTGAACGATATGTTTGCCCGACGATCACCAGCGATCAAGTTCTCGGCGGGGAAGTGTTTCGTTTTTCGGATGCCGACAATGGCGATGAGCCCTATTTGGATTCGCCCGCTATGCCGGACGAACCGCAACGACACTGGTCGATCACCAACGTGCCGCAGCGCGGCGATCAGGTTGACGGCGGGCTGAATCAATGGCTTCGATGCGTGG
>JAGQPW010000052.1:20418-35499 GCA_020426515.1 Planctomycetaceae bacterium | reverse complement strand
CCTTATTCAGAGAATCTCAGCCGATGCACCCAAACGCGTTTCTAAGGACCTACTGGCGTTTGGATTTGCGGCCACAAATTTTCGTCGCGATGAGTTTTTCGTCGGCTTACGACCAACGATTCGCAAACGTGATCAAGCCCGCCATCGAAGCTGTGCACATCAATGACCAGCCACTCAAGGCTTTCCGTGTCGACAATTCAAAGACGGGAGATTCAATACTTACGGACATCCTTGAAGGAATCGCACATTCACAGATGGTGCTTGCCGACGTCTCCGCGCTCGGTCGAGATGCTGTCACTGGCTCGGCTTACCGCAACGGCAACGTGATGTACGAAATCGGACTCGCGTTAGCCTGCCGGCAACCGCAGGAGGTGCTACTGATTCGCGACGACAAAGAGCGTTTCCTTTTCGATGTAAGCACCATTCCACACATGCACTTGAATTTTGGCGAGACCGACAAAGCCAGAGATCTGCTCCGCGATGAACTGATCGCAAGATTGAGAGAACGGGACTATTTTCGTGATGCGCGTGTGCAATTGGCTATAGCTCAACTCACTGCAGAAGAACTGAGGTTCTTGGAACTAACATTCGAATACGAACGCAATACCGTCTGGGGACGCGAACTGAAGGGGCTGGCAACATGGAACTCTATTGCCACTTCACGTCTGCTTGATAAACAAGTGATTCAGATCGCAGGCCAGTTTGACAATGACAAGAAACATGTCGCATTTATGTTCACCGAGCTTGGTTGGATCGTACAGCAACGGGTAAAGACAGGGCTTCCAAGATTCAATGCGCCGACACCAGCACCGATTGCACCTTCAAAAGACGACGGAGCGTCGGACAACGCTGTGAACTAGTTCCAGTAGGTCCGGTTCCACCGGACGCCGCAGGTTAGCCTTGGTTCCTCCGCAACCGTTGGGGGCCGACAGGCCATGGAGGTTCGCCGCACTGGAAACCAACCTGAGTCACCCTGAGCACTCATTTTTCCATCTCGGTGGATTGGCTTTCTCGCCCTCCGCTGCGCAAAATATCAATCCACTTCTATGGGTCTTCGTTTCTTGCGCGGGAGCATGATCATGCGGATGGTTTCGGTGCGTCTGACCTCCATTGTGGCGTTGTTGTTACTTGCGGGCAGTTCAGCCTCGGCTCAGGCCGTGCAGTTGCCGTTCTCGGCTCAGCAGGGAGACGAGATCGCGTATCGCTTCGAAGTCGAAGCAGACGATGGAACCGTCATCCGAAATTTCTCCGGTACGCCCGTGTTCACGGTCACGTCCGTCAAGCCGGGGCAGATCGCGCTGAACGTTTCCCAGACTCACCTCAAGGAAGAACACAAGTTCAAGGACCCTCGCACCCGAGGAATCATTCGCAGTCTGATGCTCGGCCTCATTCCCGAACCTCGCAGCCTGACCATCGACGAACGGGGGCGTGTCGTGAATCAGAAAGGCGGTGTGCCGCTGCCGTACGCGCTGGGCGAACTGGCGCTGGCCGTCATCGAACCACGTCCCGCCGACGCGCAGGACAGCTGGGAGCAAACGCAGCAAACCACACTCACCGTCTCCAGCAGCATGTTTCCCCGCCTGCGCATCGCCGACCCCACGGCCAAGCACCTGAATGCCGAAGAACAAACCAAGTTTCGCGTGACCGGCACCACCGATCAGGAAACCACTCTGGAACGTACCTACTCGTTCGCCACGATTGAACGCACCGATGATGGGCCACGCTACGAACTGACTGGCAAAGGAGATGTGAAGGTCAGCCGCAAGGATGGCTTCGTCAACAGCTTTGATTCCCGGCTGACGATGATCGTGCGTGATGACAACTCCTCAGACAAAACCAACATTCATCTGGCGTTCGTCCGCATGACCCCGGAAGAACTCAAGAACTACAAGACCCTGATGGCTGCCCAGGCCGCCGATCGCGTTGCTCCACCTTCACCTCAGGAGCGTCAGGAAATTCTCGACGAGATTGCCTCTGGTGAGGACCTGCGTATTCAGAAAGCCCTGCAGAAGCTCGCCCCCAAGCAACCCGAAGCTCCCGATCCGGAACTCGCTGCCGCTGTGGCCAAGTGCCTGAAGATTGACCGCAACTTCGTCCAGACCGCCGCCGCACAGGCGCTCATCCACTGGGCCACATCCGCCGAGGCCCCCGCCCTGATCGAAAGTCTGGCCAATACGAACTCGCTGGTCGCCAACGCCTCGGAAGAAGCCCTCGTCGCACTCGACTACGAACCTGCGATCCCAGAGATCATGAAGCGGATCAAGTCCCCCAGCTCACGCATCCCGGCCAGCAAGGCTCTGCAGAAGTTCGGCGACCGGGCCGAGGTACCGGTGCATGATCTGTTCAACGACGAAGACCGCTCCGTCCGCATGGAAGCGGCCCGCATCCTCAAGGAAATCGGAACACAAAAGTCCATCTCCCTCCTCGAAGATCGTGCCGCCAACGATGCGGACAACACCGTCAAATTCCTGTGCAAACAGGCCCTGGAAGCCGTAAAAGCGAAAGTCAAACGCAGTACATAGGGCATCGCCAAACCTCAGCTTCCACGCGTTCGTGATCACCATGCGAATTTCTGTCCTGAACCTCCTCACGCTGCTCGCCTTGCCACTCGTGGCTGGTGCCGAGGATGCCCAGCGCCCGGTCCTGCAAATCATCAACGGCAGTTCACAACCAGTCGAAGTTCTCTGGCTGGCCGATGAAAACCGCCGCGTGCCGCAGGGCAGGGTGGAGCCGCAGCAGGAAAGGCTGATCACCACCACACTGGGACATCGCTTCCTGCTGGTGGGTCAGGAGAATGGGCACGAAATGACGGTCACCAGTCAGGTTCCCATTCAGGCGGTCCGTTTCGATCCCCCCGATCCGCAAGGCGTCCCGGAGTTCTACACGCAGCGCGTGGACGCTCACGGTTTTCCCATCGTCGCGTCAAAGAATGTCAGTCCTTATGCGCTCAAGGAAGCGGCCTATCTCATCGATCTCATGCTCGCCCGCCGCCCCGATGTCCGGCAGGCCATGATTCAAAGCGGCTCCAGGCTGTGCATTCTGGCTCACAACGAGTTCACCACCGAACAACCCGAATTCGCCCGACTCGCCGCTGGACCACCACCGGAGTTCCGCCCCCTCTCCGGCCAGGATTACTGGGACGCCCGTGCACGCGGCATGGGAGGCAGCCAGCGCGATCCCTTCTGTTCCTGCGCGGAAGAAAATCTGCTGGGCTACCCCGGTGATCCCTATTCCACCGAATGCATTCTCATCCACGAACTCGCTCACAACATCCACCTGCGGGGACTGGTCAACGTCGATCCGACGTTCGATGTGCGTTTGAAGGCCGCCTACGATGCCGCCATGACTGCTGGGCTGTGGAAAGGGAAGTACGCCAGCGTGAACCACCACGAATACTTCGCCGAAGGGGTTCAGTCCTGGTTCGACAACAACCGCGAAAACGACCACGATCACAATCACGTGAACACACGCGATGAACTGATCGACTACGACCCCCGCCTCGCCGAACTCTGCCGCGAAGTCTTCGGTGATACGCAAGTGCGCTACACCAAACCCGTCACCCGACTGACCGGCCACCTCGCCGGCTACGACCCCGCCAAGGCCCCCACATTCACCTGGCCCGAACGACTCCAGGCGGCCAAGCAACAAATCCGCAAAGCGGCGGAGGATCGCAACAAGGCGGCGGAGTCCGGGAATCCGTAGGGTTCCGCTATGCGGACCACGGCGAATACCTGACCAAAGGTCACAACAGGGAATAGAGGTCACGGACGACTGACACGCACACTCTCAGCAACCAACACCACGCGAAAACCCATGCCGTTGTAACGCAACGTCGGAACGTTGACGTTGCGATTCATCGAACGGCAGTGGGACGGTTGGTAGAGCCAGTCGCCACCGCGGTTAACCCGCTCAGAGTCGGCCGAGATTGGTACAATTGGGTCAACTGCAGCATTCTCCTGGAACTTGACGTAGTACACAGGATCATAGCTGTCCTGCACCCATTCAAACACGTTGCCGTGCGTGTCAAACAGGCCGAACGGGTTGGCTCTCAGTTCGCCCGCCGAGTGTGTGCGGCCCCCGGAGTTATTCCCAAACCAGGCGGCCTGAAGTAGGTTCTGATCCGCATCACCACTCCAGAACTGGGTCGTCGTCCCCGCCCGACAGGTATATTCCCATTCCGCCTCCGTCGGCAAGCGGTAACCGGTCTCGTCGAGCGGCGTGACTGTTTCACCAGACCGGAAGTAGAACGGTTTCAGTTTCTCCTGTTGGCTCAGCTTCGTGCAGAACTCCGCCGCGTCGTTCCAACTCACCATCTCTACAGGATGGTTGCCGGTCTCCAGCCCGGCAACCGCCTCTTTTCCTTCGCCGGTGGCTGTGAAGTACGAGGGGTTAGTCCCCATCACCTGCTCGTACTGCGCCTGAGTCACTTCAGTCACGCCGACATACACCGGTTTCGTGAGCACCACCTTGTGCTGCGGACCTTCGCTGTTGACTGTCTCGAGCCAGCGCGCGTCTTCACTAGCATGATTCAGTGCCGCTTCGATCTCCTCCGGCGTGCTCCCCATCTGAAACTCGCCCGGCGGCATGAGGCGGAACTTCATGCCGAGGCTGTTCTCGTACTCCACCGGCACGCCCAGATACTTCGCCCAGGCTTCCTGATGGGCTTTGGCCTGAGCCGCGCCGAACGGGGCAATCGCGGGAGCGGGGGCATCAGCGGGCCAGCCGTGCCAGGAACCGGTTTCAGGTTCTTGGGTAATTCGCCGCCTTACCGCATCCACCGGCAACACCACACGAAACCCGATGTTGCCGTGGCGATCTGTCGGTTGATGAAATGTGCGATGAGCGACGTGACAGGAATCATAACTATTGTTCCAGTTGCCTCCGCGAATGACTTGTGGAAGTCCGGCCTCTGGTGAATGGATCGGGTCAATGGCACTGCTTCCTGAGAAGCTGGCATAGAACGTTGGATCCCAACTGTCCTGCACCCATTCCCACACGTTGCCGTGCATGTCTGCTAGCCCAAATGGGTTCGGCTTCAGCTCTCCAACACAATGTGGATGTGCGTCAGAGTTGCTGTTGAACCAGGCTGTCGCTGACAACTCCTCAGCAGAATTCCCTGGCCAGAATCGGGTGGTCGTCCCCGCCCCGCAGGCCCACTCCCATTCCGCTTCGGTAGGCAGCCGATAGCCGCTTCCATGGATGGATGCACTGCCGCTGTCAGGCTGGGTGTAGAATGGCGTCAACTGGTTTCGCAGACTGAGACGATCACAAAACTTGCCTGCGTCATTCCAGCTGACCATTTCCACTGGTAACTTACCGCAGTCGAGATCAGCGACCAAATCGCCCCCTTCCTGCCCTGCGGAAAAGTAGGCAGGGTTCAACTCCATCACTTGTTCATAGTGCGACTGAGTAACTTCGGTTGTGCTCACGTAGATTGGTTGAGTCAGGATGACCTTGTGCTGCGGGCCTTCCGCCTGGGCACGTTCTCGCCACGAAAGATCATCGCCGGCACTTCGGACTCCTGTCTCTACATCAGAGGGAGTTTTTCCCATCAGAAACTCGCCCGGTGGGATCAGGCGGAACTTCATGCCAATGGAGTTCTCGTACTCCACCGGCACGCCGAGATACTTCGCCCACGCCTCTTGATGGGCTATCGCTTGCTCGGCATCGAAGGGGGCGACTGCGGGAGCAGGCGCATTAGCCGGCCAGCCATGCCAGCCGGTTGCGGTTTGAGGTGTGGCCGGTTTTGGCTCTTGCTGCAGTTTTTGCATGTCGCCATCGACCGGCAGCACCACACGAAAACCGATGAAGCCGTCACCGTCCGCCGAGTGGTTTGGGCGATCCGACGAACGACAGATGGACGCATTGTGGTAATAAGGGCCGCCGCGGAGAACCCGCTGGGAGACGGCGAGAAAGGGGCTGGATGGGTTGATTGCACCGTCCCCTTCGGACTTCCGGTAGAACGCCGGATCCCAGCCGTCCTGCACCCATTCTGACACGTTGCCATGTACGTCCCACAGTCCGAACGGATTGGCCTTTAACTCGCCCACAGCGTGCGTGCGGTAATCGGAGTTTTTCCCCCACCAGCCGACCGAAATCAGGTCCTGGTCCGTATCGCCGCTCCAGAACCGCGTCGTCGTTCCGGCCCGACAGGCGGACTCCCATTCCGCTTCTGTCGGCAAGCGGTAACCGTTCCCGTCCAGCGGTGTGACCGTCCCACCGGACCGGAAGTAGAACGGTTTCAGCTGCTCCTGCTGGCTCAACTTCGCGCAGAATTCGGCCGCGTCGTTCCAGCTCACCATCTCCACCGGATGGTTGCCGGTCTCCAGATTGGCGACTACGTCCTTATGTTTGCCTGAGGCTGAGAACATCGACGGGTTCGTCCCCATCAACTGCTCGTACTGAGACTGTGTCACTTCGGTCGCGCCGACATACACCGGTTTCGTGAGCACCACCTTGTGCTGAGGGCCTTCGGTCTTGATCTGTTCCCGCCAACCCTGGTCTTCCCCGGTTCCTTTCAGCTCCGCTTCGATCTGCTCCGGCGTGCTCCCCATCAGGTATTCACCCGGCGGGATCAGGCGAAACTTCATGCCGATGCTGTTCTCGTACTCGACCGGCACGCCGAGATATTCGGCCCACTCTTCCTGATAAGCTTTGGCCTGCTCGGCATCGAAGGGGGCGATTGCGGGAGCAGGCGCATTAGCCGGCCAGCCATGCCAGCCGGTGGCGGATGCCGGATTTGCGGGCGTTTCGTTTGCTGAGTCGGACACCGTGTTGGCTGATGAACTCACTAAGTCAAGATCGGGCGTCTCCTGTCCGCCATTCATCAGGACGATCCCGATCACGGCCGCCACGGCAATGACTCCTCCCACCAGCCAGCCAAGCGGCTTGTTCTTTGGTCTCGAACCTGTCGACTTCTTCGCCGGGAAGACCTGCGTCTCCGCCATGCCCGAGAGTCCCTCGACACACGTCACCTTGCCATCATGTTCCAGTTCCCGCTGGCAACGTTCCAGCAGATCGGCCACCTCCTGAGCGGTCTGGTAGCGGTCGTCCCGCTTCTTTTCCAGCAGTTTGAAGATGATTGTCTCCAGCCATTCGGGAGTTCCGGGCAACACATCACCCAGAGGCCGCGGCGTATCCTCGCAAACTCTCTTGAGCACGGCCACCGTATTCGCCGCACGGAATGGTGGCCGACCGCAGGCCATCTGGTACATCACGCTTCCCAGGCTGAACAGGTCGGCCCGATGGTCCAGCGTTTCGCCGCGCGCCTGCTCGGGAGCCATGTACATCGGCGTGCCGGCAATCATTCCCGACCTGGTCATGGTGGCGTCATCGACCGCGCGGGCTAGACCGAAGTCCGAAATCTTCACTCGCAAGTTGGGGCTGTCGGCCAGCAGAATATTGGAGGGTTTGATGTCGCGGTGGATCAAATGGGCCGCATGGGCGGCTGCCAGACCAGCAGCCACCTGCTGCCCTATCCGCAGTACGTCGGGGATCTCCAGCGGACCGTGTCCATCCATCCGCTGCTCGAGTGTCTTTCCTGAAATGTACTCCATCACCAGATAGGGGATCGGTTCCTCTTCGACCGCATGAATGGCCACAATGTTTTCGTGGGGTACCGCAGCGGCCGTGCGGGCTTCGCGCAGGAACCGCTTACGAGGCGGCGAGGTCAAAGCGAGCTCTGGACTCATCAGCTTGATCGCCACCACTCGGTGCAGCTTCTCATCGAACGCCTTGGCGACGATCCCGAACGCGCCGCGGCCCAGGATCTCCTCGATCTCGTAGTGCCCCAGCCGACCCAGCCAGCCGGGGCGAGTGGCCGGCTGAAGGTATTTCCGGAACTCAGCCTCGCCAGCGGGACGCCCGTCACTGGAATCCTCATCGGTCTCGGACGCGCCAGTCAGCACAGTCCGGTCGATGGCCGAATTGGTCGCTACGGCTGGCGTTTCCAGGAACTGGCTGGCCTCGTTATGAGTCTTGAGCAGTTCGTCCACCTGCGCCCGCAGTTTTTCATCACCGGAGCAGGCCTGATCGAGGTACGCGGCTCGCTCGACCGGGTCTGAGATCTCAATGGCGGCCAGAAAAATGTCTCGTTCGTTCATGATGTCGTCCCGCAACCAAACCATTCTCTTGCGGCCTGGTCCGCTTCAGCAGGTAATGATCAGGTTGACTTTTTATCAAGAAGGTCCTTGCTGAAAATCCGTGGCGTTTTTCCCCGGCATTGTTCGCCAAGAAAATGGAAAAGTTTTGCGGTGTCCGGATCATGAAGAATCGGTCGCGTCACGCCGAACCTCGCGCAGCAGCCACGCCCTCGCGTAAGCCCAAAGCCGGTCGGCCGTTCGGGGAGCCAGTTCGAGGGCCCCTCCAGCGTCCCGCAGCGACAGACCGGCGAAATAGCGCAGCTTGACCAGTTCGCAGGCGGTGGCGTCTTCCTGCTCGAATCGGTGCAGGGCCTCGTCGAGCGCTTCGAGCAGGCTGTCGCCAGCAGCGACAGGTACCTCCTCAAGTTGAATGGTAATTCGCTGGAAGCCCGCACCGTGCTTATTGCGATTCTTGCGGCGAGCCTTGTCCACCAGAATCCGTCGCATTGCCTCCGCGGCCGCTCCGAAGAAATGCCGGCGGCTGGACCAGCGCTGAACGTAATCCACATCCACCAACCGGAGCCACGCTTCGTGTACCAGCGCCGTGGCTTGCAGCGTCTGGCCGGGGCGTTCCTGCGCCAGCTTCTCGGAGGCCACCCGGCGGAGTTCGTCATAGACGAGTGGCAGCAACGCTTCAGCGGCCGAGGGATTTCCCTCGTCGATCTGTTCCAGGATCTGAGTGATTTCGTTCATGTTCAGGAATCTTGCATCGGAAACTTCCCTAGACCGTAGGGTGCGTCAAGCGGCAAGCAGACTTCGATGCTCGTAGGAATGAATCCGGCGACATGGCAAGTCACTTGTTGCTTGGTGCACTCTACATTGCTCGCCGGCAGCCAACCGAGTTTAAGGCCCCTTCGGTGCCGGGGCCCGGTGCGACACTTCAATCACCAATGCCGTGGCATTATCGCGAGCCCCTTCGTCGAGCGCGGACGTCACCAGCCGAACTGCAGGAGCCGCGTTGGCAACCGACTTGGGGGGATCGACCACCAGTTCTTCAATGGCCCGGTCCCACAAGCCGTCGGTCACACCATCGGTACAGAGAATGAAGCGGTCGCCCGCTTTGGCCTTAATTTCACCAATCTGTGGGCGGACGAACTGGGCATTGGAACCGAGAGACTGAGTCAACACGTTCTTGCGGGGATGAAACCGGGCCTCGCGTTCGTTCAAATCCCCTTTGCGACGCAGGTAACCCACGTGAGAATGATCATCGGAAAGCTGTCGCATCTTGCCCCCCTGGGGGATGTGATAGATGCGGCTGTCTCCGATGTGACCGTAAAAGAACCAGCCGGAAACGTACCACAGCAAGCTTAAGGTCGCTCCCATGCTGCGGCCTTCTTCGTAAGTTTCGCCCAGCAGCGTCAACTGCTGATGTATCCCCAGGAACAGGTCCCGCAAACAATCCTTAATTCCGGTTCGGTTCTGGACGGGCGAAAGTCGAAACCGGCGGGGCATCAGTTTGGTAATGTTGTCCAGTGCGAACCGGCTGGCAAACTCGCCAGAGCGTTCGCCTCCCATGCCATCGCTGACGGCAAACACATAGTCGAACTCGCCAATCGGCACTTCGCCTTCACGGGCGAGGTAGATGAACTCCATCTTGTCGAAGGCCACCGTCAGCAGGTCGTCTTCGTTATTGGCCCGGATTGGCCCACACTCCGTCACGCCCGACCATTTGAGCATCAGCGTACGAGTTTCCTCGGCATCGCTGCGCTGTACCATGTTGCCCGGTGTCGCCGCTGGCCTGTCGCCATTGACTTCGTTTTCGTCAAGAATGGTCGCGAACTCGAAATCAATCACACAGAAGCGGCCATCGCTGGCGCGGTAGGTGATGTTCCGCAGAAACGGGTCATCGTGACGCACCCCAAACGACTCCAGCTCGGCGAAGATTGACTGCATCTTGTCTTCGCCCATGTGATCCACGCGCGCGCCACAGTTGCTGGTGACCAGTTCCAGTTTCTCCCGATCGAAGCCGAGTACGCGGGGGACGAACTCGCACCCTTTCTCTTCCAGATACTGCAGCACGTGCAATTCGTTCTCGAATCGTTCCTTGGCGTTGGCCGCCCGGAAAAACTTGTGGACGCTGCCGTCGTACCCGATTTTGACGAGTGCGCGAGCGGTGTTCTTGGCTTCCTGCATGGATCAATACGGGGGTCTGTGTGGAACCGGGAGCAACATGCCCGGATGGGCCGCGGAAAGACTCTAGCATGGAGGTTCGCAAGCGATCTGGCAATTGAATCCCGCACGCATCCAGATTCACCGCTCTGAAACAGGGTCATTCGTTGAAGTGGTTCCCGCAAACCGGTATCGTCCCCTGCAGATGGTCAGGGCGACTCTTCCGTGTCCCGGCCGCACATGAACTTGAGACAACAGGATGAATGGAATGGGACTCTTCGAAGGGAAGAAGGGGCTGGTTTTCGGCATTGCGAATGACTTCTCAATTGCCTGGGCCATTACGCAGGAACTGGCCAAAGAGGGCGCAGAAATGGGATTCACCCATCTGCCAGACAAAGACCCTGAGCGTCCCAAGAACGCCAACAAGGTCCGCAAGCTGGTTGACCCGATTGGTGCCCGCTTCCTGATGCCCTGCGAAATCACCGTAGATGAGCAAATCGATGCCGTCTTTGAAAAGGCCGAGCAGGAATTCGGCAAGATCGATTTCGTGCTGCACAGCATCGCCTTTGCTCCGCCGGAAGACCTCACCGGTCCGGTTTACAACAGCAGCCGGGCAGGCTTCAAACTGGCGATGGAAATCAGCGTCTACAGTCTGATTGCGATGGCTGGCCGAGCCAAGAAACTTCTCAATCCGGGCGGCAGCCTGCTGACCCTCACTTACCTGGGTGGCGAACGTGTTATCCCCGGCTACAACCTGATGGGACTCTGCAAGGCGGCTCTGGAAAACTCCGTTGGCTACCTGGCACACGAACTCGGTCGTGAATGTGGTGTTCGTGTGAACGCCCTGAGCGCCGGCCCTGTGAAGACAATCAGTGCCAGCGGCGTCGGCGATTTCAAGAAGATGCTCGAACTGTACGAGACCTTCTCACCGCTTAAGCGGAACATCACCGCGGCAGAAGTGGCCACAGCGGCCTCCTTCCTGTTGAGCGAAAAAGCCAGCGGCATTTCAGGCGAAACCCTGCACGTCGACAGCGGCTACCACATCATGGGCGGCCCGCCACTCGAAGTCGCGGGAAGTTAATTTGTCTTTGCCAGCAGGCCCGCCATCAGCATGGCGGGCCTGCTCGTTGATTCCCCAGCCCTGTACTGGAGCGTGGCCATGTTCCGAACATCCCTGGGACTGATCCTCATTGCGTGCAGTTCCATGCTCGCCGACGGAGCCGAACCTGCACCACAATCAACGGAACAGCTGCTCAAACGGTTCGTCGCCGAGTTTGTAGAGATTACTCCCGGCAAGGGGACGTTCCCGGCCAGCTTCCAGTTCGGCGAGGTCACGCCGCAGGAAGTCACGCTTTCGCAGCCCTTCGCTATGGCGAAGTACGAGGTTCCGCAAAACCTGTACGCTGCGGTCATGGGCAGCAATCCCAGCCGCTGGACCGGCCCGCGCAACTCGGTGGAAATGCTCACGTGGTCGCAGGCCCGTGACTTCTGCTCAAAGATCACCGGCCTGCTGCATGCCCAGAAACTGATCGCGGAAGATGAAGTCATTCGACTCCCGTCAGAAGTCGAATGGGAATACTGCTGCCGGGCCGGTACCACAACCGCCTACAGTTTCGGCGACGGAGCTCAGGCCGAAAGCGATGTCTCTCCCAAAGCCACTCTCCTCGACAAATATGGCTGGCATACCGGCAACGCAGCAGGTAACGATCCCCCGGTGGGAGCCCTGGCCCCCAACCCTTGGGGCCTGTACGACATGCATGGCTACCTCTGGGAGTTCTGCGAAGATGCCTGGCACACCGGTCCCGTCACAGCGACGCCGCACACCAAAGCAGACACCACGCAAGTCGTCATTCGTGGCGGCTCTTGGAAGGATCGTTTCCCCGACCTGCGATCTGCGTATCGCAAACCCTTCCCAGTGGCCGGCAAAGATGACGCCGTCGGCTTTCGCTGTGTGCGGGCGAAAAAGTAGAGCCACAGGCTGTTGATGTGTGGCAATCTGTCATTGGCCCCTTGTATCACAACGAGGCCAAAGGCCCTTCAACGCAAAGCGAACAACGACCGGAGTGGAGGATGCGCGCCGCGGCTGCGGCCTGCCGAACGGTGTCATCGCGAATCGCAATCGCCACTCAAGGCGTAGCTCCATCCCGCCGATGGTGCCCTCATTGTTCGCCCGCTCACTTGCGGTAGCGGGGCAGGGGATCAACAATCGACAAAACCCGATCTGTTTCGTTCAGCCCTGGACCGCACCATGATGATTCGCACGCTGTGTACTCTCTGTCTGCTCCTGTCGGCAGTCCCCCTTCATGCTGAGTTCCGTGCCGGAACCGCAGTCATCGATGTCACGCCTCGTACACTGCCAGCCATCGTGAACGGCGGCATGCTCAGCCGCAGCGTGGGCGTCGTCCGCACACCACTCAATGCCCGGGCGATTGTGCTGGACAACAACGACCAGCGCATCGCAATTGTTGTTGTCGACAGCTGCATGATGCCACGCCCCTTGCTTGATGAAGCCAAGGCACTCGCGGCGAAAACAGCCGGGATCAAGCCGGAATGCATGCTGATTTCCGCCACTCACACGCACACAGCTGCATCCTGCATGGGAGCCTTGGGAACGAGTGCCGATCCCGACTATCCGCTCTACCTCACCGAGAAAGTCGCCGAGGCGATTATTGCTGCTGAGAAGAATCTGCAGCCAGCGGAAGTCGGCTGGGGACTTGAATCCGCTCCAGACTACACCGCACTGCGTCGCTGGATTCGCCGCCCCGATCGGGTTGTGAACGATCCCTTTGGCAATCCGACTGTGCGGGCCAACATGCACGCTGGTCGCAACTGGGACGATGTCACCGGGGAATCAGGTCCGGAAGATCCCGATCTTACGATGATTTCCATCCGCACCCGCGATCACAAGCCACTCGCGGTGCTGGCCAACTTCTCCATGCACTACTTCGGCGATCGTGACATCAGTGCTGACTATTTCGGACTGTTCAGCGAAGGTTTCAAGAAGCGACTGGTTGATGCTGGTGATGCCGATCAACACTTTCTCGGTATCCTCTCTCACGGCTGCAGCGGCGACATCTGGCGTCGCGACTACAAGTTGCAGTCGCCACCCGACCCGACAATCGAAGAGTTCACCAACGGACTGCTCGACATCGCCCTGAACGCCTACGCGGCCATTAAGTATCAGGCCGATCCTGCCGTCGACATGGCCGAACGCCGGATGACATTGAACTACCGGGTCCCCGACCTGCAGCGTCTCGAATGGGCCCAGCGTATCGTCGAAGCCATGGGTGACCGTGATCCAAAATCGACGGAAGAAGTTTATGCCCGCGAACAAATCCTGCTGCATGACAAGCAGTCCACGGAAATCGTCGTGCAGGCCCTGCGAATTGGCGACATCGCCATCGCCACCACCCCCAACGAGACCTATGCCCTGACCGGTCTGAAGATCAAAGCCCAAAGCCCGCTCAAGCAAACGATGGTGATCGAACTGGCCAACGGCGGCGATGGTTACATCCCACCACCCGAACAACATCTGCTGGGAGGCTACAACACCTGGGCAGCGCGCTCCGCCGGACTGGAAGTGCAGGCCGAACCCAAAATCGCCGAGACCGCGATTCAGTTACTGGAGCAGGTCACGGGCCAGCACCGTCGCAGCTGGCAACAGTCCAGCGGCCCCATGGTAACCAGGACTCTGGAACTGAAGCCGGTGGCCTATTGGCGGCTCGATGAAATGGCTGGCCCCGCAGCACTCGACAGCTCCCCCCATCACCACAACGCCATTCACGAACCGGGGACTGTCTATTTCCTGGATGGTCCGCACTCGCAAGAGTTCTGCAACGATGGTGAAATCAACCGTTGTGTTCATCTGGCAGGAGGTCGCTTGCGAGCCCAGCTGACCCAACCGGCAAATGATTATTCGGTCGCCTTGTGGTGCTGGAACGGCATGCCGACCGATGCCCGCGACGTAACCGGCTGGCTGGTCTCACGCGGACACGATCATGTTGTGGATGCCAGCAGTGACCACTTCGGCCTCAGTGGAGGTACAGAGATGCCCGGTCGGCTGATCTATCGCCATGGACGCGATGCGAATCAGCAGGCCATGGGAAAAACCGAAATCCCGCGCTGGACCTGGAATCACGTCGCCTGTGTGCGTCAGGGCGAGCAGGTCCGCGTGTATCTGAACGGCCTGCTGGAGTTTGAAGTGGCCGTCTCCGCCAATTTCCCGAAACGTTACGACCAGTTCTTCATTGGCGGACGAGGCGACCGTGATTCCAACTGGGAAGGGAGACTGGATGAAGTCAGCGTCTACGACCGGGCGCTGACCGAAGAAGAAATCCAGCAACTCGTCGTGACTCCACCGGCAGCGGAGTAGCCATCGTCACAGGGACACTACGGAGAGGGAGTCAGAATGAACGGTCGCTGGATTCTGTTATGCGCCGGCTTACTTGGCACGCTGGCAGCCGAGAGCACTGCCGGCGAAGTCACCATCGGCAGCCGCGTTTTCCAGATCCCGGATGGCTTTGAACTGGACCTCATTGCCGGACCGGGGCTCGTGGATCGCCCGATCGCAATGTCATTTGACGAGCAGGGGAACCTGTACGTCACCGATTCCGCAGGCATGTCCGATCGGGCGACCGAACAGGTCAAGACGAAGCCGCACCGACTCCGCCGACTGACCGATCTCGACGGCGACGGCCGCTTCGATCAGAGCACACTCTTCGCCGAGCACCTGATGTTCCCCGAAGGCTGCCTGTGGTACGAAGGTTCCGTGTATGTTGCTGCGCCCCCGGAAATCTGGAAACTGACCGATACCGATGGCGACGGCGTCTCT
>JAGQPW010000052.1:0-20319 GCA_020426515.1 Planctomycetaceae bacterium | reverse complement strand
TCTGGTTCAATGGCAACACCCTGACCGGTTGCGGCAACGATCTGCACGGCCCATATCTCGGCCCCGATGGCTGGTTCTACTGGTGCAAAGGGGCCTTTGCCGAACAGTCCTACACCATTCATGACCGGCCGTTCGTCACCCGGTCATCACACATTTTTCGCGCGCGTCCTGACGGCAGTGGAATGGAGCCCGTGCTCACCGGTGGCATGGACAACCCGGTCAATGTTGCCTTCACTTCCGCGGGCGAACGTTTCCTCAGTTGCACATTCTTTCAGACGCCCGCCAATGGCCAGCGCGACGGACTCATTCACTCCATCTATGGCGGCGTCTACGGCAAGCACCACGATTCCATTCTCGCCCATCCGCGAACCGGAGACGTCATGCCGGTACTGGTTCACGAAGGGGCCGCGGCTCCCTGTGGCCTCACTGCTGCCAGCGAAGTCCTCTGGGGTGGGGGCCACCGCGACCATCTATTGGCATGCTACTTCAACCTGCATCAGGTCATCGAACACGAACTCATTGCCGATGGCTCAACGTTCACAACCGAAGATCGCGTTCTGCTCAGCAGTGACGACCCGGACTTCCATCCGACCGATGTCCTCGAAGCCCCCGAAGGCAGCCTGCTCGTGATCGACACGGGAGGCTGGTACAAGGTCTGCTGCCCCACGTCACAGCTCGCCAAGCCCGATGTCCTCGGGGCCATCTATCGTCTTCGCAAATCGGGGCAGGCCGTGGGGCATCAGGTGACCACGGCCAACATTCCCGAGGAGCCATTGAAGCAGCTCGCCGACCCGCGTCCGCATGTGCATCGCCCGGCCATGGCCGCCTTGCGTCGCACTGGTGACCAACAACTGCCGCAACTGGCTCAGTTGATTCGCGAAGGCCAGTCACCCGCCATCCGACAGCGTGCCCTGTGGACTCTGGCGACAATCGAAACCAAAGCGGCCCGAACCGCCCTCATTCCAGCGCTGCAAGACACCAACGCCGATGTCCGTGGAACAGCACTCCAGATTGCATCCTTGTGGCGAAATACGGAACTGTTCGACTCCGTGCTGCCCCTGTTGGATGACAATGATCCATTTGTTTCCCGACTCGCCGCCGAATCACTGGGACGCATGCGCGATGACCGAGCCATTCCACCATTGCTGCTCGCACTCGCCCGTCTGCCCGAGGCACCTGTGGACGAAGTCGGTGCCCCCATCGAGCCCGCAGCCCGTGTGCATGAACATGCCCTCATTTATGCCCTGCTGGAGATCGGCAATGCAGATGCACTGAAACAGTCTGGTCCTCAAGACTCACCGCACGCCGAACGGGGCCGACTCATCGCCCTCGATCAAATGCGGGGCGGCTCCCTCCAGCCTCAGGACGTCATCCTCTATCTCGATCAGCCTCAGCAGCAGTTAGCCCGCACTGCCGCCTGGATCGTGGCCCAGCATCCCGAGTGGGGATCCTCCCTGGCTGCTCACTTTTCCGGTCAGTTTGAGCAATTGCCACCCTCCCCAGACAAACGGCGACAGCTGGCCGATCAGCTCGCTCGGTTAGCCAGTGCCGTTCCCATACAGAACCTCCTGGAGCAACAGCTGAAACAGCCCAGGCGAGATCGACAGCTGGTTGCTCTCTCCGCCATGCAGGCGGCGGGACTTGCCACCACTCCGGCGAACTGGATTGAAGGCACAACCGAACTGATTGCCCGGCCCATCAATGATGCATCGCTTGCAGATGCGGTTGTCGCGGCCATTCAACAGTGGTCGCTTCCTCGAGATGGAGCCGGAGAGCTGCGAACAGCCCTCTTCAATCTGGGGCAGAACGAAACGCTGTCGGCGAGCGTTCGACTAAACGCGTTGCAACTGGCAACACCACTCCCGCCACTCTCGGAAGATCTCTTCCAGTGGCTGCGTTCCCTGCTGACTCCCGAAGGTGAATCCGGTCTGAGCACGTTGGCCGCCACCGTGGTTGGCGCCGCACCACTTACCAGCGACCAACAGCGTGAGCTGCTCTCCGCGCTGGCCGATGCCGGCCCCTTTGAACTGCCCCGCCTGCTTCCGGCATTCGCCGGTCAAGATGAGCCGCTGGGGTTGCAGTTCGTGAAAGCTCTGGAATCGTCTCCCGGGGTCCGTGGACTGCGAGGCGACATCCTCAGGCCGGTGCTCAAACAATATCCGCCCTCGGTCCACACGGCGGCCGACCAACTGCTGCAGCGTCTCAATCCATCTGTTGCCCAACAAACAGCTCAGCTTGAACAGTTGCTGGCCAACCTGCCGCAGGGAGATGTCCGTCGCGGACATGCACTGTTCTCCGGCCAGAAAGCCAAGTGCCAGAACTGCCATACGCGAGGTTACCTGGGAGGTCGACTCGGCCCTGACCTGACCCGCATCGGCCGCGTCCGCAATCAACGCGATTTGCTGGAAGCAATCGTATTCCCAAACGCAAGCCTCGTCCGAGGATACGAGCCCGTCACCATCGCCTTGAACGACGGTCAGGTGCTGTCGGGAATCATCAAATCTGAATCCGATTCGGAACTTATCGTGGCGATTGATGCCGAAAAGCAACAACACATTTCCCGCACTTCGATCGAGGAAATGCAGCCCAGCGCCGTCTCGCTCATGCCGCAAGGGCTCAACGGCGTCCTGACAATTCAGGATCTCGCCGACCTGATTGCATTCCTGCAACACGAATAACTTCGTTACCGCCCGTTGCGGATTGGCAACACTCCGGTACTCCGCGCTCGACTGCTGTTTCGGGAGTTTCGACCAGCCCCGCCATACAATTTTCGGCAATCCGGCCTGGATCGCACATGCATGAGGAACCCTCTGTGTCTACAGTTGGCAGAGTTCCGTAGCAGTGTCTGTTCAGGACAACCTCACATGTCGGCCCCTTTGGTTTCCGTCGTCGTCCCCACATACAATCGTGTCCGCTTTCTCGGCGAAGCGGTTCACAGCGCGCTTCAGCAAAGCTGGATCGCACTCGAAGTCATCATTGTCGACGACGGGTCGACTGACGATTCTCCTGCACTCATCGCCAAACTCGCTGAATCTGACAGCCGCATCCGCCCTTACCGACAACAAAACAGCGGCGTCTCGGCCGCCCGCAATCGGGCCCTCAGCGAAGCCCGTGGCGAATACATTGCCTTCCTCGATTCCGACGATGTCTGGCACCCCTGGAAGCTGCAACTGCAAGTCGCTCTGCTGCAGTCACGGCCCGAAGTCGGAATGGTCTGGACCAACATGGATGCCATCCGACCAAATGGAGTTCCCTACGCGACGAACTACCTCAAGCGGATGTACTCTGCCTACCAGGAACTCCCCAATGAAACTCCCTTTGCCGAATTCACCTCGCTGTCCCAACTCTGTCCGGGACCTGAAGTGGCAGGCTGGGAGCAGGCCAGCGTCGGCGTCGGCAACATCTATTCGCACATGTACCACGGAAATCTGGTTCACACCCCAACCGTTGTCCTGCGCCGCGAATGGGCGAACCGGGTCGGTCCTTTCGACACCACGATGAAACGTGGCGGAGAAGACTTCAAGTATCACCTGGCAACCTGTCGGCAGGGTGAGGTGGCCTTTATTGATGTCCCCTCAATTCTTTATCGCACAGGCATTGGCGACCACATCACGAATCGTGAAAACAGCCTATACTTCGCTCATTCGTTCCTGAGAACTCTCCAGGAAGAGATTCGCGACCACCGCGACAAAATGCCCCTCAGTCGGAGGGAACTTTCCCAATTAATGGCTCGCGCACACGACTGGATTGCCTACGAGTCCTGTGGTACCGGGCTGCGACTGCAGGCGTTCAGCCACGCCTGCCAGGCCATGCGTTACAGGGGAACCCCCGGCAGCAGCTGGCGAACACTGGTGAAGTCGTTGTTGCCGCAAGCCGTGACAAAACGGCTCTCGCGCCAGCAAACAGTCGCCACCACCTGAGCCTGTTTCGGCCGAATACGACCACTCCATCAGCAGTCGATCAACTCGCCACTGTGGTTGAGGCCAGTTCCCGAATGGGGTGGGCATCTTCCGGAAGAATCAGCACCGGCCGGTCGGTCTGATCGCGAACGTAGCTGTGCGGATCAATCCCCAGATTGTGGTAGATCGTCGCCAGCACATCTCGATAGTGAACGGGACGGTCTTCCGCATAGGCCGCCGTTTTGTCGGTCGACCCAATCACCTGCCCCATCGGCATTCCGCCTCCCGACATCAGCACCGACTGAACGGGAGCCCAATGGTCGCGGCCCCCCTTGTCGTTGATCTTTGGCGTCCGTCCGAATTCTCCCCACACAACCACAGTACAGTCATCCGACAGACCACGGTCATGAATGTCCTGTATCAACGCAGATATCCCGGCATCAAAGGTCGGCAGATGCTGCTTGAGATGGCCGAAGTTGTTTCCGTGCGTATCCCAGAAGCCATACGCTACGGTCACAACTCGAACGCCTGCTTCCACAAGTCGTCGGGCAATCAGCAGTTGATCGTTCCAGGTCGGTGCGCCATCTCCCAGATGCTTCGGAGAGCCCTTGCCGTAACGCTCCCGGACTTCTGCCGCTTCACGTTCGAGATCCAGCGCATCGACCAGTCGTGATGAGGTCAGCACATCAAACGCCCGCCGGTAATCTTCCCGGACATCGTCGTACTGTCCGGCATCGGCCCGACGTTGCAGGCCTTCCAAAGTCGTCAGCAATTGCTGACGACTGGAGAACTGCGGCGGCTCCACGTACCGCAGCTTCATGCTGGCGAGATCCTCGCCATCTGCCCGCACCTGATTGTACGTGCTCCCCAGATAACCCGCTCCCGTACTGTTATACGGACGATGCTGCATCGTCGGAAACAAATCGACAAACGGCGGAATCACCGGGTCCGTCGCCCCCTGAACCTTCGAAACAATCGATCCGAAGTTGGGAGTGCCGTTTCGCTGCACGTCTCCCATCGTGAACCCGGTCAAACTCTGAAAGCTGGAGTGCTCATCCCGCTGGCCAACGCAAGACCGAATGAGAGAGCACTTGTCGGCGACCAGCGCACACTTGGGAAGAAGCTCACCAAATTCCAGTCCCACAACGTTGGTCGAAATCGGATTGAACTCGCCGCGAACTTCCTGGGGAGCCTGAGGCTTCAGGTCAAACGTATCCTGATGCGACAGCCCGCCCGACAGGTACACCATGATCACTGACTTGTGCCGATTCCCACCCTGCGCGGCCGACAACTGCGACAACTGAGCCAGCGTCAGGCCGCCTGCGGCCAGACCGCCAATCTGCAGAAACGAGCGACGGCTGACACCATCACAATATCGGGATGCGGAACGATTCAAGCGAAGCATATTCGGACAAAGCGAGAAAGGCAGCGGGGGACGGCATGACACCGCCGCCCCTGATTTTACCAGCAGCATCCACGGAATGTCAGTCCCATTCATGATGGCCACTGTGAGGCCACTCACCAAAAAATCGCAGCCCCAATGCCCCGCCACAATCACGAACTCTGGATCACCCACTCCCCCTATGGTAGTCTCCCGACCGCACACTGGCCGAGTGGCGAAATAGGCAGACGCACAGGACTTAAAATCCTGTGGAGGGTAACCTCCGTGCGGGTTCGATCCCCGCCTCGGCTATTTTGATTTGGGGCGATGACGCAGGCTTACCCAGCCAGCGTGATCAGCATGCCGAGCGCTCCCGCCACGAGCACGTAGTAGCAGAAGGGGAGGAACGTGCGGCGGATGACGGTGCCTTCGCGGCCGATCAGGCCCACCACGGCGGAGGCGGCCACTACGTTGTGGACACAGATCATGTTTCCGGCGGCCCCACCCACGGCCTGCAGAGCCACAATCCACAGCGGATCGGCATGAATACGCAGTCCGACGCCGAATTGAAACGCTGAGAACATCATGTTGGACATGGTGTTGCTGCCCGCGACAGATGCTCCCAGTCCACCAATCCAGGGTGCAAACAGTGGCCAGGCAGTCCCAGCGGTTCGGGCCACGGCCTGAGCCAGTTCGTATGGCATCTTCTCCAGCCCCGCCGCTCCGCCATCGGAATACAAAAACACCTGCACCATGGGGACGGTGAAGATCAAGGCGACCGACGCCTTCCCCACTGTTCTGAGCGATGACTTCAATGCCTTACCGAACCCAGCCACCGACAGCCGGTGTAATGGAGCGGTCAGAATGGAGACGACGATAAACACGAATCCAGGCAGATACAAAGGCTGCAAGCTCGGACTAATTTCTGTACCAAAGAGGTGACTCCATTGTACCGAGACCCCCGCCAGCAAAGCCTTGAGCGGTAGAGCGGGCAACCGGGTCAGTACCAACAGCACGGCGACCATCAAGTAAGGTGACCACGCCCCCAGTCGCGACACCGTCTCGGGCGTTGAATCATCAACCACATCACTGCGGTCCATTACGCCGGACCAGTCACCGGGCCAGTCTGCACGCGGGGTAAAATCCCATGGCTCACCTGGCGGGAGGAACCAGCCTCGCCGCGTCGCAAAGATCACGATGGCCAGTCCGCACAGTCCTCCCAGCAGCGAGGGAAAGGCTGGCCCCAGCAGCCACGCCACACCGAGATACGGCAGGATCATGGCCCACGCCGCGAACAGGGCGAACCTCCACATCCGCAAGCCTTCCGTCCACGAACGATTCACGCCGAAGAACCTCGTCAGCATGCAGACGACAATCAACGGAATCAGCGTGCCGGAAACTGCGTGCATGCACGCGACGCGAAATCCAATTTCGTGTAATGCGACATCCACATTCGGAATGCCGACCTGCGACAGGAAAGAGAGGACTTCGGGATCATCTCGAATCCCTCGATCGACACCGTAAAGGATGGGAGTCCCCACCGCTCCAAAGGAAACCGGTGTGCTTTGAATCAGCATCCCTGTCACCACTGCGGCCAGCGGCGGAAAACCCAGCCCCACCAGCAGCGGCACCGCGACAGCAGCAGGAGTACCAAATCCCGCCGCCCCTTCAATGAACGTTCCGAACAACCAGCCAATAATGATCGCCTGAACGCGGCGATCGGGAGAGATCTGAATAAACGAGTGACGAATCGTGGCCAACCCGCCGCTTTCCTTGAGCACATTCAACAACAGGATGGCCCCGAAGATGATGTACAGCAGTCCCACGGCATCAATTAGTCCCTTAATCGAAGCAGCTGCCACCTGGGCCTGAGGCACCTGCCAGTAAAACAGTGCCAGTGCTGCCGCCGTCAGATAGGAAAACGGCATCGCACGACTGGCGGGCCATCGCAATCCAACGAGCAAAATACCCACAACAACAATGGGTAGTGTGGCGAGCAGGGCAGGGAGCATGGCGGAGCGAGATGGGAAAGAAGAGGGGAATCGTCAGGAAAAATCCACGAGTCACTGCACTGTCGTCTCTACATCTACTGATGTCCATCGACTCATGTGACTTTAGGGAAGCGAGAATTCTTAAACGAGATTGAATCTCCGACCACGAGTTGCCAGCAGATCGACGAAGCACACTATGCACTTCCTCCGCGTTTTCCCGGTGATCCTCTCCGCTGTTCCGGAAGTGGATCACTCCGTCGCTTCAGGCAGCAGCCCCAACTGATCCATCTCGATGGCGAGTTCGCGCATCAACGGAGCCGCAGTGCGTCCGCCCGAACCGCCATGCTCCAGCAGCACGACGAAGGCAAATCGAGGCTGATCCACGGGCAGGTACCCGGCAAACCACGCATGATCGGGCCGCTGGCTGCCAACCTCAGCTGTCCCGGTCTTGGCAGCCATGGGGATCTCGGCCAGCCATGCAGCCCGCCCCGTTCCCTTGGGATGACTGACCGCCAGTTGCATCCCTTCTCGCACAGCAGCGAGCGTTTGAGGATGTAGCCCTTGAATGCGCTGAATCGTCCCTGCAGCGGGCAATCCCGATTCGTTGACATCCGTCAAACGCACGAGACGCGGTGAGACCAGAGCGCCGTCGTTGGCAATGGCAGCGACGAATCGCAGAACCTGAAGTGGCGTTACGGTGAGCGACCCCTGACCAATCGCCAGCTGCATCGTCGTTCCGGGATACCAGTGCTCTCCTGGTTTCATTCGGGCCGGGTTGGGAAGGTTGCCCGCCGCTTCGCCCGGCAAATCAATGCCCGTCGGCTGACCGAATCCGCAGCGAGCCGCCCATTGCGTCAGCTGCGCTGCTCCCATGTCGCGGGCCGCCTCGAAAAAGAATACGTTGCACGACTGGCAGAGCGCATCCGCCAGCATCAGATCGCCGTGGCCGGTGCCATAGCGGCGGTAGATGTAGCAGCGATGCCGGTCTGGCTCATCCACATACCCTTTGCAGAACTTTGTCTCTGTTGGCGAAATGGTCTGACTCTCCAATAGAGCAATGCTCGTCAGCAGCTTGAAAACCGAACCAGGCGGAACTGCCGCCTGCGTGATCCGATTGAACAAGGGACGCAGCGGATCATCCTGCACGCGTTGCCATTCTTCTATGGTCGGACGTTGCAGCAACGACTGCGAGACGCGCGGTGCCATTGCTGCCGTCAGCAAATCGCCAGTGCGGATATCCATCACAAGGACGACGCCCCCCTGTGGGGGAGCATCTGGCACATCACCGTCGCCAGGGTCATCTGACAACGGAACAGATGTTCCCGCCATGGCTCGATCAAGCAACTGTTCCGCCCGCTTCTGCAACTGGGCATGGAGTGTCAGTTGCAGATCCCTGCCATCCTCGGGGGGCTGCACCGTTGCTTCGTCCAGCACCTCGCCCTGACGATTGCGGGTTAATTGCCTGGCCCCGTACCGGCTGCGCAGCAGACGGTCGTACGCCCGTTCCAGTCCGCTCACACCGACCGACGGCAAACCGCCCTCCGCATTCTCGGCGGCCGGTTTGCGCAGGCCCAGCACATGCCCCGCGAGGTCTCCCTCGGGGTACATCCGCACATCGCCCACATGCACCGAGACGCCGCGAAACCGACTGGGCATCGAATCAATCACGCCCGCAACCTGCTGTGATATATCGGTTGCCATCGCGTGAGGCTGCAACTCCTCCCTCAACACAATCGCATCTTCGTAGCGTTCGGGGGAGGTCGTCAGCTCATGCACCAGCCGATCCCAGACCCCCTGTAATCCTTCTGAAAGATCCAGCGGGCGAATCTCATTCTCGGCCCGACGCAGTGCCCGCCGTCGCTCGACATCGGTCCGCATGCGTTCAATCCGCCGTTGCAGCCGCTGGCGACGATCCCGCAGTGTCGCTTCGGAAACATTCAGCAGTGTGGCCAGTTGCCTCCACAACAGCTCCCGTTCGGCCTCCACCTGCTGCACTGCTGCGGCCCTCGCCGTTGCATCGCGTCGAGCTTCACGCGGCAGACGAGACAAGGCTTCGCGTCGCAGCCATTGCGGATTGGCAGGCTCCTCAACCCAGCGATACTGGACAAGCAGATCAAACCGTGGTCGCACATCCGCCAGAATCACACCATCGACTGAGAGAATGCGACCATCCCGCGCGGGAATCGCTTCATACGTGACGCTCAGCTCATCCCACGAAGAGAGCAGATCGTCCGCCAGCACGGTTTGGACCTGCACCATGCGGGCTCCAATGGCCAACAGCGGCAAACTCATCAACACGGCCAGCAGTTGCAGTCGAATGATGGGAGCCTGAAGGTCAATCCACGGTGAAGACGTGGGGACTTCCAGTGAGTTGAGCGGCTGATTCTTCATCCGTCACCACTCCTGACGGCTGACCAGCAACAATTCCTGATCACGGCGACGCTGCCTGGTGTTGACGACCAGTTGCCACACCGCCGCAACCGCCAGCGTCATCAGCGAACCAAGCCACATCGCTGTTACGCGCGCAGCGGGCAATGTGGAAACCGCGGCGGGGATCAGATGAAACAACAGCAGGAACAGTGCGATCGGCACCGGTCGCACGCGCGATTCCGGAGCACGCAGCGTCTCATCACGCGAGGGAAGCAACAGCCCGCATGAGGCTCCGCACAGCAGGCCCGTTCCCGGAATTGATGAACCAGTCAGATCAAACGCCAGTCCAATGATACCGCACCACAACACGCCCGTGGGACGAACCAGCAGTTGCAGAGCCAGCAGCAGCGCAAAGTCCAGCCACCAGACGACCAACCCACCCGGCAGAGGGACTCCCCCCAACTGAGCGACGACCGCCAGATACAGAACAACCACCAGCACAACGTGCCGCACCGCAACTCCTCCCTGATGTTGAACGGCCACCATGAACCGGCGACAGAGTACCGCAGTGAGGATCGCCACAGCAACGGGAGTTGCAGTCGAGCCAGCGAGCCGGGGGCGTTAGGCTCCGGGCCATTACGAAACGCCGACCGACCGACGCATCATCATCTGTACCACCAAACCGAGGGCAATCAGTGCCAGACCGGCCTGCCAGATGATCGGCTCCACCCAGCCGGCCAGGAACAGGCAGGAAGCGAGGCCGCCCCAGGCGAAGAGTGGGGAATATAACCGCTCCCCGGGGTTCAGTCGCAACGCGGAAAGATTGGTCAGGGCATAGTAAATCAGCACGGTAAAGGCGCTGAACGACCAGGTCGTCCGTACACTTCCCACGCACGCCAGGCCGGCGATGATCAAGCCCACCAGCAAAACCGCAGCCGTCGGCGTCGACTGGGCTGCATCGAGCCGCGAGAACAGAGTGGGGAGGTCTCCACGTCGGCCCATGGCCAGCACCACGCGGGACAGGCCCAGTATCAGATTCAGCAGCACCCCCAGCATGGCGGTCATTGCTCCGATCGACACCAGCAGACTTACTCCCGGAGTGGAAAATTGATGGGCCACAAGCACCAGCGGCGCGGCGTCTCCCTGCACCATAGACGCCAGCTCCGTGGCCCCGGTCGTGCCAATCGCCACAACCGCAACGCCCATGTACAGCAGCATCGACAAAACGAGCGTCCAGATGATCGCCAGTGGAATGTTGCGTTGCGGCTGTTCAATCTCCTCGCCCAAGGTCGCAATGCGCCCATATCCGGTATAGGCCACAAACATCAGGGCACATGCTTCGAGAAATCCTGCGGTCGGTGCCTTTCCGACATCAACGGGCTCAAAGAAAGGCTCAAACGACTTCGCGCTGGGCCCCAACAGCATTGGCAGTCCGGCCAGAATGAAGGCAACAAGAGAGAGCAGTGTGGTCCCCACGATAACCGTGTTGGCCAGCGTGCTGCGTTTCAGACCGGTCAGCGTGAGTACGGTCATCAACACGACCGTCCCCACGGCCAGCGGCACGGCCCACGCAACGGGGCCGTCAATTGAGTGCAGCAGGTACCCCGCGAACCCGAGCGCCGCTGTGGCTGCCGAGGCACTTTTCGCGCACAGGAACATCCATCCCGCAGTGAATCCCAGTCGCGGATGCAGCCAGCGGTAACCGTACTCGTACGTGCCACCGCTGACCGGATGAGCTGCCGCCAATTGGGCGCTGCTCAACCCATTGCAGGTCGCCACGCCGGCGGCAATAACCACAGCCAGCAGTACAGCCGGGCCAGTCGCTCCGGTGGCAATGGCCAGACTGACGAACACACCAGTCCCCAGAATCGACCCCAGCCCCAGCAGCGTCGCGGCAAACACGCCAATTTGCCGTTTGAGCTGAGGAGGGGCAGGAGTTGCGCACATGGCCATGAGATGGTTTCGAGTCGGAAATCTAGGCAGCATCTCGCATTCCCCCCCCAACTGGCAAGCTGTGCGGGATGGTCGCACCGGCATCGCTCGGTCCACGACCAGTCAATCGCATCTCCCTATCGAGGGTCTCGCCGAATCACTAGAGTCTAGGCGTCGCTTTCGAATCACCAGGTGTGCTCCAAATTCATGTCCGCGAAGCCAAAGTCATTGCGAGTTGTTGTCGTGGCGCGGGATCAATCGACCCGCGTTCAGTCGGCGTGGAGAAACCTCGAAACGCAACTCGCCGCCCATCCGCGTATTCAGGTCGTCGGAGCCCACACGGCGGAGGAGGCCACCGACGAGCGTATCGAAGCGGACCTCGCCCTCGTCCTGGGTGGAGATGGAGCCATCTTGCGGTCCTGCCGGCAGTTTGGCCGACAGCAGATTCCCATTCTCGGACTGAACCTGGGTCGACTCGGATTCCTGGCTGACCTCTCCCCCGACGAACTTTCCGACGGTCTCGACCACGTGGAGCAGGGGAACTACAAGATCGTGAATCACCTGATGTTCGAATGCGAACACCAGCGGAGCGATGGCACCTGCACCACACACATCGGGCTGAACGAAGCCTCGGTACTGGCGGGCGGTTCGCTCTCAATGATTGATGTCGAACTGGCCATCGATGGTGAGCAGGTCACCACCTACAGCGGCGACGGACTGATTATCAGCACGCCCGTCGGGTCCACGGCACACAACCTCTCAGCAGGTGGCCCCATCCTGAGGCAGGATCTCGAGGCCTTCGTCATCACCCCGATTTGCCCTCACACACTGACCGTGCGACCACTCGTCGACCGGGCCGATGTGGAGTACACCGTCTCGCTGCCACACGCGCCGGAAGGTGTCATGCTCGTGATTGACGGGCAAATTAAGGAGCCGTTCCGCGAAGGCGACAAGGTCATCATTCGCCAGGCCCCCTGCCGGTTCCAACTGGTCCGTCTCCCCGGACACAGTTACTACGGCACGCTGCACCGAAAACTGGGGTGGGGTGGTCAGCCTCGCTATCAGCGCCGCCGTCTCGATTCCGACGAGTGACAGCCCGACAACTCATCACCTGGCAATGATGTGCGTTTCGAATCCATCGAACGCCAGCGTCCCGGTTGCCCCGTTCAGGCCGACCTGAAGAATCGCCTCACGTGCGTCGCGCGGCACAATCACCGCGTGAGACATTCGCTTCCACTCGGGCTCGTCCGCCAGCCACGGCCCGGCAACCGAGGTCCCAATGGGCAGGCGACGGCTGTTGAAGAAGTGCAGGATCAAGGCGGGTTGTTCGCTGGCTCCACTGCCTTGCCGGATGTTGGACGACTTCAGGTACCAGGAAATATTCAATCGCTCAACCTTGGAGCCGTCAATCGCCATCCCCTGCAACATGTGTGCGGTTCGCCCGGGAACATCGTTTTCGAACTGAATGTACTGGAGACCTTCCTTCGCGCCATCCGTCAGCAGTTGTGAACGTCGCTGATAGTGCCAGCCTTCGGCCAGTCCTTCTTCATTAACCGTCGACTCAAACCCACCGTTGACGATTCGAGGACTGCTGCCGTCCGGCAACACGTCTCGCAACTGTTCCATCTTGCCGGTCATCGGAACAAACAGCGTGGGAACGAGTCGCGTCTTTTCCAATTGCCCATTTTTCTTTTCGAGCAGATGAAACACCTGCTGATACCGCTCACCCAGCGGGATGATCATCCGCCCCCCTTCCTTCAGTTGCTCCGTCAGCGGGCCAGGAACATCCTCGGGAGAACAGGTCACGATAATTTTGTCGAACGGGGCTTCCTCCGGCCAACCAAGATAACCATCCCCAACCCGAGTATGAACGTTCTTGTAGCCCAGCAATTTCAGCAAGTCGCCGCTCCGCTTCCCCAGCGGCTCCACAATCTCAATGGTGTACACATCCTGCACCAGTGACGACAGGACCGCTGCCTGATAACCACTCCCCGTCCCAATCTCCAGCACGCGATCGGTCGGCTGCGGTTCCAGCATCTCTGTCATATACGCGACAATAAATGGCGGGGAAATCGTCTGCTTAAAGCCAATGTCCAGCGCCTGATCCAGATAGGCGTACTTTCGCAGATCCGGACGAACAAACAGGTGACGGGGCACTGTCCGCATCGACTCCAGCACACGGGCGTTCGTCACTCCCTCGGCGGCAATGTGCTCAGACACCATTCGGGCCCGAGTTTCCGCGAACAGATCACGTCCCTGCGCATGAGTACGATCAGCCCAGATCAACAACAGGCAGACGAGAAGCAGCAGCCGCGGCATCGACAAACTCCATTTCTGACGAGCAATTCTTCACGGAATACTTTACGCGGGTTCCGCGTAGGGCAACAAGACCGATGCCAAGAGAGCGTCTCGAACGGGTGCAAATGAATCCTCGCAAAGACAGAAAAACGCAACGGAACGTCTGTCCCATGCCTCGCATCATTACGTCTTCGCCAGTCCGTTTCTGCCCTCGAACTTCCGTGGATGGATTCGTGTGACTCAGCGGGATCCCTGCCACCACTCGCTGACATGGAAACATCTGACCAGCACTCGAACCCAGCGACAAACATCACCGGCAATCTCCGCCGATTGCTCTTGGCGGGTTTCGAAAGCCGTGCATATACTGCCTCTCCGTTCGCGGGTTGGGTGGCTGTCGGCAGGCAACTGGACAGTCGCAACAATCAACGACTCAAACGATCAATTACACGCACAGGCATGGAGGCACAGCGTGGAGAGTCTTCTCGTCGTCGGGGTGGACACGGTTGTCGGGGCCAACATCGCCGCATCGCTCGCAGAGCGATACCGCGTTTCAACCTGGTCTTCCGGTTATCGATACGATATCGCAAACTGCACGGCGCTCGATCCCGCCGATGCTCCTCATCAGATCACTGCCAATGTTCGTCCAGACTGGGTGATCCACTGCGGTCCAGCGGCCCGTTCCGCCTGGGACCCACGCTCCAAGCCACTCATCACCGACTCCATCGTTGAAGACGTCCGCGAATGGTCGACACTTGCCCGCCAGGCAGGCTCCCGCTTCAGCATGATCTCGTCGGACTCCGTCTTCACCGGCCCCTGGATGTTTCACGAAGAAGACAGCCCCGGCCTGTGCCATTCCCTGCAGGCCATTACGATTCGTGCCGCTGAAGATCAGGTGCGGGAAATCTCCCCCGAGGCCATGATCATTCGCACCAATGTGTTCGGCTGGTCCCCCAATCACAAGCGATCCGGCTGGGTCGAAACAATGCTGGCCGAAATTGAGGCCCGGCGAATTGTTTCGCAGGACCACATTCGCCACTCCACTCCCATTCTGGCCACCGATTTGGCCGAGATTCTCGATCGGGCCCACCAGGAAAATCTGGAAGGGACGTTCCATGTGGGCGGTGCCGAACGTGTCAGTCCGCTGAAGTTCGCCCAGCGCCTGGCTGATCAGTTCGATCGACCTTGGCTGGCACTTCGTCGCGAAACCACCCTCAACGAAGCTGCTCACGGCTTTGGAGCAGGAGAATGTTCGTTGCAGACGAAGAAGATCCGCAAGGCTCTGTGCGTCGCCATGCCGCTGCTGTCCGAAGGCTTGGCTCGGCTGGAAGCTCAGCATGTGAATGGATACCGGGAACGACTCACCGGAGCATCAACGCCGGTTCAACTCCGCGCAGCATGAGGTTCGGGTGCATCGCTGGTTGGGGTGGATACTGCTGCTTGGATTGGGGCTGCGCTGCGTCGCAGCCTGCGGGCTGCAGTATCAACTCGACCATCGCTGGCACCGTGAATTTCTGATCGAAGGAGACGCCAGCGGATACTGGGAACTGGCGCGGAGCATTGCCAACGGCGAACCGTACGCAATTTACACTCCGCCACGCAAAGTCTTGCGGATGCCTGGATTCCCGGCACTGCTGGCCCTTTCCATTCGCCTGTTTGGTGACCACAAATTGCCGGCCCGGCTGCTCCTCGCGTGTCTGTGCAGTGCGGGCATCTATCTGAATTTTCTGCTCGGTCGAGAATTGAAGAGCGAACGGGCAGGGTTGATTGCTGCGGCTTTCACCGCCATCTCCCCCGTGTTCGTCGCCTTTACCCCGGTCCTGCTCAGCGAATCATCCTTCGCGGTAGCATTGCTCGGGTGCTTGTACTGTGGCGTCCGAGTTGTGAAGGAACTACAGCCAGCCGCATCATTCTCTCGCTCAACATGGATCGGCTGGGCCATCGGAACTGGAGTCACATCGGCACTGGCCGTCTACCTGAAACCGAGCTGGATTCTCGCCGTTCCAGTCTTCAGCCTGGCCCTGATCGGCCTGGCCTCTCATCGTCGGCAAGCCGCAGTCGCGGCCCTGCTGGTCGTACTTTCGATGGTTCTTACCCTGCTTCCCTGGGGTCTCCGCAATCACCGGGCGACGGGGCACTTTACACTGACCACCTTTTGGATGGGCCCCAGCCTGTACGATGGCCTCAATCCAAGCGCCACCGGCGACAGCAACATGGAATTCTTCGATCGCGACAATCTGCTCGCGACGATGAGCGAATACGAAGTCGACCAACACTACCGCCAGGCCGCGAAGGACTACGCACTCTCACATCCCGGACACTCTCTGCAACTCGCCTGGGCGAAGCTGATTCGCTACTGGAAACCCTGGCCAAACGCGGCTCAGTTCGATAACTGGCCCGCTCGCATCGCGACCAGTATCGCCTTTATTCCATTGATGCTGCTGGCCGCTGTCGGCCTGCTCAATGAACGCCGCAATCTGCTGATGCTGTTGATCACGCTGGGGCCGATTCTGTATTTCTCGGCACTGCACTGCATCTTCGTCAGTTCGCTCCGCTATCGATTGCCAGCCGAGTATCCACTGATGGTGCTCTCCGCGGCCGGATTGCTGCACTGGTGGCCTGATCGTACTCAAAGCACCTCAGTCCAGGAGGTGCCCACAGCATGACCTGGAAAAATGCGCGAGCCACAATCATCTGGATGGTCGTTCTCTCGATGGGAGCCATCATTGCAGGGGGCTATTACGCTTCGCAGTTTCTGACCAATGCCAATGCCATCATTGAGCGAACCGTGCGTCAGAAACTCGAGGAACTGGCACCGGACTGGCAGTGCGATTTTGAAGACCTTGTCTTCGATTCGCAGGGCTATGTGCAGCTGAAACAAGTGCGTGTGCGACCACGTGGTGTCAACGCACGCGCGGATATCCTTCGGATAGGTATGCTCCAGGTCGATCTCGATCGTGACCTGCTGCATGCCGAGCAGCGTATCGTCGTTCGACACGTACTGATCCGAGAACCGCAAGTCATTGCCTTTCGCGGCCCCGATGGCCGCTGGAACTGGGAAGGTCACGATTTTCCACAGTCCACCAGTGGCGTTTCCCCTCCGTTGACAATTGAAAATGGAGCCGTTGTCGTTGGCATTCAACAGGCCGACAACGCCCCGGTGACCGAGTTTCGCAGTGAACGCATTGACGCCAAACTCCTCCCGGCCGCCTTTCGCCGCTATCAGGGGCAGGTCAACCTGACCATCGACGGACTGGGCCGCTTGCAGGCCAATGGACTCGTGGACGCCAACACCGGTGAATGGAATCTGAGCGGCTCAACGCAAACACTCCAGATTCGCGATCAGCTGCTCTCACAAATTGCGAGCTTCGTTCCCGGAGGGGAACACCAGCTCGCCCGGCTGGGCATCACTCCAACCGCTTCCGAGAACGTTGCTCCCGTAACGCACGAGCCATATCGATTCGCAGGCCTGAGCCATGAACGTCCGTCCCAATTCACCGACGCCGCGCCCACCAGTTCCGCCGTTCCGGCACTGCGGGCCGATGCCGAAATTGATTTCCACATTGGACAGAAAGGGAAGGGCCAGCAACTCGACTACGCCCTGACCGCAGATATTCAGCGCGGGCAATTGTCCGAAGCGATCCTCCCCGTGCCACTGCTGGACCTGTCCACGCGAATTGAGTTCACCCCTTCGCAACTGATTATCAAGCAATTGACCGCAGCCAATGGGGAAAGCCGCCTGTTTGTCGACGGCGCTCTGACTCGCGACACGAATGGCTGGCGCAAGGAGTTTGTACTGCGTGCAACTCAACTGAAAATGGATCGCCGCATCCGGCAGTTCCTTCCTCCCGGTCTGCTCAAACTGTACGACCTGGTTCAACCGGCCGGACTGTTCGATGTTGATGTCGGCGTGGTCCACGAAGCGGACTCCAGTCCCGTCGTCACACTGCGAAAGTTCACAGCAATTGACTGCTCGGCAATCCACGCCATGTTTCCCTACCCCGTGCATCACGCCAAGGGAGACATCCGCCAGGAAGGCCCCGCCTTTCACATCAATATTCAGGGCGAGGCGGGTGAAACACCGGTGTCTCTCACAGGGTTCATCATTCCCGATGGCCCCCGCACGCAGGCCAATCTGACTGTCAAAGCCAACGGCGTCCCCATCGACGACCGCGTCCATGCCGCGCTCAGCCCGCCCAATCTGGAAGGTGCTCTGGATACAGTGAAGGCTCTGGACCTTCATGGCCGCGTCGACGCGACGGCAAACTTCGTAAAACGTGGAGAACAAGACCCGAAGATTCTCATGCAGCTCGACCTGACATTGCATGAAGGCTCCTTGAATTTCGTCCGCTTTCCGTGGCCCCTTACCAGCGTGTCTGGTCGGGTCACCTACGATGCACTCAAACGCAAGGCCTGGATGTTGACCGACCTTGAAGGTCGGCATGGTGAAGCACTCGTCCGAGGGCATGGAATTTTCGATCAGGACACAGCTCCCGGACTGTTGGCCCTGCAGCTGGAACTGATGGATGTCCCCATTGATGGCGACTTGCGTCGGGCGACCACCACCGCCAATCCGTCGCTGGAAACGATCTGGACCGACTACGGACTGCTGGGCAATGTGGATGTCAATCGCGTCGAAGTCGGCTGGGTCCCCGGTGGGAATGCCATCGTTTCGTTGTTTGGCATGCAATGGAAAGACGGGCGAATGAAGCCCAAGGTCCTGCCATTCAGTTGGGAGAACATCGCCGGAGCACTCGAATGGGTCGACAACCGCCTGACCATTCACTCGCTGCACGGCTGGCATGGCGACACCTACATGCATGTCGACGGCACGCGAAATGGAGCGAACGCTTACATCGAAACCGACATCTCCAAAGAGCAGCCCTGGCACCTGCACCTGGGTTCTCTGCAGATTGTCAAACTGTCTCCGCGCGACGAAGTCCGCCGGGCGCTCCCCGAATCACTCGCCGAGGTGCTGCAAACCCTCGATGTTCAGGGAACGATCGACCTGCAGCTCGGTCTGGATTTGAAAGGCTGGGCCACCCCCGAACTGGTCACCGCGCAATGGAACGCCGTAATCGGGCTGCAGCACAACAATCTGGTGGCTGGAATTCCACTTCAGGATGTTTCCGGGGCAGTAAAGCTTGTGAACGGCAGCTGGAATGGGAAGCGGGTCACACTGGACGGTTACGTCGAACTCGATCAGGCCACCGTCCTCGACATGCCGCTCAAAAACGTCAAGGGCCCTTTCCGCATGGATGGCAATGAAATCCTGCTGGGCTCAAAGGGACAAGAGGAGGGCAATCCGTTTGATGAGTTGAACATCTATCGCAATCGCAAGCTGGCGGCCGAAATTTTCGGCGGGCGACTGGGCGTTCTTTCGGTAGTTCAGCTGGTTCCCGGCGATGAATCGCGCACGCAATACCGGGTCGATGTCAAAGTGGAAGACGCCGAACTGGGCGAATGGGCGAAGCACAACAGACTCCAGGCCAATCGACTCTCCGGCAAGGTGAATGGCGAAGTTCTGCTGACCGGCATTGGCACGCAGGCCACGAGCACACTGGGAGAAGGCTGGGTCCAGATTACGCCAGCGCAACTCTACGAGCTTCCCGTCTTCGCGCAGATCTTTGCGTTCATCAATTTCCGGCAGCCTGACGACACGGCCTTTAACTACGGGTTCGGCGAATTCAGCCTGCACGAAGGCCTGATCGACTTCTCCAGCATCGAACTTGTCGGCGATACACTCAACCTCAAGGGGCGAGGCGTCGTCGGCTATGCCGGGCCGCAGCAGTCCAACCTGGCCCTCGACTTCTATACCAAAGCGTCGAACCGCGTTCCCATTCTACGACCGCTAATCGAAAAATTCGGCAGCAACTGGGTCCGCATTCAGGTCATTGGAACGGTTTCCAGTCCCATTCCGCTGGTGCAGCCACGCATTCCGCTATTGGACAACGCCTTCCAGGGTTTCATGCAGACGATCGACAACGGCCAGCGTCGACCTCTTCCGCGACCATCCAGTCCGGTGCCGATCAGTCCGAACGCCGCACGTCCCGCCGTGCCACGATAACTCGCACATGGGCGGCAACACTTACTCCTGCGGAGGCACCGGGGCGGCAGGCGTCGCTGCGGGTTCCGGCTTAGGATCTTCGGCAGGTTCCAGTAGAGCTTCACCCGCAACCGGTTGTGGTTCTCGAACAGCAGCCGGATTGGTGAAGTACACCCCATCGACCGGAGCATCCGCTGCGAACGGTTCTGGAATGGCCTCCAGCATTTCGTTGGAGAAGGCATGAGCCCGGGCTTCGCCCTGCCGATTCGCATGTTCGTATGCTTCAGGCAGCCAGCCCCCTTCGGCCAGGTAAATGTTGTTGTGCTCCAGCAGCACTCCCTTGCGGAACTGCAGGTTCGCAAGCGCCTTGTTGTAGTCCACCAGACTCTGGTAGTAAGCCACTTC
>JAGQPW010000529.1 GCA_020426515.1 Planctomycetaceae bacterium | reverse complement strand
AGCGAACTGAAATCGGGAGGCTCAACGGGACCGCCGCATTCGCTGCAGGTGGCACAATCGGAACAGTTCCACTGTTCGCTGCCATGGCCGGTCGACGTGTAACGGTCGTGTCGGAGTCGGCCAATTTACTGAACGTGCGGGACGGGAGTGTACGATCAGACTGAAGCTCACCGCCGTGTCCCTGCAGCGTGCAGGTCAACCACTCGAGTCTCCCTCAAGGATGAGGTGATTTGGTGTACGAAGAGTTCTTCCATCTTAATCGCCGCCCGTTCGCGCCTGTCGCGCCGGTGGAGTCGTTCCTGCGGATCGGCCCCTTCGACAAGGCGATGCAGCAGTTGGAGCGGGGACTGCAGCAGGGGCAGTCGATCCTGCTGCTCGTGGGACCGGCTGGTAGTGGCAAGTCGCATCTCTGCCGATTCCTGGCGACACGGATGACGCAGCAGCATCTTCCAGTCTACTTAAGCACGGCAGGCTTCCATACGCGGCGTGCGGTCTTGCAGG
>JAGQPW010000528.1 GCA_020426515.1 Planctomycetaceae bacterium | reverse complement strand
CCCGCTGACGATGATCGTCCGCTTTGCCACTTCCTCGCCGAAGGTGGCAAAACTGCGGAAGGTCGAACCCTCGTAGATCAGCTTCTCGTAGATCTCGTCGGACAGGACCGGAATGTCCCGTTCCACCGCCACCTTCGCCAGAGCTTCGAGGGTTTCCACCGGGTATGCGCCGCCCGTGGGGTTGCACGGGTTGTTGAGCATCAGCAGGCGGGTGCGGGGAGTGATCGCCGCGGAAAACTGCTCGGCACTGAGGCAGAAACCGCTGTCCTGCGTGGTTTCCACTTCAACCGGCGTGGCCCCGGTCAGTTCGACCAGCGCGCTGTAGCTGACCCAGTACGGCGTAGGGATGATGACTTCATCGCCGGGGCCGCACAGGGCCGTCAGCACGTTGTGAATCGAGTGTTTGGCTCCGTTGGAAACCACCACCTGCGAGGGCGAGTATTCCAGGCCGTGGTCCTGCAGATAGCGGGAGCAGATGGCCTGCTTCAGCTCGGCAATTCCG
>JAGQPW010000527.1 GCA_020426515.1 Planctomycetaceae bacterium | reverse complement strand
CACCCCCATCCGCCGCCCCGACGAAGTCGCCGCCGCCCGCAACCCGGTCCTGCGCTGGACGCAGTGCGTGAAGGATTAGGCTGGAAGCTGAGTCAGGAAGCTCAACAAACACTCCCCCTCTCCCGCACAATTGATGTCAACTTGGGTGACAGCTCGATTGTGGGGGAGAGGGCCGGGGTGAGTTGAGTAGGTCCGGTTTTACCGGACGAGCGATGCCGGGACCACTCTGTGGCGTCCGGTGGAACCGGACCTACCGGAACTGTAGGCGGGAATGCATCACGCCCCCGATCCATCATCCCGATGCTCGGGTGCTTCCGCTGTCGCGGGGCGCACCCGCCACCCAGCTGTGGCCCTTCCCCCTACCCGCTCACCTGCTCCGGCAACCGCACCGTGCATTCGGCGATCAGTTCACCAACATCAATATTCTCAGCCTGGCCGTCGTAGTTGAGCAGGGTGCGGTGTTTGAGGACTTCTTTGGCGAAGTAGCGGATGTCTTCGAAGGCGA
>JAGQPW010000526.1 GCA_020426515.1 Planctomycetaceae bacterium | reverse complement strand
TCATCGCACGCCGATCGATCAGATGATTGACCAGTTCGATTCCTTCACCAGACCGGAAACCGGGGTCATCAAGGCGATCATTGAAGTTACTTCATGACGATCTCGCATATCGAACTTGAGGGAGTTCGAGTTCACAATCTGCGCGACGTGAATGTCCGGATTCGTCGGAACGCACTGACGGTGATCTGCGGTGTGAGTGGTTCCGGCAAAAGCAGTCTGGCGTTTGACACGTTGTTCGCGGAAGGACAGCGGCGTTACATCGAAACGTTCTCTGCGTCGGCACGCCAGTTTCTGGATCGCATCGAACGACCGGCGGCAGATCGCATTGACGGCATTCCTCCGGCCATCGCGATTCGCCAGAACCAGCGCCGTGCCGGCAGCCGGTCAACAGTCGGAACGCGCACCGAGATCCTTGACTATCTGCGAATGTTACTGGTCCGCCTGGGTCAGGTCTTCTGCCCCGAATGTCGCATTCCGGTACATGCAAATTCGCCAGACACAGCAGC
>JAGQPW010000525.1 GCA_020426515.1 Planctomycetaceae bacterium | reverse complement strand
CCAGCGCCCGCCCGGTCAATACCACGGGAGCGTCGGTTTTCATCGCCGCATCGACATCGGTCACATGCGGCAGCGCTTCGTACTCGACGACGATCTTGGCCAACGCGGCTTTGGCAATCGCCGGCGTGGTCGCGGCGACGGCGGCAACGGCGTGGCCGTCATAAAGGGCTGTTTCCCGCGCCATGCAGTTCTCTTGCACATCGCGAACGAATTCGTCGTCGAGGCGGACGAAATCGGCGCCGGTGATCACGGCGCGAACCCCGGGAATGGCTTCTGCCGCCGAGGTGTCGATGGATTTGATGCGGGCATGGGCGTGCGGAGAGCGCAGGATCGCGCCCGTCAGCATTCCCGGCGCCGTCATATCCGCGCCGTACTGGGCGCGGCCCGTGACCTTGTCGACCCCATCGGGGCGGTTCGGGCGGGTGCCCACATAGCGGAATTCGCGCTTGCTCTGGCCAGTATCCATGTTACGCGCCTCTCATTTCTGCGGCAGCCACCTGAACGGCT
>JAGQPW010000524.1 GCA_020426515.1 Planctomycetaceae bacterium | reverse complement strand
AGCCGGTATTCCCGCAGTCATCCTGTTCGGAATTCCCGAGCAGAAAGATGCTCAAGGGAGCGGTGCGTGGTGCGCGCATGGCATCGTCCAGGAAGCAGTCCGTGCAATTCAGGCGGAGTCATCACGCCTGCTCGTGATGACCGATGTCTGCTTCTGCGAGTTCACCGATCATGGTCATTGCGGAGTCTTAACGCACCATGCCGGTCGAATGGATGTCGATAACGACGCAACACTCGATCTGCTGGTCAAGGAAGCAGTCAGCCATGCTCAGGCTGGCGCCGACCTGATTGCTCCCAGCGGCATGATGGATGGCATGATTCAAGCACTGCGACGCGGACTGGATGATGCCGGTTTTCCGCATATCCCGATCATGAGCTACGCGGCGAAGTACGCCTCCGGATTTTATGGACCATTTCGCGATGCCGCCGAAAGCGCCCCGCAGCAGGGAGACCGCAAGTCCTATCAAATGGACCCGGCCAACGGGGCGGAAGCACTCAGGGAGGTGGAT
>JAGQPW010000523.1 GCA_020426515.1 Planctomycetaceae bacterium | reverse complement strand
GACGACGATGTCGACCGTGCCGTCTGCGATACCCTTCTTGGTCTCCGCAGACGACGATGTCGACCGTGCCGTCTGCGATACCCTTCTTGGTCTCCGCCAGCTCCTTGGAGCCGACCAGCCGCGAGGCCTGGCGGACCTTGACCGGCAGGCCGGCGAAACGCTGCGAGAAGGTCTTGAAATGCTGTCGCGCCAGCAAGGTGGTCGGCACCACCACGGCGACCTGGAAGCCTTCCATCGCGGCGATGAAGGCCGCACGCAGCGCTACCTCGGTCTTGCCGAAGCCGACATCGCCGCAGATCAGCCGGTCCATCGGACGTCCGGTCGCCAGATCGTCGACGACGGCATCAATGGCGTTCTGCTGGTCATCGGTCTCGTCATAGGGGAAGCGTGCGGCAAACTCGCCGTAGAGCCCGTCTGGTGGTGTGAGCGTCGGCGCGCCACGCATCTGGCGCTCGGCAGCTATGCGGATCAGGTGCCCGGCCATCTCCAGCAGCCGCTTCTTCAGCTT
>JAGQPW010000522.1 GCA_020426515.1 Planctomycetaceae bacterium | reverse complement strand
AAACCCAACGCCCGCTGAAATACTGAACGGCATTTCGCGAAGATACAGAGCAATAATTCCACCGGAGGCGGCCATCGGGACAGCCAGAAAGATCAGCAGTGCCAGACGAACCGATCCCAGACTGGCGTGCAGCAGCAGCAGAATGATGACCAGCACGATGGGCATAATGATGGCCAGACGCAGACTGGCCGACTGCAGGTTTTCGAAGTCGCCGCCCCAGCGAATTTCGTAACCAGCGGGCAGGTCCACGCGTTCGCCAACCGTGCGCTGAGCATCCGCAACAAAGGAAGCCACGTCGCGGCCTCGGACATTGGCAGAAACAAACGTCCGGCGGCGATTCGCTTCGTGTTCGATGGATGGCGGCGTTTCTTCGATGGCGATTTCGGCCAGTTCTTTCAGCGGGATGGTTTTGCCACCTGCTTCGGCGACCGGAAGCTGTTCCAGCAGAGACAGGCTTTCGCGCCATTCCGAGGGCACTCGAACCAGAATCGGATAGCGAGCCCGACCTT
>JAGQPW010000521.1 GCA_020426515.1 Planctomycetaceae bacterium | reverse complement strand
TCGCTCTGGCTGCCTCGCCGCAGGGACTGGCGGAACGCTCTGATCCTCGGGTTGCTGCTGTTCCTGCAGATCTCCACGTTCA
The DNA here is from genome assembly GCA_020426515.1 of Planctomycetaceae bacterium. Taxonomy (GTDB): domain Bacteria; phylum Planctomycetota; class Planctomycetia; order Planctomycetales; family Planctomycetaceae; genus JACKHO01. Next base: position 427 of record JAGQPW010000521.1, on the reverse strand, counting down.
ACATAGGGCTGGCTGCGTCCACGGCATCGCACGCCACGCTGTTCGTGAACAGCTTCATCTTCTGGGTGGCGATCTACGAGCAGTTCATCGCCCGGTCGATTCGACTGCAGTGGTGGCAAAGTGGCGGCCTGCTCCTGGCTGCTGCGGGGTCAGCCCTGCTGCTGCTGGACAACAAGGCCAGCCCGACGTCGGTCGATCGTGTGACCTTGTTTGGAGACTGCGTGCTCGCACTCAGTGGTTTCTTCCTGGGAATTAAGATCGTGTACACCAAACATGCCGTGAAAGATGCGTCTCCCGGGGCACTGATTCTGTGGCACGACATCATCGGCACGGTGATGTTTCTCGCCTGCAGTCTGGCCTTCGAGACAATGCCGAAGGTCACGCTCACGATGCCGACCATCCTGGCACTTGTGTACGCCGGACTGCT
>JAGQPW010000520.1 GCA_020426515.1 Planctomycetaceae bacterium | reverse complement strand
CGCACCGATGTGGAAGCCCCGCGGAAACGGGTCATCGCGATTGACCTGCGACAGCCCGGGCGGGAGCACTGGCGGGAGATCATTCCGCAGTCCGACGATACGCTGACCGGCGTCAGCCTGATTGGCGGGCAGTTTGTCGCCCGCTACCTGCGGGATGCCCGCAGTGAAGTGCGCACATTCCGGCTGGACGGGACGCCACTGCGAACGGTCGATCTGCCGGGCATTGGCACGGCGGGTGGTTTCTCCGGCCGGCAGACGCAGACCGAAACGTTCTACTCGTTTTCCAGCTTCGCCACGCCGCCGGAAATTTACCGCTACGACCTGCTGACCGGTGAAAGCCAGCGGATTCGCCGCGCGGAAGTCGCATTCAACCCCGACGACTACGAGGTGAAGCAGGAGTTCTACACCAGCCGCGACGGCACCCGCGTGCCGATGTTTATTGCTCACCGGCGGGGGCTGAAGCTGGACGGAAACAACCCCACACTGCTGTACGGCTACGGCGGGTTTAAT
>JAGQPW010000051.1 GCA_020426515.1 Planctomycetaceae bacterium | reverse complement strand
TCTTGGCAGGCTGAGCCTTGCGCTCGGCAATGCGGATCTTAAGCAGGCCGGGCAGAGCGAACTCGCCAGAACCCTTCACTTCGGACTGCAATCGGTTGATGCCGGGCACGTAAGTGCTACGACAATCGAAGCGTGCCGAATCGCAGCTAACCAGTACATTCGCGGTACCGGTGCGAAACTCTACATTCGGATTTTCCCAGACAAGCCAGTAACGGCGCGCCCGCTCGAAACCCGTATGGGTAAGGGTAAGGGGGAGCCTGATCACTGGGTTGCCGTGGTGAAGCCCGGCACTGTGTTGTTTGAAATTCAGGGCGGTACGAAAGACGCAGCAGTTGACTGCTTCAATCGTGTCTCGCACAAGCTGCCTGTCAAGGTTCGGCTCGTTGAGCGCCGTCCAGGCAGTTAATCCAATTTGCATCCACTGGCACTGAGTTAGTCCATCATGTCAAAGGCCACCGAGTTTCGCGAAATGAGCGATGAGCAGCTCGCCGCCGAGTTGCAGCAGACGCAGCGCGATCTGTTTGATCTGCGGTTTCGTGCTTCTACAGAGAAGCTCGATTCTCCCAGTAATATCAAACGGCTCCGTCGCAACATCGCGCGGATTAAAACGATTCAAAGTGAGCGGCAACCGGCTGTTCAGTAGCCTGGTGAACCATCCAAGAGATTCAAGGTAGTAAGGCCATGCGGAAGACCCTCGTTGGTGTTGTGACAAGCGACCGAAATTCGAAGACCCGGCGCGTTGATGTGCAGCGGTTGTTCCAGCACCCGGTCTACAAGAAGATCGTGCGCGGGCGGACGATCTGCTACGTGCATGACGAAGAGAACACCTCCAAGGTGGGGGATACAGTGGAGATCGTCGAAAGCCGACCCCACTCAAAGACGAAGCGCTGGGAGCTGGTGAGAGTCGTGCAGAGCAGCGATGAAGTTGCCGCTCAGCTGATTCGCGAAGACCAGCAGGAAGCCAAAGCCGCCGCCGAAGGAAATGCCGCACAGTAATTGACTTACTGGCGAAACAGTTAGATATCAGGTCGTCACCATGATTCAGATGCAGACAATTTTGGACGTTGCGGACAATACCGGCGCGAAGTCGGTCCGCTGCATTCGCGTCCTGGGCGGTACCAAGCGTCGATTTGCGACGCTGGGTGACATTGTGGTCGTCAGCATTCAGAAGGCGATCGCCGGAGCTCCCGAACCCTTCAAAAAGGGGAAGGTCACTCGCGGAGTGATCGTGCGAACACGTAAGGCCGTGCGTCGTGAGGACGGCAGCTACGTGCGATTCGACAGCAACGCCATTGTTCTGGTCGATCCCGATGGCACTCCTCGCGGGACTCGTATTTTCGGTGCCGTGGCCCGGGAACTGCGTGACAAGCGGTTTATGAAAATTGTGAGTCTGGCTTCCGAAGTCGTGTAGCCACTGACGTGCAATTCAAGGCGAACATCGATACACTTCGCGGTTTTGCGAATCCGGCAGGTTGAAAATGAAGATCAAACGTGGGGATATGGTGGTTGTCGTTGCTGGCGACGATCGCTCGGACATCCCGAAACTGGTTCAGCAGGTGATCGACGGTGGCCAGAAGGTGGTCATCGAAGGCGTGAATCTCGTGTACAAGCACGTGAAGCGCGGACACCCGAAGAGCCCGCAGGGTGGACGGTTGCGGATGGAAAAAGCCATCCAGTCGTCGAACATTCAATATTTCTGCAGCAGCTGCAACAGCGGTGTCCGGCTCGGCGTGCGTTACACGGCCGAAGGTGCCAAGGAGCGGTTTTGCCGCAAGTGTGGGAAGTCGGCCGGGCAGATCAGCCCGCCACGTGCCCGATATGCCGGTAAGTAGTTTCCGGCGATTCTGAACGTTGTCTTCTTTATTGGTTGGTGGGGCATGGCCCGGTTACACGAAAAATATCGCTCGGAGATCGCTCCACGACTGGCTGAAAAGCTGGGTCGGTCGAATCCGCATTCGCTGCCACGTCTGGAAAAGATCGTGATCAGCATGGGTGTTGGCAAAGCCATCCAGGACAGCAAGATTCTGGACGAAGTGGCAGAGCACCTCATGATGCTCTCTGGTCAGAAGCCGTCCTTGCGTGTCGCCCGGAATTCCATCGCGCAGTTCAAGCTTCGTGAAGGAATGAAGATTGGTTGTTGCGTCACCCTCCGCGGGGCTCGGATGTATGAGTTCCTCGATCGCCTGATTACCTTGGTGTTCCCACGAGTTCGGGACTTCCGTGGAATCAGCAGCAAGGCGTTTGACGGGAACGGGAACTACAGCGTGGGAATTACTGAACAGGTCGTGTTTCCGGAAATCAATCCCGACAAGGTGAAGAACATCCAGGGGATGAACATCGCCATGGTCACGACAGCCCGCAACGACGATGAAGGTCGTATGCTGTTGACCGAGTTCGGAATGCCGTTCCGTAAAGAGCAATAGAAGTCAGGCGAGACAAGGTAGAGAGACACGATGGCCAGTAAATCCAAAGTCGCGAAGGCGAAGCGTACGCCCAAGTTCAGCAGCCGCGCCGAGAATCGGTGTCAGCTTTGCGGACGGCCGCGGGCGGTGTATCGCAAGTTCAAGTGCTGCCGTATTTGTTTTCGCGATCTGTGCCTGCGGGGATTGGTCCCGGGTGCACGCAAGGCGAGTTGGTAGGCAAGTTTTAGACACACATTGCAACGTGTAATGCGGTGACTGTGAGTCACCGGACCAGAGGACAATTTCCATGATGACCGATCCAATTGCTGATTTGCTCACGCGGATCCGCAACGCGCTGTTGATCGAACGGCCATTTGTCGACGTTCCCGCTTCCAAGTTGAAGGAAGGGATCGTGCAGGCGCTGCAGCGTGAGGGTTACATCTGGGATTACGAGATCGTGGAACAGGAGCCGCAGAACGTGCTGCGGGTCAACCTGAAGTACAGCCCGACTGGCGAGCGTGTGATTCAGCACATTCGCCGAGTCAGCACTCCCGGACGTCGCCTTTACTCGACAGTAAAGGATACTCCCAACGTGCTGCAGGGAATGGGCATCTGCATTCTGTCGACCAACAAGGGTGTGCTGAGCAATCGCGAAGCACGCCGCGAGAATGTTGGCGGCGAACTGCTGTGCGAAGTCTGGTAGAAAACAATTGAGCTCCAGCGTACCTGGGAGCGGGATGAGCAATGTCTAGGGTTGGAAAAAAGCCAATTACCGTCGCAGCTGGTGTCGAAGTCGGCATTCAGGGAGCCGTGGTCAATGTTAAGGGTCCCAAGGGGGATCTTTCGTTTACGCACCATCCCAATATGAGTGTGACGTTCGACGCCGAAGCGAAGGAAGTCCAGGTCACGCGTCCGGATGATCAGCGTCAGAACCGTGCGTTGCACGGGTTGACTCGCGCGATCATTGCGAACATGGTGCAGGGCGTACAGACCCAGTTTGAGAAGAAGTTGGAAATCCAGGGAGTTGGCTATCAGGCAACTCTCGCCAACGGTGTTCTTTCGCTGCAGGTCGGTTTCGCTAACATCATCAAGTTGCCTGTTCCCAAGGGTGTTGATTGCGAACTGGGTAGCCCGACGCTGATCATCGTGCGAAGTGCCGATAAGCACGCCTGTGGACAGTTTGCTGCGAATATTCGGCGGGTCCGTCCGCCCGAGCCCTACAAAGGCAAAGGGATTCGGTACCAGGGTGAGATGGTCAAACGCAAGGCTGGTAAGGCCTTCGGTAGCTGATTTAGTCTGTCGGTCTACTGCCCGGCAGCTTGAGAATTGGTAGAGAACATGAAACTTCAAAAGCGATTGGCGAAGCAACGCGAGCGACGTCGGTTCCACGTGCGGAATCGGATCCGTTCTGCTGGCCGCCTGCGACTGTCAATTTTTCGGTCGAACAATCACATTTACGCTCAGATCATCGACGATGAGCAGGGACGGACAATCGTCTCGGCGAGCACGGTCGAGAAGTCTCTGGGCGGGGCAGGCAAGTACAGCGGGAACATCGCTGCTGCGACACGCTTGGGAACTGCGATTGCCGAACGCGCATTGGCAGCAGGGATCAAGCAGGTTGGCTTTGACCGTGGTGCGTATCGGTACCATGGCCGCGTCGCCGCTCTCGCTGAGGCAGCCCGTGCGGCCGGACTCGAATTCTAATATTTTGTTGACCCTTCCGAATAGCGTGGGTCTCAAGGAGTACATTTGTGGCGTCGAATCAACCTGCCAAAACGTCTACTTCACAGAATTCGGATCGTGTGGTCCAGATTCGTCGGTGTGCCTGCGTCGTGAAGGGTGGACGCCGTTTCAGCTTCGCGGCTCTCGTGGTCGTCGGTGATGAGAACGGTCGCGTGGGCTATGGCTACGGTAAGGGAACGGAAGTTCCTTCCGCGGTCGAGAAGGCCACCAAACAGGCCAATCGCCGCCTTCATACGATCTCGCTGCGTGGGACGACCATTCCGCATCAGGTCGAGGGACAGTACGGAGCCTCAAAGGTTCTGTTGCTTCCAGCTGCTCCTGGTACAGGCGTGATTGCCGGAGCCACAGTGCGGAACGTGGTGGAACTGGCTGGTGTGAAAGACATCCTGACGAAGAGTCGGGGATCGAATAATCCTGTGAATCTGGTCAAGGCGACGTTTGACGCCTTGTCGAAGTTGCGGTCGCGTGAAGACGTGGCCCGCTTGCGTGGAGTGGAAGTCTAATGATCATTGATGATGTACATCGTGGCATAACGAAGAACAAGAAGCGCAAGCGGCTTGGACGCGGTCCCGGATCGGGGCATGGCAAGACCAGCGGTCGCGGTCACAAGGGTGCCGGCAGCCGTCGTGGACATTCATCGCGACTTGGCTTTGCTGGTGGCCAGATGCCGCTGTTTCGCGTGGTGGCGAAGCGGGGCTTCAATAACAACGCGTTCGCTGATGCCGTTCTCGGGATCAACGTGAGCCTGTTGGAAGAGCGATTCGAAAACGGTGACACCGTCGACCTGGTGACGCTGCGTGAGAAGGGCTTGGCGAAGGGCCGCTTTGACGCGGTGAAGATCCTCGGTGACGGGGAATTGACCAAGAAGCTGACTGTTCATGCCCATCGGTTCTCCAAGGGGGCCGAAGAGAAGATTCAGGCGGCAGGCGGCTCAGTCGAACGCATCGGCTGATCGCTGACTTAACGGTTCATTCTGGCGGTCGCTTGCGACCGCCAATTTTTTTGGTGGAACGTGGTTGTGCAGCTCGGAAGAATTCGGACCGAACAAAGCAATTTGAGTTGGTTCGCCGCCGCACTTCCTCTATCCTTCGCGAACTCCGGGTACGTCGCGTTTGCCTTCTGGTCAACGCGATTTTGTGATTGTGTACGATAAGGACGTTGTTCATGTTGGCTCGCCTGAGAACGATCTTCGCGATTCCTGAATTGCGACAGAAGATCTTCCTGACGCTGATTTTGCTTGCCGTCTATCGGATGGGCTTTGCGATTCCGCTGCCAATTATTGATCAGCACACGTTCGCAGAGACCTTTCAGAAGATGGCTGAGCAGCAGGGGCTCGGTCAGGTCATGGAAGCTGTGGCCATGCTGTCGGCGTCGCAGTTGGGCAACGCTACGATCTTCGGCCTGGGAATCATGCCGTATATTTCTGCATCGATCATCTTTCAGTTGTTGGGGCAGGTTTATCCGCCACTCGAACAACTGCAGAAGGAAGGTGAGTCGGGCCGCAAGAAGATCAACGAGTACACACGCTACGCCACCGTGTTGATCTGCCTCGGTCAGAGCTATTTCTGGATTCGTATGCTTGGGGGCAACATGGGCGCCGGCGATGGGCCGGGGTTGATTCTCAGCGACTACAACACGCTTTGGTATCAGATTGTCGCCACGGTCACCATGACCGGGGGCACCATCCTGCTGATGTGGATCGGTGAACAGATCGACGAATACGGGATCGGAAATGGAATCAGTCTGCTGATCATGGCCGGAATCCTGGCCCGCATGCCGGTTGCCGGTTACGAACTGATTCGTCCGGCTCTGCGAAACGGTATCGGACTGGGAACAGGGGCCGGGATTGACCGTCTGTTGCCATTGGCTGTGTTGTTCGTGCTCATCGTCCTGGGTGTGATTGCCATCACTCAGGCTCAACGTCGAATTCCCATTCAGAGTGCCAAGCACGTCCGTGGCCGCAAGGTGATGGGTGGACAGCGTCAGTCGTTGCCGCTGAGAGTGAATCAGGCCGGGGTGATGCCGATCATCTTCGCGTCGAGCTTGCTGATGTTCCCGATGTTTATTTTCGGTTACCTCTCACGGCTGTGGCCCGAACTCACAATCCTCAGTGATTTGAACACGATGTTTGGTAGTGGTCGCGGGTTCATTTACAATCTGTCGTACATCGCGCTGATCTACTTCTTCTGTTACTTCTGGACCAGTATCACCTTCAATCCGAAGGACATGGCCGACAACCTCAAGGACTACGGGAGCTTTGTTCCCGGATATCGTCCTGGTGCACATACCGAGCGTTATCTTGATCAGGTGATGACTCGAATCACCTACGCCGGAGCGGGGTTCCTGGCACTGATTGCCATTATCCCGACCATGCTCGCCATGGGGATGGATATTTCCTTCGCGGTGGCCAGCTTCTACGGCGGCACCGGGTTGTTGATTGTGGTTTCGGTGGCACTGGATCTGGTGCAAAAGATCGACAGCCATCTGGTGATGCGGAATAAGGGCGGACTGCTCGAATCATCTGATCTGTAGTCAGTCTCTCAAGAGTGATCTATCAAGCCCCTGGCGAACGTCGTTGTGTCGCCGGGGGCTTGTTGCGTTGATGGGGTACGTCACGACCGCTTGAATTGACCCGCGGTAGGCTCTTAAGATCAGTCGAGGTTCATTCGTTGATCAGGGAGGCTGCGCCAGATGTATTTTGCGAGTGAAGCAATCGCGGCGCGTCAGGCGATGTCTCGTCGGCATCTGTTTCAGCGAATGGGGACGGGAGTTGGCGCGATGGCCCTGGCATCGCTGTTGCACCAGGATTCGCCGGCCGCAGGCATTTCTGGTGATCCATTAGTTGCCAGGATGCCGCACATTCCTGCTCGCGCGAAGAATGTGATATTCGTGCATCTGGTCGGGGCACCGTCTCATCTGGATTTGTTTGATTACAAGCCGGAACTCCAGCGGCTCAACGGTCAGCTGGTTCCGGATCACCTCTGGGAAGGGTTGAGGCTGGCATTCATTCGCAAGCAGCCTGCACTCCTGGGGACGAAATTCAAGTTTGCCCGGCATGGTGAATCTGGAAATGAACTTTCGGAGCTGCTGCCTCATCTGGCATCCGTGGCGGACGAGTTGTGCATCATCAAGTCGTTACACACTGAACACTTCAATCATGCTCCGGCGCAGCTGTTCTTTCAAACGGGCTTTGCTCGCTTTGGTCGGCCGTCTCTGGGATCGTGGGTGAACTATGGACTGGGCACAGAGAATGCAAATCTGCCAGGCTTTGTCGTTCTGATCACCGGCAACGTGGCTGGAGCGGGGAACAGCCTCTGGGGGAGTGGGTTCCTGCCGAGTGTTTATCAGGGGACTGAATTTCGTACCGCTGGTGATCCGGTACTGTTTCTGTCCAATCCGCCCGGCATGCAGGATGGGGACCGGCGACGGATTATCGATCGGGTCAATCAACTCAACTCGATTCAGCTGGCTGATGTGGGCGACCCGGAAATTGCCAGCCGCATCAACCAGTACGAGTTGGCCTACCGCATGCAGTCCGCTGTTCCAGAGATGATGGACATTCAGTCAGAGCCCCGGCACATCCACGAGATGTATGGAACCAGCCCGGGGAAGACGAGTTTCGCGAACAATTGTCTGCTCGCCCGACGGCTGGTGGAACGCGGTGTGCGATTTGTACAGCTGTTCGATGAGTCCTGGGATCACCATTCGCAGGTCTTTCCGAATCTGGAAAAGAAGTGCAAGCAGGTGGATCAGCCGCTGGCCGCGTTGATTGCAGATCTGCGCCAACGGGGAATGCTCGATGAGACACTCGTCGTCTGGGGAGCGGAGTTCGGTCGGACGCCGATGATTCAGGATGCGTCCGAGACCGGGAGGGCGAGCGACAAAGTCGGTCGCGATCATCACAAGGACGCGTTTACCGTGTGGATGGCGGGTGGTGGTGTCAAACGGGGGACCACCTACGGCCGGACGGATGATATTGGCTTCCACGTCGTGGAAAATCCCATGCACGTGAACGACTTCCACGCCACGCTATTGCAACTGCTCGGATTGAATCACGAGGAGCTGACGTTTCGATTCCAGGGGCGTGACTTCCGGCTCACGGATGTGGCTGGCAACGTGGCCCAGGAAATTATTGGCTGACGTTCTGCGCGGTTACGGCGACTGGCTGTGGAGCCTTTAAGGTAACCAGCGGCTCGCTGGAGAAGAACGTCCAGTTGATCGGTCGCAACAGCAGTGGTGGTCGTTCGGCGGCGTGAAGTTTGGGAGCCTGCTCGACTTCCGGCTGTTCAAAATTTGCACCCGATGGTGGTGCCGGGATTTCCTCTTCCAGGATACCTGGAGCGGGAAGCGGTTTCGGTGTGTAGGCGTCTGTTCGTTCGGAAGGCGTGGGCACTGCCTGTGGCTTTGGCCGGTTGAACGAACCGACGTGGAGCCTGGGCCGTTCGGTCGCGCATCCTGCCACGAACAGTGTCAGCAACAACATCATGAGTTGCGATGAGATGCGAGCCATGGACCAGTGCCTCCAGAACGTCAGTAACGCGAATGCCAGTACAACCTCATCAGATGAAGGTCGGTATGTAGTTCATCGACGTCCGGCAGATTCGACCGGACAAGTAGAACGGCATTTTCTGCCAGCCGGAGAGAAAAGAAGTTCAATCTACGGGGCATTCCAGCACCACCACTCATGTCGAAAACGCACCGGAATCCGAACAGATTGCCTTTGCGGGTTGTTCAGTTGGGGCGATCTCAGACTGTCATCGTGTGGGAGTGGCCCCCTTCACTCCGCTGTCTTGACCGTCAGGCCAGTTCGGGGCGTGAACTGCCGCGGATAACCGAACTGCCCGGAACCTGGGATCGTCAGGTTTCGGCGAAAGTTGCACGGACGGTCCGTTTCTTGAGTCGACAGTTGCCGGAGTGATACGATACATCACAATGGCCGGGTGGACGATAAGTCGCTCAGCATCCCTCCCCAACGTCCTACCACATGCTCCCCCACTGGGCACCTTCATGCTGAATCTCCTTGGGAACGCAATGCAATTGTGTCGTGGCCTGACTCGACGACAGATGATTCAGATCGGATCACTGGCTCCGTTCGGCCTTTCGCTCGCCAGCCAGTTGCGGGCAGAACAGTCCAGGCCTCGCGCTGCTTCTCCGAAGTCGGTCATTCTCATCTGGCAGCATGGTGGGCCATCGCAGCTCGATACCTTCGACATGAAGCCTCTGGCACCGTCTGAGTATCGAGGTCCGTTTCAGCAGATGGATTCGTCACTACCCGGACTGCCCGTGTGCGAACTGATGCCTGAGCATGCCAAGGTGATGGACCAGTGCTCCGTTATTCGCAGCTTTTCGCATGGCAACGGCGATCACTGGGCGGCGGCACACTGGATGCTCACGGGCCGAACCGGAGCCAACGGTTCCGATCGCGTACCTCGTCAACCGTCGATGGGAGCAATGGCTTCCAAACTGCTGGGCCCCACGCAACCGGGAAGTCTGGCCTCCGTCAACATGAACGACGGCGGCTTTGGTTTCCACGGCGGTGCCTGGCTGGGAGTGGCACACAATCCGTTCCGAACCGGCGAATTCAGTTACGGCAACGAAGCAGGTCGACTGCCAACCGGCGATGCCAAGAGCTTTTCTCTGGTGGATGGATTGTCGTCGCAGAGACTGCTGGACCGTGTTGCACTGCAACGTGGACTCGACAAACTGAGGTATCAGGTCGATACCGCCGGGATGTTTGCAAATATGGATGAAGTGGAGTCGCAGGCGGTCGACATCCTGTTGACCGGGCGTACCCGAGACGCTTTCAATCTCGATCAGGAACCTCAGTCGGTTCGCGATGCCTATGGTCCCGGTTGGGGTGAGCAGGCCCTGCTGGCCCGACGACTGATTGAAGCAGGTGTCCGTTTCGTATCGCTCAACACCGGTTATTGGGATGATCACGGGAGCATCGAACGGGCACTACGGGACAAGCTGGTGCGACACGATCGCGCCGTCGGTACGCTCATTCGAGATCTGTCGGAACGTGGCATGCTCGATGATGTCCTTGTCATCACAGCTGGTGAATTCGGCCGCACGCCGCGGATCAACGACAATGCCGGTCGGGATCACTGGCCGCAGGCTCAAAGCATTCTGCTTGCTGGCGGCGGCTACCGACACGGTCAGGTGATTGGCAGTACAAGCGACAAGGCGGAGTATCCGACGTCTCGGCCCGTGGGCGTCGAAGACTTCTGCGCCATCGTGTACCACGCGTTGGGCCTGCGGGCCGATGACACGGTGATCGACCACACAGGGCGGCCCATGCACCTGCTCCCCAGTGGTGAAGTTCCTCGCGAACTGCTTTAGCCGATTAGATCGCTTGCTCAGACGGCTCGGCGAACCGTGCTCACCAGCCCGTCCGCCTGGTCCAAGACCGGTGCCGTCGCGTCCCCATCCTCCATCGGAGCAGGCTCCGGCTGCCTCTTGCGGTACAGCCCAACTGGGAATCGGAGTACGCGGGACACATCAACGCCGATCAGCAGCGTGACCACGTGTGATGTTCGCGTGGCGTTCGGCTCGTGGACACGTTTGACGAGGACGGCAGCCACAAGTCGCATGAGCAGGCTGATCAGGAACAGCGTGCGAAAGCCATCCAGTTCGTAGCCGGCAATGGTAACCGACCAACCGCTCGAGGTGAGCAGGAACCAGCCACACAGAATGGATGTGATGCCCCCTGCCAGTCCGGCGACGGCCGTCCCCGAGGCAATGAACATCGTCCGATTCGCGGCGGGAGAGTGCTTAAGCAGGTAGCCGTTGTTGGCAATCGCGATGCCGGTGTTGAGGGCCATGTCGACCATGAACACCGGCGCCAGAAACACAAAGGCCCGCCAGGGGCTTCCTGACCCGACAAGCAGCAGGGCAATCATGTTGATGGATTTCAGTGTGGTGCAGATGATCAGCACCGGCCGGTTTCCGTACGCTTCGGCCAGTTGACCCAGCCATCGCGAACTGATTGCCCCACCCACCCAGGAGAAGGTCCACAGCAGCAGCACCTGAAACAGGCTCATTCCGACGAATTCAAACAGGTACAGGCTGATAAACGGGGCACCCACCATCGCTGAGATGTGCCAGAAACAGGTGAAGCCAATGAACGAGCGGAATCCGCGATGTCGGAACGGGCCGCTGAGCACTTCCCACAACCCGGCTTGAGGCAGCGGGGTCACGGGAGGTTCGTTCACCTTGTAGAACATCAGAATATCGATCACGCCAACCGCCGTGGCGACGGCAACCAGCGTGGCATAGCCCGCCTGGAAGTCGGAATCAGGATTGAGCAGAAACAATCCGCTGGCGAGCAGGGCCGTCGCTGCTGTGAGTTGCATCCACAGGTGGCGCATTCCCCAGAACGTATTGAGCCCTTCTTTTGGCAGATAGTCGCCCATCCACGACAGCCATAGCGGCGTCCCGAAATGGGTGAGCCCGTTGTTAATCGCCCAGGCCAGCAGGAACGCCCACAACCAGAAGCGGTCTCCCAGGCCGGGCAACAGCCACGGCCCCAGCACAAAGGGGAGCAGCATCAGCCGCTGAGTGATGGACACCCAGAACCACCAGCGTCGACGGTACTTCAGGCGGTTGGCGACGTAGGCGGCGACAAACTGCATGAACAGCATGCCGGTGGGGAGGGCATTGAAAATACCGACGTGAAAGCCGTTCCCACCCAGCGACTGGATGTACTTCAGCGACGCGGCACAGGCGGTCAGCTGGGTATAGGCCATCCCCATGCAGCCTGCGACGATAATAACCAGCTGGGATGTCCGCAGCGACCACACGTGCCGTACTCGGTCAAGACGTTAAAGAGGAGTCGGACAGTCAACCCGGCTCGCAGCGCGGAACTCTCCCAGATGACGGACACCCTGACAAGAGGAATGGCTCGGGAGAATTGGCCCCCACCTTGAAATTCCCGCAACTGGAACTTGGGGAGACTGCTGCAACACAGCAACGTTTCAACAATTGAGCCCCCTTGCAGAAGTCTGCAAGGGGGCTTGGTGGGGCTCGTGCTATCGTTGAGCCTTACCCGCGCAGGCGTCGTGAAATCTCATCCACGACTTCTCCGGCGGGGATGCGGACCTGTTCGAGGGAGTCGCGGTCGCGGATGGTGACGGTTCCTTCGGACATCGTTTCGGGGTCGACGGTGATACACCAGGGGGTGCCGATTTCGTCCTGGCGGCGATATCGCTTACCGATGGCGGCCTGCTCATCGTATTGCACGGCGATGCCGGCATTCTTGAGAGCCCGGTAGATTTCCTTGGCCTTTTCTGGCTGGCCATCCTTCTTGACCAGTGGGAACACTGCGGCTTTGACCGGGGCCAGACGCGGGTGGAACCGCATCAGGGTACGGACCTGCATGTTCCCCTTGTCATCGGGAGCTTCGTCTTCGGCGTAGGCTTCGCAGATGAAGGCCAGCGTCGCGCGGTCGGCTCCGGCGGAAGGCTCAATCACGTGCGGGATAAACCGCTCGCGGGTTGAGTCATCAAAGTAGCTGAGGTCCTTGCCGCTGCCTCGATGTCTGGGTTGTCCCTTGGCATCGAGTTCAACAACCAGCTCGCCATTTTCGTTCTTGAGCTTCCCTTCCATGTGTGAACGCAGGTCGAAGTCGCCGCGATGGGCCACCCCTTCCAGTTCGCCGTACTCGCCAGCCGACATGAATGGGAAGGCGTATTCAATGTCCGCCGTGCCGCAGGAATAGTGGGCCAGTTCATCCTTGTGGTGCTCGCGCAGGATGAGGTTCTCTTTGGCGATTCCCAGATCCTGATACCACTGATAGCGGCGGGCCCGCCAGTAGTCGTACCACTTGGGAGATTCGCTGGGATGGCAGAAGAACTCGATTTCCATCTGCTCGAATTCACGTGACCGGAACGTGAAGTTCCGCGGCGTGATTTCGTTGCGGAAGCTCTTGCCGACCTGGCAGATGCCCAGCGGCAGTTTGACGCGGGACGAATCGCACACATTCTTGAAGTTCACGAAAATCCCCTGAGCCGTTTCCGGACGCAGGTAGGCGGCATCTTCCTCGGTTCCGAGGGCACCGATGATGGTCTTGAACATCAGGTTGAAATCGCGTGGCGTAGTGAGCTCACCTCCACACGTGGGGCAACTCGCCTTAAGGTTCTGACCTTCGGCCTCCTGCCGGACCAGGAAGTCTAGATACGACATCACCACCACATCACCGACTGGCTTGGAGGATTTGTCCTTGCCAAAGGCGAGCAGAGCCTGATCGAGCTTCTTCGCCTTGGAGTTCGACAAACCCATGCCCGTTGCCGCATCCGGCATGAAGGATTCGCAGGCAATGGCCTGCTTCCCGGCGGAGGGATCATCGGGGAAATTGGCCACCAGCACGGCGACGTTCACGTGATCGGCGCGAAAGCGGGCCTTGCACTCCTTGCAGTCGACCATTTTGTCGACGAACAGGTCGTAGTGGCCGCTGACTTTCCAGACCTGCGGATGCATGATGATCGTGGTTTCCACGCCCACCATATGAAACGATGCCGGGGCATTTTCGGGGGGATCGAGGGGATCGTGCCGACCGATCATGTCCTCCCACCACACGTTTCGCACGTTTCGCTTGAGGTCCGTCCCCAGCGGGCCGTAATCCCAGAAACCGTTGAGGCCACCGTAGATCTCAGAGTCCTGGAAGATAAAGCCGCGTCGCTTGCAAAGAGCGACGATCTTGTCCATGTCCTTGGGCATTGTCGGAACTGCGTAGTCTGGGGAACAAATGGGCAGAATTCACGGGTCGGACACACGGTCGATCGCGAGTGTTCGGGAGTGTAGTGGATGGGCGCAGGCGAGTCACTGGGATTGTCGGCTGGCTGAGAGTTCGCACGTCCCGGGTTGCATCGGCCAATCTGGATTGGAGCCTTCGTGTCATCAACGGGGGACAGAATTGGCGACTCTTGATATCCTGAGTGCTGGGTCTATAAACCGGAAACCGAACCTCATTGAGGAGAAATCTATGGCCGACGTACCGCAGCAAATCATTGACGAACTCAAAGTGGCATACTGGATGGAGATGGAAACGGTGATGAACTACATCTCCTGCTCCATCAACCTGGATGGCGTGAGAGCCGAAGAGATCAAAAAGTCGCTCGAAGCTGACATTACAGCAGAGCTGGGACACGCCCAGAACCTGGCCCGCCGGATCAAGACTGTTGGCGGTGTCGTTCCAGGCAGTTCGTCGTTCAAGTCGGGACAGGCTGGATTGCAGCCACCCGCAAAGATGACGGATGTCGTCGCGGTGATTAAGGGTGTCATCGACGCCGAGAATGGAGCAATCGCTCAGTACAACAAGCTCATCAAGCTGTGCGATGGTGTGGACTACGTGACTCAGGATCTGTGTATTCAGGCCTTGGGTGACGAAGAATCCCACCGCCGCGAATTCATGGGCTTCCTGGCGGAATACGAAGGGTAAGCTCGCGGAAAGTTTCAGCGATTGGGGGAACGGTATGCCGGTGTTTGACTTTCGGTTTACCGTTCCCGCCTCTCTGGACGCAGTGCGGGCATTTCATGGCGATACGTCCGCACTAACAACGTTGACTCCACCGCCAACGATCGTGCAACTGCATGCTGTGGAACCGCTCGCCGAAGGCTCTGTGTCGCGGTTTACACTGTGGCTGGGACCTGTTCCCATCGCGTGGACTGCGGTCCACCGCAACGTGTCAGGCACCGGGTTTACCGATGTTCAAGCCTCGGGCCCGGTCGCGAAATGGGAACATACGCACACATTCGTGCCGCTGGCTGAAAATCTGACTGAAGTTCGCGAGCACATCGAGTTTGAGCACTTCTCCGGCCTGCGCGGCCTGTTCACTCGGGTTCTGTTTGCACGGCCAAATCTGCTGGCGATGTTCACGTATCGCCGCTGGATCACGCGCCGCCGGTTGCGGCAGACCACACAGTCTGCATGAGCCAGAGTTGCGAGGCCGTTTTACAGCGTGACGATGTCTTCTTCAGCGTCGTCCGGGGCGACCCGACGGAGGTCTTCTCCCATCGGCAACTCGCTCAGCGATTGCAGTCCAAATGCCTCCAGGAACGTCTTGGTGGTCCCGTACAAAAACGGGCGGCCCAGTGAGTCATCTTCACCGGCGACACGGACCAGCCCGCGGTCGAGTAACTGCTTGATCATTTCCGCCGATTGCACGCCACGAACAGCTTCAACATCGGCACGGGTCACAGGCTGTCGATAGGCGATGATCGCCAGTGTTTCACTGGCTGCAGACGAGAGTTTTTGACGTTCCTGCCGGTGGTGAATTCGGTCGAGCCACGAGACATACTCGGCTCGGGTCAGGATCTGGAATCCGGTCGCCACCTGCTCAATACGGAAGGCCGTTCCCTGCTCGTCGTACAGCGTATTCAACTCGTCGATCAACTGCCGGGCTTCTTCCACATCGGCCAGCAGAGCGAATTGCGCCAGCTTGCGGAGGGTGAGGGCTCCGTTGGCAACGAACAGCGCTGCTTCGACCCGTGCCGCCTTCGCCGAGCGGACGCCTCGATTCGCGGGCGTCACGGCGACTTCGGCAGTCCTCCGTCGCAACAGAAAATGCCGCTGCCAGGCAGCATTCTGTGGAGGCGTGTAGGGGCGCAGGCTGGGAAAGGCGGGGTGCAAATCCATGGATTGTCTGAGTCGTTGCGGGGGATATGGTAGGATATCGGTGTCCATCCAACCTCAACAGATCAATCCGCGAAACAGGACGTTTGAACAGTTGGAATGGCGGGAATCTGGCTCAGGCGGAGGACAGCCTTGTACACGAGAGGCTGGACCGCGTTAGAATAAAGGTCCCCGCTGTTCGGCTTGCGATCCGACCGGTCGCAATGCTCCCGCCTGTTGTCCTAGCATCGTTCCGGCTTCCCATGAGTCACGCTCGATCCCAATTCCCGCTGTCTGTCGTGTTTCTGATTTCCGGGCTGTTTGCTCAGCCTGTCAGCGGCATGACCCCGGAAGAAGAGTTCTTTGAAGTTCAGGTGCGGCCGCTGCTCGTTCAGCACTGCGTCGAATGTCACGGAACGAAGAAGCAGCAGGGGGGGATTCGTCTCGATACGCATGCTGGCGTATTCAAGAACACCGAGGTTGGTCCGCTCGTTGTGGCTGGAAAAGTTGACGACAGCCGAATCTGGCAAGTGCTGCTGTATTCCGACTACGACACGCAGATGCCCCCCGCCGGCAAACTGTCGGATAAGGATCTGGCCGTCTTCCGAAAGTGGATCGAAACCGGAGCTGTATGGCCAATCTCCGCTGCAGAGACTGCCGGAGGCGGGGAAGTGATCCCGCGCAAGGCGGACGGAACCTTCGATTTCGTTGCCGCATCGCAGCGTCACTGGTCTTATCGTCCGGTCGAGAACACTCCGGTTCCCAAGGTTCAGCGCGAAGCGGACTGTGTCACCTCGACCGACCGCTTTGTGGAAGCCCGACTCGAAGCGGCTGGATTGGCATTCAGTCCGGATGCGGATCGTCGCACGTTGCTTCGTCGACTGAAGTTTGACCTGCATGGTCTGGCGCCGACGGCAGAGGAAGTTGACGCCTTCGTGAATGACACATCTCCGAATGCCTATGTTGATCTGGTGGACCGACTGCTGGCCGCCCCCGAATATGGTCAGCGCTGGGCGCGTCACTGGCTCGACGTGGCTCGGTATGCAGACACCAAGGGGTATGTGTTCACGGACAACCGCTTCTATCCCAATGCCTACACCTACCGCGATTACGTCGTCGAGGCCCTGAATACCGACAAGCCGTACGATCGCTTTCTGCTGGAACAGTTGGCAGCTGACCAGTTGGGATTACCTGAAAATGATCCCGCGCATGCCGCCATGGGTTTCCTGACTGTCGGTCCGCGTTTCCTGAATCGCGAACCGGACATCATTGATGACCGCATCGACCTTGTGTGCCGGGGACTGATGGGGATGACGATGGCCTGTGCCCGTTGTCACGACCACAAGTACGATCCGATGCCGACAGCCGACTACTATTCGCTGTATGGCGTCTTTGCGAGTTGCACGGAACCGGAAGATCCGCCACTCGTTGGCGACATCGATCTTTCCGCCCCGCAGTATAAGGCGTTCAACGAAGAGCTGGCGAAGCGTCGCAAGGAACTGGACGACTACTGCGACAAGGCGCATGCCGAGGCATTGGAGCATGCTCGCCAGCGAGCTGCAGACTATCTTCAGGCACTGCTTGTGAAGGAAAAGCGGATGCCGGAAGGAGTCGGTCCGGAGTATGCCCATGGGCAGCCTCGCGATCGGACCGTGCAGCGCTGGATCGATACGCTGCGTGCCCGCGCGCGTGACAACGATCCGGCTGTCTATCTGTGGTCCAAACTGAGTGTGTTGCCAGCAGAGAACTTCGCTGCGGCGGCTCTCGATCTCATCAATCAGGAAGAAACTGCCCAGAAGTCGAATGTTCGTTTGTTGCAGGCATTCAAGGAGCAGCCTCCGCAGAATGTTCGGGATGTGGCCAAACTGTTTGGTAAAGTGCTCGCCGATGTGCAGGAGGAGTGGACGAAGCAGCTCGAACAGAATGCCGATGCGACAGCCCTCGCCGATCCGCAGTCGGAGCAACTGCGCCGCGTGGTGCTGGGACCCGGATCGCTGACGGATCTTCCCGGTGGCCACAATTCGCCGCTGTTCGAACGCGACAATCGAGACCAGATCCGCAAACTGAACGCCAACATCCAGACCTGGATGGTGACCTCGGATGATGCGCCGCCGCGAGCGATGACGCTCGTGGACAAGGAGAAGCCGACCGAGCCGGTGATCTTTATTCGTGGGAATAATGGTCGACGCGGGGACCGCGTGCCACGACGCACCCCGCAGATTCTGGACCCCGCTCCGGATTCGAAGTATTCACAGGGAAGTGGTCGGCTTGAACTCGCCAAGGCCATCGTGGATCCCGAGAACCCGCTCACGGCTCGCGTGCTGGTCAATCGCGTCTGGTTGCATCACTTTGGTGTGGGCATTGTTGATACCCCCAGTGACTTTGGAACGCGCGGTTCTCTGCCCACGCATCCGGAACTGCTGGACCATCTCGCATGGCGATTCGTGCATGAGTTCGGATGGTCGATGAAGGCGCTGCACCGAGAGATCTTGCTGTCTCGCACGTATCGCCAGAGCAGTCTGGATCGCGAAGCGGCCCGGGAGGTTGACCCCGAAAATCGTCTCTACTGGCGGCAGAATCGCCGCCGACTCGATTTCGAAGCCATGCGCGACATGATGCAGCAGGTCGCCGGACAACTGGACCTGACCATGGGCGGCCGTCCTGTGGATATCATCAAGGAACCACTGGCCACGCGCCGGGCGCTGTACGCGCTGATCGATCGCAATAATCTGCCCGGGTTGCTGCGAACATTCGATTTCCCGGCCCCGGATTCTTCGAATCCGCAACGAGTCAGCACGACCGTGCCTCAGCAGACCTTGTATACGCTCAATGCCCCTTTCGTGCAGCATCAAGCGAAGGTCCTGGGAGAGAAAATGCAAGGTGCCAGTACCGAGCCTGCAGAGCAGGTGAATTTCCTGGTGCGGCGCGTCTATGCCCGGTCAGCATCGGAAATGGAGCGTAAGCTGCTCGGGGATTATCTGACGGCTCATCCTGAAGGGCAGTCGGAACTGGCTCAGGCACTGCTGATGTCGAATGAATTCTTCTTCGTCGATTGACGGGTTATGCAGTACGGTCTACCAGCGTCGAGAAACGCATTCCGCGGTCGGCATAAACGCATCATCACGCCGTTCGGCCAGTCGCTGTTCGAGTGGCTTGAGGGTTCCATGCACCTGGTAGGCCGAAGCAGGCAGCAGCGAGATCGCTCCGCCACAGATTTCCTGCAGAAGTCCCGACCGCAGAGGGTCCGTGCAAACACGATTTGGGACCGCCAGCGACATGGCCATTGTTGTCCAGTTGCGAAGTTGGCGAGCCCGGGGCAAGTCGTTGGTGGCTGACTTCAGCAATGCGTCGAGTCCATGTTGAGACGCACAGGGAGGCTGTATCAGGCGGTTGCTCCACTTCAGCAAACGTCGCTGCAGCCGTTCGATTCGCAATGATTCCGATAGCACCTTGGCCGAAGCGGTGACCTGCTGGACGGCGCGTTCACTGTAGTCGCGGTTGGTTTGCAACACGTGTTCTGCCAGCTGCCGCTGTCGTTGCAGTCCGGGCCCGGCCGACTGGAGATAGCCGACGATACTGCTCATGAGGAGTTCGCAGGTCAGGATTTCTTCAGCGAGGTGACTGTGAGTCCGGGACGGGTCGTCGATTCGTGATCGAAACAGGAGGGGGGCCCATGCGTCGTACAGCAGCCGTGAGTTCACGACCACCAGTCGCAAGGCGGCGTCGACCTGATCTGCAAGGGTGGGGCGTGGCGGCGTACCATGCCAGGCAAGGATCGCAGCGGTATCGGCAAGTGTTCGGAGATGCATGGCGCAAACCCAGGAGTGATCGCGTAAGGGTGTGTCTCCAGAACAGGCAAACCGAGTGCCCGCGAAAACCGCGTGGTGAGATTTATCGCGAGAAGTTCGGGATCGATCGGCAATCCCAGTGTTTCATCGCTCGAATGCGAGATGCCTGCAGTTGTCCGTGATTCACTTACGGTTATCGGTGTGGTCGTTTTGCAACATGCGGCAGCATGGGGAGTTGCTTCAGTGGAACATCTGTCAGGGCGTTTCAGAATCCTTACACGAGATGTTCCAACTCTGGTGCAGTTGGGGTTGTGCGGACTGCACGGCGGATGCGTTCTTCACTTGGGGCTCGAAGGGGATCAAGCCGTCGAAGTCAGCCACGTTTGGCACGCCAGCGTTCAATGCATTTCAGACGGTCTGTCTCGGTCTGTGAATAGGTATGCCGCAATAGCGCTTCAGCAGCGGGCTTCAATTCCAGGTTGCGGCGGCCCATCGCAATACGGGCGACAGCAAGGCTCGATTCGATACCATCAGGCAGAAGTTCCAGTTCGCCGTGCCAGATGCGGCTGAACGAGGGAATGACTTTGGGCAGCAGTTCTCCTCCAGGCAAAATCTGGCTCATCACGCCGACGAAGCTGCCAGTGTTAAAGAGACTGGCCAGCGCGGTCTTGGTATGGTCGCCAATGAAACACCCGACTTTCGTGGAGCCACTGTCGATCATCTCGCCGTCGACCAGTACGCGAACGTTCGAATAGTCGTTCTTCAGATCGCTGTTGATCGTGTTGGCGCCCAGGTTGACCCACGGGCAGATGTAACTGTGGCCCAAAAAGCCATCGTGGTACTTGTTCGAGTGGCTATGCAGAATGCTCTCTTCAATTTCCCCTCCAACACGGCAGACCGGACCGATACTGCAGCCTTCTCGCACGTTCGCTCGAAACAGCTGGGTCTGCTGGCCGATGTAGCATGGGCCTTCGAGTCGCGTGAACGCCTGCACGCGGGCATCCGCATCAATCCAGACCGGACCATGCTGCGCGTCGATGACGACAAATGGATCGATGCGTGCGCTGGCATCGACGAAGACCTGATCTGGATCACCGAGCACAGCGATGCGTGGATCGCTCAACTCCTGCGCGTTCACGCGGGGGCGTGAGGTGTGGTCAAGAGTCAACTGCGATGAGTTTTGTTCAAGCAGTTCCCAGGGGGACTTGAGGACATGGCCGGAGACGTCGATCCGCTCGGCTTTCGGGAGCTGGTGCTCAATCAGATTCTGCATGGTGACGGGATGCAGGTCGGGCAGTCCCCGCAGCACATCGGCGTTCAGGAGAATCGCCACCCAGTCATTGCCAACCCAGGCCGCCGTGCCAACCTTCATTTCACGCAACGACCGCAACTCATCGACTGAAGTGAGCCAGCGTCCATTGAGAAACAGTGTCGGACTGGCCTTGGTCCAGGTTCGTTCATTCACGCGACAGACGGGATGCTCTTCGCGATAGGCGTCCGCCAGTTCTCGTCGCACCACAGCGCCCCACTCGCCATCGGGAAACGCTCGGCGAGCCCTTTCGCGAGCGGAGTAGTGTCCGCAGCGGAGTTCAAAGACAGGACGCAAGAGCGTCAGCGGAGAGAAACGGGTCGTCAGGTCATCCTCGACCAGAACGATACGTGGCATGGGAAATCCTGTCAGAAAGCAGCGAAGGGAACGGTGGGCGCATTAGAACAACTTGGTGATTTCAAGGGGAGACAAACTGTGCCAGACCGTGCTGTCAAGGTCGATCAATCGCACTTTGGCAAATCATGCCAGCCGGCGGATTACGAATCTGAAATGTGCATTGAGGGTCTATCCATCAAACGTGACATGTGTAACAATGAATCCAGCAGTCGCCGCTTATGTGAGCGGTGCAACGGGATTCGGTTGCGAGGCTGGCCTTGAACACATGAGCCACCCCACGAAATCATCGATTGAACGGCTTGCTTTGATGCCGGGAGACGGGGCTGTCTCTTCCGACGAGGCTGTCTCCTCGGAATGCTCGCCCCCTGCTTCGTCCCGTCTTTCTCGCTTCAGTCATTCTTTGCTGAGGCCGCGCTGAGTTCTTCGTTACCTACATCAGGAGTGATTACGTCATGTCCACGGGAACTGAAACACCGCAGTCGCCAGAGAAACCGCTGGAAACCCTGGAATCCGTCGTGATTCGATTTTGCGGGGACAGTGGCGACGGGATGCAGCTCGCCGGGACACAATTCACGAATGTGTCGGCGGTGTTTGGTAACGACGTCAGCACGCTGCCCGACTTTCCGGCGGAAATTCGTGCTCCAGCCGGTTCCCTCTTTGGCGTGAGTGGATTTCAGTTGTGCTTCTCCAGCGGCGACATCTACACGCCGGGTGACGAGGTCGACACCCTGGTGGCCATGAACCCCGCTGCACTGAAGACGAACCTCAATGATCTCCGCCGCGGTGGCACGTTGATTATCAACGCCGATTCCTTTGATAAGAGCAACCTGCAAAAGGCGCACTACGATTTCGATCCGCTGACGGACGAGAAATACCTTGCAGGCTACCGCATCCATCTCGTTCCCATGACGAGGCTGACACGTGATGCTGTCGAAGGGTTGGGGTTGAGTACCCGCGAAGCTGATCGCTGCAAGAACCTGTTCGCGCTGGGACTCGTTTACTGGCTGTATGATCGCGATGCCACGCCGACGGAAGACTGGCTCAAGCAGAAATTTGGCAAAGCACCCGCCATTCTTGAAGCGAATTTAAGGGCCTTGCGCGGTGGTTACACGTATGGGCTGGCGACCGAACAGTTCACGGTCCACTACAAAGTTCCCGCAGCTCATCTGCCCCCCGGGCGTTACCGCAAAGTTACCGGGAACGAAGCCACGGCAATGGGACTGGCAACTGCGGCGAAGGTCTCCGGCAAAGAACTGTTCTACGGCGGCTATCCCATTACTCCGGCCAGCGACATTCTGCACGAACTCTCCAAGCTCAAAGAATTCGGCGTACGCACGTTTCAGGCCGAGGACGAGATCGCGGCAATTACCTCCGTCATCGGTGCAGCCTTTGGGGGAGCGTTTGCGGTGACGGCCAGCAGTGGTCCCGGCATTGCTCTCAAAGGGGAGGGGATTGGCCTGGCAGTGATGACCGAACTTCCCATGGTGATTGTCAACGTCCAGCGCGGCGGACCCAGTACAGGTCTGCCGACGAAGACAGAACAATCCGATCTGTTTCTGTCGTACTTCGGCCGTAACGGCGACTGCCCGCTTCCGTTGATTGCTGCTCAGTCCCCGGCCGACTGTTTTGCAGCGGCACAGGAGGCGATGCGGATTGCGGTCGAGTTCATGACACCGGTGTTTCTGCTGACGGATGGATACATTGCCAACGGTGCTGAGCCGTGGCGGATTCCGAACGTGGAGGATTTGAAGCCGATCAAGTTTGCCCATCCTCGGGAAGTCAACGGAAACGGCGAAGGCTATCTGCCCTATCTGCGAGATGAAAACCTGGTCCGCCCCTGGGCCATTCCGGGGACGCCGGGACTGGAGCATCGACTGGGAGGGCTCGAAAAGGCCGACCGTACCGGCAATGTTTCTTATGACCCCGAGAACCATCAGAAGATGGTTGAGATTCGACGGCAGAAGGTGGCGAACGTGGCCAAGACGTTGCCGCCTCAGGAAGTTGATGGCCCTGAATCGGGCGACCTGTTGCTGGTCAGCTGGGGAGGAACATTTGGTGCAGTACGAACGGCCGCTCAGGTGGCCCGTCGGAAAGGGCAATCGGTTGCGCACTGCCACCTTCGCTACATCAGCCCGTTTCCATCGAACCTTGGCGACATTCTGAAGCGATACAAGAAAGTTCTCGTTCCCGAACTCAATACCGGACAACTGTGGGTCATCTTGCGGGCTCTGTATCTGGTGGATGCCATCGGCTTCAACAAGATCAAGGGGAAGCCGTTCCTGATCCACGAACTGACAGAAAAGATTGACGAAGCGCTGGCCCAGTAGCGCAGCCTCCTCATTTCATTCATACCTTTGTTTCAGGAAGAGAAGTTGCCATGTCTGTCGAAGCAGAACTTCCCGTGCTCACTCCCAAGGACTTTGCGACCGATCAGGAATTGCGGTGGTGTCCGCGTTGCGGGGACTACTCGATTCTTGCTCAGATGAAAAAAGTACTGCCCACGTTGGGGGTGCCTCGCGAAAAGATGGTGTTCGTTTCAGGCATCGGCTGCTCCAGCCGGTTCCCTTATTACGTCTCCACGTACGGATTCCACAGTATTCATGGACGGGCACCCGCTGTCGCCACGGGATTGAAGGTGGCTCGGCCTGACTTGATGGTGTGGGTGATCACCGGCGATGGCGATGCACTGTCGATTGGCGGCAATCACCTGCTGCATGCGATTCGTCGGAACGTGGATCTGAAGATCATCATGTTCAACAATCAGATCTACGGACTGACCAAGGGGCAGTATTCGCCGACAAGTCCGCAAGGCAAGAAGACCAAGAGCACCCCTTACGGCTCCGTTGATGCACCGCTCAATCCGCTGTCCGTGGCGATTGGAGCTGGAGCGACCTTTGTGGCCCGCAGTGCAGATGTCGACATTCAGCATCTCTCCGAAACACTCGAGCGAGCCGCTGCTCACAAGGGGACTGCGTTTGTGGAGGTGTATCAGGATTGCAACGTCTTCAATTCGGGAGCGTTTGAGTTTGCCACCAAGAAGGACCAGAAGCAGGACAACTGCATCTATCTCGAACATGGCCGCCCGCTCGTCTTTGGTGCTCAGCGAGATCGCGGAGTCCGTCTCAACGGGACCGGCCATCTGGAAGTTGTCAGTCTCGACGAGGTGAAAGAAGATGACCTGCTGTTCCATGATGAGCAGGAAGAGGACCTGTCGCACGCGTTCCGGCTGGCCCAGTTGCGGTGGCCACATGCTCCAGAGCCGATGGGTGTCTTTCGCGATGTCCAGCGTCCCACTTATGATGGGGCCGTCGACCAGCAGCTGCGGGATCGCAGAGCCCAGGTCGGCGAAGGAGATTTGGAGGCCCTGTTCAACAGTGGCGACACCTGGGAAGTTCACTAGTGCGGGTATGCGGGCCAATGCTCAGTTTGCAGTCCACCGGAATTCGGCTGTGTGATCGCGTGACGCGGCGAGAGATGTTGCGCATCGGTGGTCTGGGGATGTGCGGATTGGGACTGTCTCAGCTCCTTGCTCCGCAGGCGAAGGCGGCATCGAATGGCCGGGCGCGGTCCTGCATTGTGTTGTTTCTGATGGGCGGTGCGCCTCAACATTCGACGTGGGACCCGAAGCCGGGTGCGCCCGAGAACGTGCGGGGAGATTTTGCTCCCATCTCAACCTCGGTCCCTGGAGTGCAATTTGGTGAACTGATGCCCGACCTGGCTCGACGGGCTCATCAGCTCGCTGTGCTCCGCGCAGTTTCGACGGGTGACAATGCCCACTCATCGAGCGGCTACTACATGCTGACCGGGCGCAAGCACGTACCGCAGAACGCAGAGAACGCCAATCCCGGGGCTCCCAACGACTGGCCGAACTGGGGATCTGTGGTGCAGCGGCTGGAAACACCTCGCGGCCACCTGCCCGATGCTGTTCGGCTGCCGTGTCACATCTTCAATACGGATGGGTCCATTTGGCCGGGGCAGGATGGCGGCATGCTGGGACGCAGTGTTGATCCCTGGTTGTTTCGTTGTCAGCCCTCCTCGCCCGACTACCGTATTAGTGAGTTTCAGCTGCCCGACAGTATGAATCTCTCGCGGCTCCAGGGACGACAGCAACTCGCTCGTCACCTCGATCAGAAAGTGCAGGCAACGAGTGCTTCGACGCATCTGGGAGCTTTCGCGGCTCAGCAGGAACGTGCTTACGGATTGCTCGCCGATGCCGCATCGCGCGGAGCGTTTGATCTGCAGAGCGAATCTCCCGAGACGCGAGCGAAGTACAGCGACACTCCGTTTGGTCAGAGTTGTCTGCTTGCCCGACGCCTGATCGAAGCGGATGTTCGTCTGGTGCAAGTCAACTGGTATCGCGGTCCTGATGAGCCAACTGACAGCCCTTGTTGGGATTCGCACAGGGACGAATCGAAACGCCTCAAGGACGTATTGGTTCCGCCAACCGATGCGGCCTTCTCGGCGCTGCTCGACGATCTGCAGGAACGGGGAATGCTGGACGAGACGCTGGTGGTGTGCATGTCGGAATTCGGGCGGACACCCAAGTTCAATGGGCGGGCGGGCCGAGACCATTGGGGGCATGTCTTTTCGGTGGCTCTGGCTGGCGGCGGAATTCAAGGGGGCGTGGTTCACGGTGCGTCCGACGAGTTGGGGGCCTACCCGACAAGTGGGCTGGTCCATCCCGAAGACCTGACCGCCACAATTTTTCACGCCCTCGGCTACACGCCCGAAACTGTCTTTCACGATCAGGTCGACCGACCACATCCCATCAGCACCGGGCGGGTCATCGAGCAGATTCTGGCCTGAGTTCGGGCCAGCGGCGTTTGATCAGAAAATGCCTCGGGATTGGCTTCACGGTGCCCATCAGTCACAGCTCATCTCTCTGGTAGGCTGGACAAACGACTCTTCGCGGCCCAACATCTGCCGTTTGGTTATTTCCAGGTTTCGTTGAGAGTGCTGCCATGATTGTCGGATTGGGTACCGACATCGTCGAGATTGTTCGCATTGGCCAGATGATTGAGCGGCACGGGGAGCTGTTCCTGCAGCGGGTCTATACCGAAGCGGAAATTCAGTACTGCCAGACCAAACGCGGTGCCATCGAACACTACGCGGGACGCTGGGCCGCCAAGGAGGCGGTGATGAAGACATTGGGAACAGGTTTTACAAAAGGTGTTGGCTGGACCGACATTGAGGTCGCCAACATGAAGTCTGGCCAGCCGGTCATCAACCTGACCGGAGGGGCTGGCAATGTGGCGAAGTTGCTGGGGATTGATGAGATCCTGATCACCATCTCCCATTGCAAGGCTTACGCCACGGCCACGGCGATTGCCATGCAGCACGGTCTACGCCGCAAAGATAACGCCTGATGGTGTTTGACGGCCGCGTCCGGTCACAGCGGGTCATACGACATGTGGCGGCGAAACTGCTAGCCTGTCCTGTCGAAAACCTGCCGCAGGCGTGTCCTCCCGGCACGGGAATCAACACGAATTCACAACACGATCAACAATGACAGGCGGAACGGCTCCGCATTTTTACTATGCCCAGGTATCGCAATCACGGCATCGGATTCTCCTACCCGGATGAGTGGGAGATCATCGAAGAAAGCGGCGATGAGTGTACCACCATCACCGTCGCCGAACCGGAGGGCACCTCTTTCTGGTCGCTTCACCTGATGTGGAAGCGACCTCAGGTTGAAGAGGTGCTTGACCAGATCGACACAGCATTCCGGGAAGAATACGACGAAATCGACATTGAGCCATCTGTTGTCAGATTGGCCCGTCGCGAGTCCGAGGCCCGGCAAATTGACTTTGTGTGTCTGGAACTGGTGAACACGGCGCTGGTACGCGTCTTTCGCACCGGTCGATTCACAGTCATGTTGTTGTGTCAGGCGACTGACCACGAACTGGACGAAATGAAAGTTCAATTCCAGGAGATCTCAGATACGCTGGATGTCGACCTGGACGGGGACATTCTCATATCCTGACACAACATCCCGGCGATTCAGCTGGAGTTTGTGTGCAATCAGAAAGTTATGTTCATGCCGATTGACTGGCAGTCGTTCAAGGAGATCGTGGAACCCGCCCAGCGGTTCGTGATCACAAGTCACGTTCGGCCAGATGGAGATGCGCTCGGCTCGGAACTGGGCCTGGCGGGCATCCTCGAGTCGCTGGGCAAGGACGTCCGGATCATCAACCCCTCCGCAACTCCGGACAACCTGAAATTTCTCGACTCGGAAGGCCGCATTCTGAAGATCAAGGATGGGGTGTCAATCGCTCAGGCCTGCGAAACAGATGTGCATATTGTCGTCGATACATCGGCCTGGCAGCAGATTAACGACGTTCGCAAAGTGCTTGAACAGACCGCAGCCAAGAAGGTTGTGATTGACCACCATGTCAGCTCGGACGACCTTGGCGCCGTGGAATTCAAGGATACCTCGGCCTCGGCGACCGGAGTGCTGATTACCGAATTGGCTGAGTTTCTTGGCGTCACGCTGGCACCGTCGCAGGCGACGGCTTTGTTTTGCGCGATCGCCACCGATACCGGATGGTTCCGGTTCCCCAATGCTGATGCCCGCACCTATCACGCTGCCGGTCGATTGATCGAGCAGGGAGCACAGCCCAGCGGCCTGTATCGAGAACTTTACGAGCGGTCCTCGCTGGCCCGGCTCAAACTGCATTCCATCATTCTCTCGCGAGTGACGCTGGCCTGCGACAACCGGCTGGCGTTTACGTATGTCTGCCGCAAAGATTTTTCAGAGACCGGGGCTCATCCCACGGATACCGAAGACCTGGTGAACAGTGGGCTATCCATTGATGGGGTGGAGGCGTCGTTTATTCTTGTTGAGCAACTGGACAAGCGTATTAAGGCGAGTTTACGCAGTCGCTCAGATCTCAGCGTCGCCGCAATTGCGGAAACTTATGGAGGCGGCGGCCACCGTCAGGCTGCAGGCGCAATGTTGCCTGGGCCGATCGAAGCCGCTCAAGCGAACTTGCTAAATGCATTTAAATCAGCGATGGGAGTCGCTGACGAGCAGTCTCCTTCTGAATAGGGAGTCCCATAATGTCTCGTCTGGTATTGCTGTGTTGCTGTGCGGCGACCATGGGAGCGATGGCTTGGGCTCAGTTTGACCGTCAGCAGATCCAGCGTTTTCGGTCGCGGCAGGGAGAGACCGACTTCTTTGTGGACAGGAACGGAGTTCCCGACTGGGAGGTTGACCGCGACTTCCCGGAGGATCTCTTCACCTTCGTTCGTATTCGGTACAACCAGTTTGGAGGCGCTCGTGAAAAGTGGCGTACCGACTATCCGGACAGCGATCTGAACTTCTCCTACCGGCTGCAGCAGTTGACGGCGCTTAAGGTCAATCCGAATCCGATTGTCCTGGAACTCGCCGATCCCCGCCTGTTTGACTACCCGTTCATCTACTTTGCCGAGCCGGGGGGCTGGGGAGGAGCGCCGGGGACGGGCCTGAATTTCGCCGAGGATGAAGTGGCCGGGTTACGCCGCTATCTCGAATGCGGTGGCTTCGCCATGTTCGACGACTTCTGGGGCGAGGCGGAGTGGGAGGAATTCTATCGTGAGATCAAACGCGTGTTTCCCGACCGCGATGTTGTGGACCTCGACCGCGATCATCCCATTTTTCATTGCGTCTACGACCTGCGGGAGACGGACAATCTGCAGGTGCCGGCCATCAACGTGGCGCTGGCTGGCCTCACGTATGAACGGGAAGATGCGAGAGAGGTTCACTACCGCGCCATCCTCGATGATGAGGGCCGCATCATGGTGATGATCTGCCATAATACGGACTTGGGCGACGGCTGGGAACGGGAGGGGGAGAATGAGAGCTACTTTCGTAATTTCTCAGAGAAGATCGCTTATCCTCTGGGGATAAACATTATTTTCTATGCGATGACACATTAATTAATCGTTATTATTTCTAGGGTCGTCAGGGGTGCTCCCCTGTTAATTCAATTGCCGTTGGCGTATCCGAGATTGCGCCCCGGGCCGTTCTTCGCCGGCTTTGACCGCGGGACGACGCTGGCATTCAATGTGAATCGCAGTGTCGAATTCAGGTGATCGGCTGAATGTTGGCGTGCCAAAAAAAAGCCGCACTCCCGAGGGCCGTTGGGCATGGGAGTGCGACGCGAAGTCCGGGCGGCAATGGTTCACCGCTGGGTCAGCCTTGTCTTCAACTGGCCTTAAGCCCCTTGAGGGATTCAAGGATCTGGATCGCTGCATCTGCACTTCCGGACTTGGCGATGAGATCGCACGCCGTCTGAAGTGCATCGAGACTGAATCCGCCAGAGGCCTTGGATCGAGACGCAGAAACGACTGCGGCTGGACGTCGTTTGCGGACAACGGTCTTACGGCCAGACTTGCGCAGGCCAAGCTTACGTCGCATATTGGAAAATGCGACGCTACAGGACGCTTCGTTGATAGTCGCCGTCGGGTGCTTTTCCTGAAGCATCTCGAAGCAGTCACGACCGGTCGCGTCCGGGTTTGCCTGCAGGTACTCTCGGATCTCGGCGGACATATTCATGTCACCGCGGGCGGCACGCTTCTTTGCCATACGAATTCTCTCTCTTGGTTTCATAGATCCCGGAGCAAGCGGGAATGTTACTGTTGGCTCATACGATTCGCTGAAGCAGGTCGGTGGAAACTCAGTGCTTTCCGTTCGGCGCTGCTCAGTATGTTGTGGAAGGTCTTCAATACACAACACAAATCCATGGTGAGTCAGTGCGGTTGCGACTCGCAAAATGCTCATCCGGAGAGCTTGGGGGGCGAGTTCGCGACCCAAAAACAGTCACTCATAGTCAGCTAGCCTATAGCCTGAGAGAAAGGTTGCAACCTGCGCTACACTCAATTCTCAACAATTCTGGCGTATGTAAGTGAATTCGCTGCTGCAAGATCATACACATTCCCGTCCGATGTCAGAGTTGCTCGGACAGGTAGCCGATTAGCGGCGGCTGGCGCTACGCATGGTCAGCCAGCCTACGACGGCGACGGCGATTAGGAGGCAGCCGTATTGCATCGGAGTGATGTGATGCCAGAAGTCTACGGCTGATCGCTGATAGAACCGGAGATAGAAGTTGATGGTCTGCACGGCAGTGAATTTTCGTCCAGCGGGGGTGGCGAAGCTTTCAGTCTGAGTGAGTGGGGGAGTGAGCCATTCAACTTTAGTTCACGATGTCTCTTCATGCGGCGGATCTGTGGGTAATCGTCAGGTGTTGGCCCGATGTGCGGCTGGCACATCGGACGATCGGAATTCGTGGCCCAGGGTAATCGACAAATTCGGAATACGCGTCAGGCTGGTACTCGCCGGGAAACGGTGCGACAATCATCGCCACGCGCGATTGACGTGACTATCCTGAAGCAAGAGGACGAGAAATGGATCTGCTGAGTACCTTGAAAGGATCACTCCTGGAAGGCTTCTTTCCCGCCGGTTGGGATCTTGCGAAAATCGACGGATGTGTGGATGAGGACCCCAGCACGATCGCCACGGCCCAGTCCTGGTGGCATCCCGATTTTGAATTGTTTCCCTGCCAGAGCCTGCCCGACTTCGACACCTATCTCGGACACGAAATCGCCAACACGATCCGCCGCAGCCGCGATGCTGGTGAAAAGCTGGCCCTAATTCTTCCCGTGGGACCTATGGGAATGTACCGCTGGGCCGTGTATTTCTTGAAGGAGTGGGGTGTCTCGTGTGACCATGTGTATGGGTTCAATATGGATGAGTGGAGCGACGCCGAAGGTCAGACGTTGCCTTCCTCAAATCCCGGGGCGTTTCAGTATGCCATGGAGCAGGCCTTCTACGGGCCGCTGGGCAAGCTCACCGTTCCAGAATCTCAACGTCACTTTGCCACCCGGGACGTGCTGCCGACCTACGCCGAGCGGATTGGTGAGATTCGGTCGGCCGGCGGAAAGCTGAATGTGATTTTCGGTATCGGTCGCATGTGTCACATCGCGTTCTGGGAGCCTCAGTTCGCTGGAGAGTATGACAGCGAAAGTGAATGGAAATCCCAGACTCATCGAATTGGGGCGATGCTCCATCCATTGACGATCGAGCAGAATGCGATCACCAGCTTTAAGAGTCGGACGACCCTGGTTCCGGCATCGGCTAACACGATTGGCCCAGCGTTGTTCACTTCGGCGGATCGAATCATCGGGGGGGCTGATGGGACTTTGTCTCGCGGCATGATGTGGCAGGGCCTGAGCCTGTGGATGACGCTGCGTCACGAGCCGACTCCCTGGATTCCGTCCACTTATATGCCCACTCAGCCGGGTCGACTGTTCTATCTTGAAGAACTCGCCGGGCCGCTGGTGGCCGAATGCAATTGATTCTTGGACCGGAGATGTCCGCCCATGACAGTTTCCCAGCGCGACCCAGGGGTCAGTTATCCGCCGCCGTCCTACATTGATCCGGCGAGTCTGATGCGGATCGACTCGCTGGAACTGCGGGCGAGATCGATTGTTGAAGGGTTCATGACGGGGCTGCATCGCAGCCCGTATCATGGGTTCTCGGTCGAGTTCACCGAGTATCGGCAGTATGTGGCTGGAGACGATCCACGCTATCTGGACTGGAAACTATTCGGACGCAGTGATCGCTACTACGTCAAACGGTTTGAGGATGAAACGAACCTGCGGTGTCATCTTGTTCTCGACCAGAGTCGGTCGATGCAGTATGGCAGCATTGGTTACACCAAGGCGGACTACGCGCGGACCCTTGCAGCTACGCTTGGCTATTTCCTGGCCAGTCAGCGCGATGCCGTGGGGCTGTTTTCCTTCAGTGGCGAGTTGGAAGAGTATCTTCCGGCTCGCTATCGACCGGGGTGGTTGCGGCGACTGATTGTCGCGCTCGATCGGCCCGGCAGTGGAACGACGACTCACCTGGGTAGCGTTCTGGAGTTGGTGACGGCACGCACCCAGAAGCGTGGCATGGTCGTGCTGATCTCTGACTTCCTGACGGACGTGGGAGAACTGGCCACCCGACTGGCGCAGTTGCGGGCGAATCGGCATGAGGTCTCGGTCTTCCAGATTCTCGATCCCGCCGAACTGAGTTTCGATTTTCCGGAGCCAGCCTTGTTTCAGGATCTGGAAAGCGGAGAAGAAATCTACGTCGATCCGCCGGCCGCCAGGGCGGATTACCTCGCAAGACTGCAAGCTCACCAGCAGGGCATTCAGCAGACGTGCGATGGCTTGGGTGTTCAATTGACCAGCCTGTCCACTGCACAGCCTTTGGAAACGGCACTGGCGGATTTTCTGCGGACGCGGAACCATGCGAAGTCTTCGCGGTTATAAGCAGTATGCGCCACCGCCTTATTGAATCTCGTCGGTCTCGGATGTGTCTCCCGGTTCGGGGTTTCACTCTGGCAGAGTTGATTATTGCCTTGGGGCTGACCGTACTTCTGGCCGCATCGATCTTCTCGGCGATTGGGATCTATGTGCGACTGACCAGTTCCGGTCAGCGGCAGGTTCTCAAGGCTCAAATTACGCGGGCGCTCATTCGTCAGATGCAGGCTGACTTGTCCGGGATCGTGTTCGTTGTTCCGGAAACAGAAGAAGAGGAGGAGTCGGACGACCTGGGGCTCGGTATGGAGGAGAGCGACACCCCGACCGATGGGACGTCGGCCGAGGCGGCGGAAGCCGTCGTGGAATCGGCTGTGACGGTCACGGACCCGACAACTTCCATTGCCACGCAGAGTATTGGTCTGGTCGGTGATGCCAACACGTTATTGCTGCACGTGAGTCGTCCTGTGCATCCACTCAGGCTGGCTACCACGCAAACCGCAATTGCCGATGGGCTGATCAGCGACGAGAAGACTGTGGCCTGGTTCATGACCGGATCAGGAACCAGTGGCTACAGCGGGTTGGTTCCGGTCAACAGTCCTCAGGATGGGACGGCTCCGTTCGGCCTCTCGCGGATGGAGGGAGATCGATTTGCCATGACGCTCTCGGAGGAGCAGGGGGCGGACGAACTGCTTTCGTCGATGACGAGGTTGCTGGCTCCGGAAGTGCAGTCACTGCAATTCGAGTACTTCGACGGAATGAACTGGCTCATGGAGTGGGACAGCACAGTGAGCGGTCGTTTGCCACAGGCGGTGAGAGTGACCATGGGATTGCTGCTGGACGATCCGGGCAACTCCGTGGGGGCCTTCAGTCCGGTGGCGAATCCCGCTCCCGAATTGGTCACGCATGTCATTCGCATTCCCAGAGCCGAACCCTACGTGGACGAGTTTGGACTGTAGTCTCGCTGCTGTTCCGGTAGCCAAAAGAAAAGGGAGCGTCGAGACCTGCTCGACGCTCCCAATACCGTTCGGAGTTTCCAGGGCCGTTTCCCGGCTGGCTGACTTGCGGGAACAGCTGACCGGAGGCTGACCGGAGATCTACTCCTTCTTGGAGAAGTCACCAGCCGCCACGACGACGATGCGTTGCAGGTTGATGTACTTCTTGAGTGCGGAGTGGACGTCGTCCCGAGTCAGTTTGGCGACAGCCTCTTCCTGCTTCTTGATGAAGCTCATGTCCTGCCCCAGCTCGGCAGTCTTGCAGAGGATGCGGGTCAGCTCGTTGTCATCGGAACGGTCCACGGTCTGCCGTTCCAGGAATCCTGTCTGGGCCAGTGTCAGTTCCTCACCGGTGATTCCTTCGTCCAACAGCTTCTGAAGTTCCTCCTTCATGGCGACTTCCACCTTCCCCATGTTGACTGGGTTGGTAATGGCATACATCAGGAAGCTGGTTCGCTTGTCCTGCGATGATGCCGTCACGAAGGAGCCGACACCGTAAGAGAGGCCTTCCTGCTGACGGATGCGGTCACCCAGACGGGATGACAGTCCGCTGCTCCCCAACACGTAGTTGCCAATCATCAATGCCGGATAGTCGGCATCGTCTTCTCGCAGCGGGAAGACGGACCCCGCCAGATAGGTGGCGTTTTCTTTGCCGGGGACATTGATGACTTCGTGCGAAGCAACCACTTCAATGTCACCCTGCCGGGGAATGTGTTCGTACTCAATCGAGGACTTCCAGCCCTTGGTGACCTGCTCAATCCACTTACGCGCCTCGCCGGGTTCGAAGTCCCCGACGATCGCCAGTTCACCATATTGGCCACCCAGAAACTCTTCGTACAGGCGGCGAACTTCGCCGAGTTCCAGTTTCTTCCAGTCCTCAATCTTTTCCTTGATCGACGCCACGTACCGCACATCGTCGGCAGGGTACTCTTCGTTCAGCTTTCGCGAGACCGCGACACGAGCCAGTGAGGTGGGGTCGGTCAGCTGCTGTTCGTAGCCGGAAAGCTTCTGGTTTCGGATGATCTCCAGTTCCGATTCCGGCAATGATGGAGATCGCAGAATCTCGGTCAGAATCTCCAGGACGGCGGGGAGATTTTCACCGCGGGTCTCCATTGCGAAAGTTGCTTCTCCTGCCCCTCCGGACGTACTCAGTTTGGCTTTCAGGCCATCCAGTTCGTCCTGGATCTGCTGGCGGGTGCGTGCTGTTGTTCCGCGTGTCATCAGGGAGGGGAGCACCTCGCAGGCGGTTCCCAATCCCAACAGCGAATCGGCATTGCCATACCGCAGAATGAGGCGGGTCTGTACCGAGGCTCCTCGAGTCTTCTTGGGCAGGAACGCCACCTTCAGTCCGCTCGGCAGCGTGAATCGTTCGGTGCGGGCTTCGATGTTTTCCGGAGAGACATCGAATGATTCCCCCATGGCGATGCTCTCACGCCCTTCGTAGTTTCCGATCAGTTCGGCAAGATCCGGGGTGGGCGGAATGGTTGCCCGTTCCGGTGCTGCGGTCGGGATAAAGACCCCGGAGGTGCGGTTGCTGCGGACAAGATACTTCTTCGCCACCGCGTTGACCGCAGCAGGCGTGACCTTCTCGAGTTCATCACGGTAAAGAAACATCAGCCGCCAGTCTCCCTGGGCGGCCCACTCGGTGAGTTGCACTCCCAGTCGACTGCTGTCGGCCAGCGACATTTCCCAGGTCTTCATCCAGTATCGCTTGGCCCGTTCCACTTCTTCCTCCGTCGCTCCTTCATCGCCGAATGTCTCGGTGACTTCGAGCAAGGTGGACAGGATGTCCCGCGGATCGTTCCCGGGCGCTGCTTCAGCCATCAGCCTCAGGATGCCCGGATCGTGCAGAGCAAAGGCTGCTCCCGAAATGCTGGAGGCTCGCTTGGTTTCCACGAGCGCCTTGTACAGGCGACCGGAAGGAGACGCCGTCAGGACATGTTCGAGTACGTCGATGGCCGCGTACTCCGGATGGGCGCCGGATGGGATGTGGTAGACGGCGCCGCACACGCCAACGTCACCCACTCGGCGCAGTGTCACGCTCCGTTCACCATCCTGGGCGGGCTCCTCAGTGTAGGTGTTTTCAAGTACCCGTTCCGGTCGAGGAATGGCACCGAACGTTTCCGAGATGATCTCCAGGGCGTAGTCCGGATCGAATTGTCCGGCCACGATCACCATGATGTTGTCCGGCTGGTAGTACTTGCGGTAGAACCGCTGCAGGTTTTCGATGGGCACTCGTTCGATGTCGGCCCGGTT
>JAGQPW010000519.1 GCA_020426515.1 Planctomycetaceae bacterium | reverse complement strand
CGATGACCGGCGTCCTGTCGACCACTGATCTCGATGATGCTTCGCTCGTCGCGAAAGCGCAGAACAGTCCGGAACTGGTGGGGCAGGATCTCGTCCGCGAGGTGATGCCTGCCGGAAACTCAGAATGGGCACAGCCACTGCACGAAATCGCCCGCGCTGCGGAAACGCCTTTGCCAGTCCGCGATGGCGCCGGCGCAGGCAGACATGTGGTCGCAATTGACTACGGGATGAAGTGGAACATTCCGCGGCATCTCACTGAGATGGGTTGCCGTGTCACCATTGTTCCTGGCACCGCAACGGCGGAAGAAATTCTGGCTTTGAATCCAGACGGGGTCTTTCTGTCAAACGGACCGGGCGATCCTCGTCCGCTGGATTATGCGATTACGACGATTCGCGACCTGCTCGGCAAGAAGCCGATCTTCGGCATCTGCCTGGGGCAACAGCTGCTCGGTTTGGCGCTAGGCGGCGAGATCTTCAAGCTCAAGTTCGGCCATCGTGGCGCCAACCAACC
>JAGQPW010000518.1 GCA_020426515.1 Planctomycetaceae bacterium | reverse complement strand
GGCCGAGGCAGACACCGAGGATCGGCGTGGTGGCGCCGAGTTCGCGGATGAGATCCATCGAGATCCCTGCCTCGTTGGGCGTGCAGGGCCCCGGGGAAATGCAGATGCGTTCGGGTTTCTTCGCCTTCACCTCATCGACGGAGATCACGTCGTTTCGATAGATCTCCATCTCCACCCCCAACTCGCCGAAGTATTGGACGAGGTTGTAGGTGAACGAGTCGTAGTTATCGAGAATCAGCAACATGGGAGGGAAGAGGTATCAATCTTCGAGAGTCTTGGCCAACGCGATGGCCCGGAGCATGCCCTTGGCCTTGTTCACCGTCTCGACGTATTCGTAGGTGGGATCCGAATCTGCGACCACCCCCGCGCCGGCCTGGACATAGGCTTTGCCGTCCTTGAGCAGGCAGGTGCGCAGCGTGATGCACGAATCGTGCGATCCATCGAACCCGAAGTAGCCGACCGCTCCGGCGTAGGCGCAGCGCTTGTGTTTTTCGAGCGAGTTGATGATCTG
>JAGQPW010000517.1 GCA_020426515.1 Planctomycetaceae bacterium | reverse complement strand
ACCTCGGCTGAAGCGGACGCCATGCGCATTCCGATCTTCCTGGGCAAGGATGTGAGCGGTCGACCGTTGGTTGTCGACATGGCCAAAATGCCACACCTGTTGATCGCGGGACGGACTGGCACAGGGAAGAGCGTGTGCCTGAACACGCTGATCCTCTCGATGTTGATGACACGTTCGCCTGAAGATGTGCGAATGCTGATGATCGATCCGAAAATGGTCGAACTCAGCCCGTACACACGCATTCCGCACCTCATGCATCCGGTGATCACGGACATGAAGAAGGCGGAAGCGGTTCTTGCATGGGCTGTTGACAAGATGGAAGAACGCTACGACCTGCTGGCCCGGGTCGGCGTGCGCCATCTCGACAGCTACAACAAGCTGGGACGCGAAGGCGTTCTTGAGCGGTTGGGAATCGATCCTGAAGATGAAGAAGCCCAGGCCATTCCCGAGCGGATGCCTTACATCGTGATTATCGCCGACGAAATGGCCGACATGATTATGACCTCCGGCAA
>JAGQPW010000516.1 GCA_020426515.1 Planctomycetaceae bacterium | reverse complement strand
CGGAACTCCCGCATGGGCACCAGCTCTTCGCCTTCGCGCCGTTCGGGATTCCGCACATTGGAAATCGCATGCCGCAGGAAATCGGCCACTTTGACGCCGGGAATGGTCACCGGGTACTGGAAAGCCAGAAACAGCCCCAGCCGTGCCCGTTCACAGGGATCAAGTTCCAGCAGCCCTGCCCCGTCGATTTCGATATTGCCGTCGGTGATCTCGTACCGGGGATGCCCGGCCAGAGCGTAGGCCAGTGTGCTCTTGCCGGAGCCGTTCGGCCCCATCAGGGCGTGCACTTCGCCGGAACGGATCTCCAGGTTCACACCCTTCAGAATGGGGGTGCCTTCAACGGAGACGTGCAGATTATCAATCTTCAGAACGCTGCTGCTCATGATATCGATCAGTTTCCCTCTGGTGAGGCTGCTGCGGTTGCCTGTCGTCGTCCCGACATTCCGGCAATGGCGAGTTGTATGAATTCCGCTGCTGACATCCGCTGCCAGGAGTCGCGCACCGACAGGTTCC
>JAGQPW010000515.1 GCA_020426515.1 Planctomycetaceae bacterium | reverse complement strand
TTCCTTCACGAGCGAGGAGTTGCAGACAGCGGAGTTTGTCGCGGGACCGCGTGATCGCTTGCGACTCGTTCGCAGAGAAGACACCCATCACTTCAAACTGCCGGACAACCGCCGTGCCGTAGAAGGTGTACGTGGCCCCAATCCGCGGGATGATCGCATCGTAGTCGGACAACTCACGGCCGGCGTAAATCACGCGCGGACGATGCGAGGTGATGTCCATGTAGCAGCGCAGATAGTCGATCACATCGACCTTGTGGCCGCGCTGCTCACCCGCCTGTTTGAGTCGCTGCGTGGAATACAAATTTGCCTTCTGCGACAGAATGGCGATCTTCATGCTCGGCGGCCATTCGTCGGGAATGTCCATGCGGTCGCTAGTCCCCACGGTGGGCAAAGCGTGTGTTGCATCATCAGGAACATCAGCGGAGGACATGAACCATCCATTGCCACAGAGTGCAGACACGGGAGGGGCCGACGAAAGATTCCCTTCTTCCGTGCGGAAACTGCCAGTGCCCAC
>JAGQPW010000514.1 GCA_020426515.1 Planctomycetaceae bacterium | reverse complement strand
GGTCGTAGTCGCCGTTCTTGTCCCGGCCGAGAGCGACGGCCAAGTCGAACCGGAACCCGTCGACGTGCATCTCGCCCACCCAATAGCGCAGTGAGTCCAGCACGAGCTGGCAGGCCACCGGGTGGCACAGGTCGAAGGTGTTGCCGCACCCGCTCATGTCGACATCGCGCCCGAAGGCGTCGATGCGGTAGTAGGCGGCGGCGTCCAGGCCGCGCCAGGAGAGGGTCGGCCCGTCGATGCCCTGCTCGGCCGTGTGGTTGTACACGACATCGAGGATCACTTCGATGCCGCCGGCGTGCAGGGCTCGCACCATGGCCTTGAACTCGTCGACGACCCCCTGCGGGTCGGCCGCGGCGGCATACCGCCCGTGCGGAGCGAAGAAGCCGAGGGAGTTGTAACCCCAATAGTTGATCAAACCCCGTTGCAGCAGAGCGGGTTCGCTGACGAAGGCGTGCACGGGCAGCAGTTCCAGCGTCGTCACGCCGATGCGGTGCAGGTGCTCGATGAGCGCGGGG
>JAGQPW010000513.1 GCA_020426515.1 Planctomycetaceae bacterium | reverse complement strand
AATATGAGAATGTTCCCCGGCTCGGGCATCGTCATCGCCTCAAGACACACGCGCGTGACCTTCTCCCACACCGGCACCTCGCGCGGCGGCCCGCTGCGGCTGTGGGTCGTGGGTTTCTCGGCACGATGCAACACCTCCACAGGATACGTGCGCCCGCCAGCCTCGAGCGTGGTCACGGGCGCGAGAAACTCGCCAAGACCTGCCGTTTCCAAAGTCGCAGACATCACCACCACGCGCAGATCCGGCCTCGGGCCATCTTGCAGATCGAGGCAACGCGACAGCGCGATGTCCACCGCCAGCCGCCGCTCGTGGAACTCGTCGAACACCACCGCCGCCACTCCGCCCAGCTCGGGATCGTCTTGGATCCACCGCTGAAACACGCCATCCGTGAGGTAAATGATGCGCGTTTGCCGCGAGTAGCGCGTGTCGAAGCGCACCGCGTAGCCAACCCCCTCGCCCACTGGCGTGCCGCGTTGGCTGGCCACCCACGTCGCGAGCAGTCGCGCAGCCATGCG
>JAGQPW010000512.1 GCA_020426515.1 Planctomycetaceae bacterium | reverse complement strand
AACCGTATCGCGGTTGGCGCGATCTGAAGAGCAAACCGAAAGGCTGGGTCAACGCGGAGGTTGTCGGCCAGATCGGAGGCGCTCCTTGGAATATCACACAACAGGCCTTGCTAGCTGCAGCCCCGTTGAAAGAGCCAGAAGCAACCGCCATTGAGCAAATGAAGATCAAGAAAGACTTCAAAGTCGAATTGCTCTATTCGGTTCCGAAAGATGAAGAAGGGTCCTGGGTCAGCATGTGTGTTGACCACAAAGGCAGACTCATTGTTTGCGATCAATACGGTGGACTGTTCCGAGTGACGCCTCCTGGCATCAATGGGGCCAAGGAAGTTGCCATCGAAAAGATCAACGTCGACATCGGCGAAGCCCAAGGTTTGCTCTGGGCGTTCGACAGCTTGTATGTAGTGGTCAATCGTGGTGGCAAGTATGAAAGCGGTGTCTATCGCGTCCTGGATACGGATGGAGACGACCAACTCGACACCCTGAAAACTCTGCGATCCTTGTCTGGAAGTGGTGGAG
>JAGQPW010000511.1 GCA_020426515.1 Planctomycetaceae bacterium | reverse complement strand
CCAACCGCGACCTTCGAGAGGAATCCAGACACGGCCGTTTTCGCGAAGACCTCTTCTACCGGCTGAGCGTGTTTCCGATTCAGCTACCGCCGTTGCGCGAGCGGCCTGAGGACGTCGGCCTGTTAGCAGAGCACTTTCTGCAGAACGCCGCACGACGCTTTGGCGTCAAGCCTCCGCGGCTCACCAAGGCAGTCGTCAACGATCTGCAACGGTACGACTGGCCGGGAAACGTGCGCGAGCTTCAGCATGTGATCGAGCGGGCAGTGATCCTGTCGCGCGGGCGTCCACTGAGGGTGGATTTAGAGTCGTCGATGCCGTCGAAGTCAACGCGAGATGCGCAGCCGCCCGGATCACTATTGACCGAAGCTCAGCTACGCGACATGGAGAAGGCAAACCTGCACCGCGCACTCGACGTCGCCGGTGGGAAAGTCTACGGGGAAGGTGGGGCAGCCGAGCTACTCGGAATCAAGCCGACAACACTCCTTTCACGAATGAGGGCGATGAAGATCTCAAGGAG
>JAGQPW010000510.1 GCA_020426515.1 Planctomycetaceae bacterium | reverse complement strand
AGGTTCAACGAAAAATCCCGCTCCAGCGGCAGATCACGGAGCCAGCGGGTGAACTGATGGAGCACGAGTCCGGCGGCGATGGCGGCGGTGTAGATCACTCCTCGGGAAGTACAACTCCCCTGTTCCGCCTCTTCCCTATGGAACAGGGTGTCTGCGTAGGCTTCCCTGGACTCTTCGTCCGCAGCAGTGATAATCCGCATCACTTCCCCCAGCATCCGCCCATCGCACCAGAAGAGCGTCTGTTGCCGGGCGTTCCGCCAGATGGCGGAGCGGGAAGTAATCGAATCAACACAACAGAAAACAACCGGAGCGAGGGTAATCTGCGGGCGGTACCGATCGGCGATTGTTTCCACCTCGATCGACGGATCGATGTCGGAGATCATCCGTGAAGTGGCATCGACCTTGGACAACCCCAGATCGCGCTGCAGATACCCTTGAGTGGTGATGTTGGTTTCTTCGACGTGGTCGAAGTCGATCAACTGCAGTCGTGGAATTCCCAAGGAAGCTAGCTGCAAAGC
>JAGQPW010000050.1:21131-35764 GCA_020426515.1 Planctomycetaceae bacterium | reverse complement strand
CGAGTGCCCTTCCATTCATTCGACCGGCAACGAATCCCCAATCGTCGTGACTGAAAGTCGGTGCAGTTCGAGGCTGAGGTCACTTCCCCGTACTCACCTCCCTGTCCGCGACCGGGCATCCAGGCTTCCAGGTCGAATTTGCGATAAGCGGGTCCACCAAGGTCTCCCGTCGGCGTGTCGATCACCCGGTACGGAATCCCCAATCCCTGAAAAACTTCTTCCTCAATAGCCACAATTTCCTTATGCAGCGCATCCGACGCCGCGACATCCGGTGCAGTGAAGGCGAACATTTCGACTTTGGTGAACTGATGCACGCGGTAGATGCCGCGTGTTGCCTTACCGTGGGCCCCCGCTTCGGTCCGGAAGCAGTGCGAAATCCCGGCTCGCTTTAGCGGCAGTTGCTCGACTGGAACAATCTGGTCCTTCATCGCCCCGCCCAATGTGATTTCCGCTGTCGCCACGAGCGACAGATCGGAGTTCTCAACGGAGTAAATCTGGGCTTCCGGTCCACGAGGCAGAAAGCCAATCCCTTCCAGCACGTCGTCCCGGGCCAGATCGGGCGTGGTGTACAAGGTGAAGCCATGCGCGATCAGCTTCTGCACGGCGTATTGGATCAGTGCGAGTTCGAGCAGCACCGCTTCATTCTTGAGGTAGTAGAAGCCATGCCCGGCCACGCGTGTCCCCGCCTCAAAGTCGATCAGGTCGAGCTTCGCAGCGATGTCGACATGGTCCAGAGGCTGAAAGTCGAACTGCGGCTTCTGGCCCCACTCCCGTACCACGGTGAATTCGTCTTCCGTTCCAATTGGGGCGTCCGGGTGCGTCAGATTGGGAATCTGTGACTGCAGTTCACGCAGGGCCGCTTCGGTTTCCTTGAGCTTCGTTTCCTGGTCGCCAACCGTGGCCTTCAATTCCTTGCCGCGCTCAATAAGCGCCGGTCGTTCATCCTTCGAGGCCTTGGGAATTTTGCCCGCGATTTCATTCTGTTCCCGGCGAATGTCGTCCACTGCAGCGATCAGTTCGCGACGCTGGTCCGCCAGTTTCAACAGTTGATCCAGATCGACGCTCACACCTCGGTTCTGGCAGTTCGCGGCGACTTCGTCCTGATGATCACAGATGAATTGCAGATCGAGCATGGGTTTCGACGTGGTTGTAAAATGATTGGAGTGATGGGAGACACAGGAAAATCAGAACGCCGTCATGGCTTCGCAAGTTCCGCCCACAGGGCCGCACTCGCCTGGGTTCCCTGATGAAACGCTTCGAGGCTGAAACGTTCATTCGGGCTGTGCAGGTTGTCTGTATTCTGGCCCCAGCCGAGCAGGAGTGTATCGACTCCCAGAATCTGCTTGAAGGAGGCCACCACGGGGATCGAACCTCCTTCCCGAATCAACACCGGTTCCCGTCCAAATCCGGTTGCAACCGCCCGACGTGCAGCCGCCATATACGGACTGTTCCG
This sequence comes from Planctomycetaceae bacterium, assembly GCA_020426515.1. Taxonomy (GTDB): domain Bacteria; phylum Planctomycetota; class Planctomycetia; order Planctomycetales; family Planctomycetaceae; genus JACKHO01. The sequence continues at coordinate 34,311 of JAGQPW010000050.1, read as the reverse complement.
GTCACACAGCACCGCGGGGCAACCATGGAACGACTTGAAGGTCAGCTCAATTCCCGGCGGCAATTGCTGGCGCAGCCATGCTTCCAACGATGCGAGGACCTTGTGGGCATCCTGATCGGGGACAAGCCGACAGGTGATCTTCGCTGACGCCCGGGCCGGAACGATTGTCTTCGGTCCTTCCCCCTGATACCCGCCGGTAATGCCATTCACATCGCAGGTGGGGCGGGCCCAGCGCCGTTCCAGCGTCGTAAACCCCGCTTCCCCAGAGGCACCATTTATCCCCAGTGACTCGCAGAATTCCTGCTCATCGAAAGGCAGGGCGGCGAAATCTTTCCGTTCCTCGGCAGTCAGCTCGAGGACATCGTCATAAAAACCGGGGATTTGAATGCGACCTTCGGTATCGTGAAGTGAAGCGATCAACTGGGCCAGAACGTTAATCGGATTTGCCACGGCCCCGCCAAACACGCCGCTGTGTAAGTCCTGTTTCGGTCCCTGCAATTTGACTTCGCAGGCAATAATTCCTCGCAGGCCATAAGTGATTGCCGGGAGCTCCGGGCCATATTGCGCGGTATCGCTGACCACGGCAACATCACACCGGCAGCGCTCGCGCTGAGCGGTGAGAAAGCGATCGAGATTGTCGCTGCCGACTTCTTCTTCGCCTTCAATCACGAATTTCACATTTACCGGCAACTTGCCAACGGCCTGCAGCCACGCATCAACAGACTTGATATGCGTGAACATCTGCCCTTTGTCGTCGGTGGCACCGCGGGCAAAAATGTGGCCGTCGCGAATCGTTGGCTCAAACGGAGGCGACGCCCATTCATCAAGTGGATCGGGAGGCTGCACATCGTAGTGCCCATACACCAATGCCGTAGGAGCGTCGGGAGCGCCGAGCCATTCGCCGTAGACGATGGGATGTCCGGCGGTTTCAACCAGCTCGGCCGTGCAGCCCGCTGCCTGCAGCCGGTCGCGCACAAATTCGGCTGCCCGATGCACATCGGCCCGATGACGCGAATCGGCACTGATGCTCGGGATGCGCAGTAGCTCCTGCAACTGCTCAACAGCCTCTTGCTGATGGGACTGCAAGTATTGCTGAACGGACTCCAGACTCATTTTGGGCTCTCCTGCCAACGAAAGAAGGGAGCATCCTAGCAAGGACGCTCCCTTCCGTTGAGTCAGATTCAGGGTCTGGCCCCCGTCAAAATCTCTGGATCAGGCAGACGGGCGGGCAGGACGCGGGGCTTCATCACCACCGCCACCTGGACGACGGTCCCCTCCGTCACCACCGGGGCGACGCCCGCCACCATTCTGGAAGCGTTCCATGAACTGCTTGGCCATGGCTTCGAGTTCGGCCTTATCCAGCTTGCCGTCGTCGTTCATATCGCCGTTTTCCAGCATCCGGGTCCCGCGCTGGCCCAATTCTTCAGCTGTCAGAGCACCGTCGCCGTCCTTGTCGTTCTCCATCCAGCGGGAAATCATGCTCTCCGGGGTAAAGTTTCCGCCGGGGCGACCACCCTGACCACGATTCCCGAAGGAGGGACGAGGCGGGCGAATTTCCTCGCCAGCCAGCTTGCCGTCGCCATCCTTATCCAAGGTCTTCAGGGCTGCCACGGCGGCAGAGATCTCTTCTGCCGAGATTTCTCCATCCTTGTTCGTATCGAGCGCCTCCATCAGCGGATTGGGCGGAGGACCGAAGCCTCCACGTCCACCGGGGCCACCCCCTCCGGGGCCATCGGGACCGGGCTGTGCCCACACGGCGGTTGATGTGAGAGCAAACATCGTCAATACAGCAAAGGACTTGCGCATGGGAAGAACTCCAGGCCAATGTGAATTTCGCCGGTCAAACCGGGGCGTCGGGGTCGATTTACGGAGCACGAGAAACTCACGCTCACTGACACCGATTCAAACCCTCGCCTGCCGAGAAGGTTTCGCGAAATTGTGGCGGTCCCCGAACTTCCCTGCCAGCGCCGGTTTCGCTCCATTCCCTTCATCCCGCGACCGCCGTCAGGGAGATTGATCCGTCGTCCACTCCATCGGAATCGAGATGCCGGGATCGGCAAACTGATGGGAGCGAGCCGGTTCCAGCCAGCGAATACTCCAGGCCAGCCCCACTCCTGCCAGCAGCGCAATGCTTAGCGGGACCCGGTGATGCGAGTGGAATTCCATTTCCGGCAGCAGATCACTCAGCGAAATGCACAAGAAGACACCAGCCGAAAACGCAAGCGCGGTTCCAATAATCTGGCTCTGCTGCTCCACGAGCACATTCGTGCCCAGGAGGAACAAGAGCGCCCCCAGCGGGCACATCAGGGCGAACGTAGCATTGACGAGCAGCTGTGTTCGCGAGGGCCAGTTCCCTGCCCGCATCAGCGCTGTAATGGAAATCGCATCGAGTGGTTTGTGCAACAAGATCGCCACAAAGGTGGACAGGCCGATGAGCATTGTCGGAAACCCATGCAAAGCATCCGCCCGCAGACTCGCTCCCAGGGCAATCCCATCCAGCAGAGTATGCAGCGAGAGACCGACAAACACCCCCAGCCAACTCAGGTTGTGCCGGACCGGATTTCCATGGTTGTGATCATGATCGTGGTCGCAGCCATGGGCATGGTGTTCATGGACATGAACTGCTCCGGGGGCATCGGACGTCGGATCGTGCGCATGTACGACCGCCTCATCAACATCGCTGGCCAGCCCTGGAATTTCGGTCGGGTCGTGGTGATGAAAATGAAACGTCCGCAGCAGGAAGAACATCACGATCAATCCGGTCATCATCGCAACAACTGCGTGATCAATCCCTCGCGTGCCGAGTTCAGCCAGCGCATGGGGCAGCATGTGAAACAGACCGATGCCCAGCATCAGCCCCCCCACGAAACTGATCAACAGCTGCATGCGCTTGTGCGTCAGATTGACCAATGCCGGCAGGCTCCCTCCAGCCAGCGACGCAACCACAATCAACACGCAATACACCGCCAGCGTGATGGACAGGGAGCCCCCGGATGAGGTGGAGGGATCAGCAGACAGCACAAACAGTTCAGCCACAGACATGAAGACTCGCGTGAGAAGACATCGCCCGCGCAATCCCCTTCCCGGGAACAAAGCGCCGCGAAACGGAGCATTATGACCAGTCAGCTGGCAATTACCAATCGACCCCGGAACGCTCCGGTTCCAGTGCCCTGTGACTTGTCCACTGGCAGGCGCGGTCGTATCGTCCATCGAATGGCAGGATTCATCATCACTGATGGATCAGGTCCCGAAATGGGGAACGAATGTGTTGAACGGCAGCCTCATCTGGGGTGATCCAAGCTGGCTATGGCCAGCGGCGGGGATCGTGTTGCTGCTGGCCGCCGGATTGCTGCTCTCCTATCGTGGCGTTCGCCGTCCAATTGCGTGGAAGGTGTCTCTTTCCGGACTGAAGTTGCTCGCGGCGATCCTGATCGCGTTGTGCCTGCTGAATCCGCTGTGGAGCCAGACTCGGCCACGGTCCGGAGAAAACGTGGTGGCCCTGCTGGCCGACAACAGTGCCAGCCTGACAATCCGCAGTTCGTCCGGACCACGTCGTGACCAGCTGACAGAACAGCTGCAGGACCCCAACCTGCCGTGGCAGGTGCGGCTGGCTCAGGAATTCAATGTCCAGCACTTTCTGACTGGCGAACGGACTTCACCTTGTGAAGACTTCAGCCAACTGGATTTCACAGCCCCCAGTTCGATGTTGGTCAGCGGTCTCCAGTCGGTTGAGGAGCGATTCGCCAGCCAGCCGCTCGCCGCCATTCTGTTATTTACCGACGGCAACGCGACAGACGCCGATGTGCTCGCCGGTCTGAACCTTCAAGTCCCCGTGTTTCCGGTACTGCCGGATGCGGACGACAATGATGTGGTGGACCTGACCATCTCCAATGTCTCCGTGAGCCAGACTCCCTTTGAAGATGCTCCCATTACGGTTCAAGCCAGCATTGGCTCCACCGGACTGGCGAACGCCGCGTTCGTCGCCCGAATTCAGCCGCACAAGCAAGCGGGAACCACTCCCGACAATGCGGAGAGCCGGTCACAGGAACAACGGCTCGTGCTGGATGCGCAGGGTCGCTGTCAGGTGCGGTTTGAGCTCAATCCCAAGGATGTCGGCACGCTCTTCTACGACCTGTCTGTCCGGCTGGAAGACCAGCCCGGACAGACAGGTGACAACCGCGAAGTGACGCTGGAGAACAACGCAAGACTGCTCGTCATGGAGCGACGGGCGGCCCCCTACCGGGTTCTCTACATCGCCGGACGCCCCAACTGGGAACACAAGTTTCTGACCCGCTCAGTGGCCGATGATCATCAACTGGATCTCGTCAGCCTCATCCGGATTGCAAAGAAGGAGGCCAAGTTCGATTTTCGCGGTCGAGCAGGCGAGCGGGGCAATTCGCTGTTCCGTGGCTTCAAAGATGGAGTCGACGAAGAGGCGGGCACCTACGACCAGCCAGTGCTCATTCGCCTCAACACTCGAGACGAAGCTGAACTTCGCGATGGCTTCCCACAAACACGTAAGGATCTTTTCGCTTACGATGCTCTCATTCTGGATGACATCGAAGGTGCGTTCTTCACTCATGACCAGCAGGTACTGATCGACCGGTTTGTCTCCGAACGCGGCGGCGGCCTGTTGATGCTCGGCGGACTCGATACGTTTCGAAATGGCGATTGGGATAAGACCAGTGTGCGCGACGCCCTGCCAGTCTACCTGGACCGCCAGGCCGAGAAACCAGCCACGTCCGTGAGATTGCGACTCACACGCGATGGCTGGCTGCAACCCTGGGTCCGGCTGCGTTCGACTGAAGCGGCCGAGAATCAACGCCTTTCTGCCGCGAGGGACCTCCGCACCCTGACGACCATCGCCCACATCAAACCCGCAGCGCGGACGCTGGCCGAAGTTGTGGACGAATCGGGAACCGCCTTTCCGGCGCTAGTGATTCAGCAGTACGGAAAAGGACAATCGGGTGCAGTTCTGCCCGGCGATCTGTGGCGGTGGGGACTTCATCCCACCGAGGCCAAGGCGACTGAGGATCTGGGCAAGGCCTGGCGACAGACTTTGCGCTGGCTGGTCTCCGAAACGCCTCAACGAATATCAGTGGAAAGCGTGCCACTTGAGGATGAGCGGCATGCCCGCCTGATTCGAGTTCGGCTGAAAGGCCCGGAATACGAACCGCTCGACAACGCCGCCGTCCGCCTGACGCTCCAGACTCCTGCCGGGGAAGCCGTTCCCTATGACGCGGAGCCCTCGCTGGCAGAAGCAGGGCTGTTTGAGGTAATCGTAATTGCCCGCGAGACCGGTCCATACCGGGTGGATGTCACCGCCACCGCCGGAGATTCCGAGCCGGAAATCCTGACGGCATCGACCGGCTGGGCCAACGCCCCGTTATTCGACGAGTTTGCTTCCACGTCAATCAATCGAGATCTCATGGAGGCGGTGGCCCGAAAATCGGGGGGACGGGTGCTCTCCATTTCTGATCTACCGCCGTTCGTCGAGTCACTGCAGCATCGTGAGATGCCCATGATGGAAACGGAGACCTACCCACTCTGGCACTCCCCCTGGCTCTTGTTACTGGCGCTGGCCTGTCTGGTCGCCGAATGGGGACTGCGGCGCACGCGAGGATTGGCATGACTCTGTATCGGTGGTTCATCAGTAGCATCGTCCTCTTCAGCGGACTGGTGCCCCGCCCCGGGTTTTCACAGGAGGGTGCTGACACTGCGAAGTTGCCCGAGACACGCGGCTCGCTCCTGCTGGTGGTGGGAGCGGAGGGAACGCCGGAGCTTGGAGCCCTGTTTCGAGACTGGGCCAGCCAATGGCAAACGTTGGCCGAAAAGGGACATCTGGATCTGATCCAGCTGAAACAGGCGGAGCCGCCGCTGTCGGATCACGACCAACTGCGAGACCTGCTCCGGCAGCAGGCGAATGCCAGCGACCGTCCCCTGTGGCTGGTCCTGATCGGCCACGGCACGTTCGATGGGCGGAACTCCAAGTTCAATTTACGAGGCGAGGACGTCACGACGGACGAACTGCAATCGTGGCTGGCCCCGGCCAAACGTCCATTGGCGATCATTGCGGCGTGCTCTTCCAGCGGCCAGTTGATCGAAGCCCTGAGCGGCCCCGGTCGAGTGATTGTTTCCTCGACCAAGAACGCCGCCGAAGTCAACTTTGCCCACTTTGGAGGCTATTTTACCGCTGCCATGGGAGCCCCCGCTTCGGACCTCGACAAAGACGAACAGGTTTCGCTGCTGGAAGCCTTTCTGCGCGCCTCCCGCCAGACGCGGGACTTCTACGAGGCCGATGGACGACTGGAAACCGAACATCCCCTGCTGGACGACAATGGCGACAGCCTGGGTACGCGAAGCACGGCATTCCGTGGCATCACGCCCATCGACGACCCTCAACAGGCCGGTACAATGCCGGATGGTTTGCTGGCACACCAGTGGCATCTGCTGCCCAGCACCAACGAACAGAATCTGACCTCCGAACAGCGCCATCAGAGAGATGGACTGGAACGGCAAATCGCCCGTCTGCGATCCCGCCGTTCCGATTTCACCGAGGATGCCTATTACCGCGAACTGGAAATTCTGCTGGTCCAGCTCGCAGAGATTCTCGTCCAAAAGTCGCCATAGTTCGAAGATGGCAGCTTCGGATGCCGCTAAAACAGTGGCGGATGACCGGATTCGCGGCGGCAGGACGAGAGTTGGGCCAGGTGAAATCCGAAGTGATTGGTCAAAATCAATGCCACCGCGTGTCGAACCGTGACAAGCGGAGTCCCCGCAAACAGGCCAATCCCGTGCGGCGCATTGAGTCTGGCTGGATCGGCTGTCTGGCACATGCTGCGAAGTCCGGCGTAGGCCGCCTGAACCGCATCGCCCAGTTCAACTTTACTCAGGCCAGGAGCGGGGTCCACCTCTCCCGAGGAGCCGGGACCGAACAATGCCCCCCACTCGGGATGGGTCACCGAACCGCCGAGCAACTGCTGTCCGATTTCTCCAACAATCGCCAGATGTCCAACGATCCACGTTGGTGTGTGTCCATGTCCGCTTCCGGGACGAAACATCTGGTCTTCCGGGAGATCGTCGTAGATCCTGGAAAACATGCCGGACTGCAGTTCGTTCAGTACGATTTCGTTTTCAAACATCAGTTCAACCTTCTGCCCTGATAGAAATGAGCCCTGAAAATCGGCGACACGCAGGCCGATTCGCCCGACAAACGGCCACCGGGACATGCTCCATGGCACATCGTGCTCCGACTCGAAGCCCGCTGTCAAGTGGCCAGCCTTTTCGATGATTCAACGGCTGCCTTCGGTGGTTACTTACAGTTCTTTAATGAAACGCGTTTTGGAAAATCGGCACGAGACGGCGTTTGTCTCAGAACAGCGTCTTGTCGCATTTTGGCGGTTGGACTAGCATTGACCGATGGGATTCCGCCCAACAGCCCAATCAGACCTGTGAGGCTGCTTTGGGCGTGGAGTTCCTGCTCAGTGAGCGAAGGACCTTTTTTCGAGCGATCACCGGATGAAACAGGCGGATATTATGGCGCTAGGCAGGATTTCGAGAGTGCGTCGGTTTCTGGCCATTGGATTGGGAATACTGGGCCTGTCCACAATTTGTGCCCAACAGCTCTCGTCGGCCGATCCCCCGGATCAGGATACCGCCCGCCTGCTGGTGAAGATGATTCCTCAATACCATCTGAGCCGCTCTCCAATCGACGACACGATCTCATCCAAGCTGCTCGACGCGTACCTGAAGTCGCTCGACCCGGCCAAGCTGTACTTCCTGCAGGAAGACATCGACTTCTTCAATCGCAGCCGCACTCAGCTGGACGATCAGCTGCGTGATGGAAATGTCCAGTTCGGTTACGAAGTGTTCGAGCGATACAAAGAGCGAATCAATCATCAGACGGAAGTCGCCTTCAAGCTGATTGAACAGGATTTTGACTTTACGAAAGATGAGTCGATCGAGACCGATTCCAAGAAAGTCACCTGGGCGAAGACTCAGGAAGAGCTCGACGAACGATGGCGCAAACGCATCAAGTATGACCTGCTGCAGTTCAAACTGGACGGCGAAGACATGGTCAAAGGACGTGAGCGGCTGCACAAGCGGTACCGCAACAATCAGCTGCTGATTGGTCAGTACGATACACTCGACCAGCTCGAAATGTACCTGACCGCGTTGACGACCACACTCGACCCTCACTCGCAGTACATGTCTCCCAATACATGGGAAGACTTTGAAATCCAGATGAAGCTCAGCCTGGACGGCATCGGCGCTGCTTTGCGGTCCGATGATGGCTACACAATCGTCGCCAGCATCGTTCCCGGGGGAGCCGCAGCCGAAGATGGCCAGCTGCACGTGAATGACAAACTGCTCGCCGTTGGTCAGGAAGAAGGCGAACTGGTCGACATTTACGAAATGAAGCTGAGCGAAGTTGTGCGGATGATCCGTGGCAACCGTGGAACCAAGGTCCGGCTGCAGGTGAAGCCCGCCGATGGTGGAGAAAACAAGCTCATCACGCTGACTCGGCGGAAGATCGAGCTGAAAGAGTCCGAAGTCAAAGGTGAAATCATCAACGGCCAGGATCGCGTCGGCCGCGCAGGGCGAATCGGTGTGATCAGCGTCCCGTCGTTCTATCGCGATTTCGCTGGTGCCCAGGATGGAACCGAAGGATTCAAGAGTGCGGCTGTGGACGTGGCCAAAGTTCTGGAAGACTTCCGGAAGCAAGGTGGCGTGGATGTCGTTGTGATGGACCTCCGCAACAACGGCGGGGGCAGCCTGACAGAAGCCATTGAGATGTCCGGCCACTTCATCGACCGTGGCCCGGTGGTGCAGGTGAAAGACCCCACGGGCTATGTTCGCGCTCTGGACGATGAAGAACCCGGTGCCTTGTACACCGGTCCGCTGGTTGTTGTCTGCAATCGGCTTGCGGCATCCGCTTCGGAAATCTTCGCGGGCGTCATTCAGGACTACAAGCGCGGCATCATCGTGGGAGACACCACCACGCATGGAAAAGGGACCGTGCAGAACCTCCTCGATGTCTCCCCGCGGTCGCCATTCCGACTGATCGCTTCGCCCGATCGTGGAAAACTGAAACTGACCATTCAGCAGTTCTATCGCGTGAACGGCGACAGCACCCAGAACCGGGGTGTTCGTTCCGATGTTGTCCTTCCTTCGCTGATCGATCATTGGGATCTGGGAGAGTCATTCCTCGACAACGCCTTGCCGTTCGATCAGATCCGTCCGGCCCGCTATTCGGCCAACTCAGGCGTGACACCGAAGATCGTCGCGGATCTGCAGCACAACAGTGAAGCCCGTGTCGCGAAGAACGAAGACTTCATGAAGACCGAGCAGACGATCAAGCGGTTCCTGGAGCGAAAAGCCAAGACCGTGGTATCGCTGAACGAAGAACAGCGTCGCAAGGAGCGCGAGGCGGATGAAGCCGCCAGCAAGGAAGACAAGAAAACGGAAGAGCCGGAAACACCGGACCCGAATGCCCCGATCTTCCCCAAAGACTATTACAACGATGAAATCGTGAATGTCGCAATCGACTATGTTGCGGCATTGAAGGGGACACTCACCGTTCAGAACTGACACCCGCGCCCATGCGGGATCAGGGTCAATGACATGGATGTCTCGCACCCCGCAGCTTTCTAAGTTGCGGGGTGCGTTACTTTCACCTCCCAAGAGAATTCACCATGCTGGACCGACCGCTCACTGACAAACGCATCCTGTGTTTCGTCGGAGACATCTACGAAGATCTCGAACTCTGGTACCCGAAGTTGCGACTGGAGGAAGCCGGTGCCCATGTGACCGTTGCCGGTCCCGAAGCGGGCGTCACCTACGCTGGCAAACACGGATACCCGTGTGTTTCCGATGCCTGCATCAACGACATGGAAGCCGAGGACTTTCAGGGACTGATTTGTCCCGGTGGATTCATGCCCGACAAGCTGCGGCGCGACCCAAAGGTGAAGTCACTTGTGCAGGACTTCGTTCAGCAGAACAAGATGGTGGCTGCCATCTGCCATGGCGGATGGATCCCCATCTCGGCAAATGTCTATCGGGGCATCCGTGTGACCGGATCACCAGGCATCAAAGACGACCTCGTCAATGCGGGAGCCATCTGGGAAGATACGGCCGTCGTCGTCGATGGAACTTTCGTAAGCAGCCGCAAGCCAGATGATCTCCCGGACTTTTGTCGAGCCATGGTGGAACTGCTGCAAAGCTGAGTATTGCTCCAATGCCGTCTGAACCGACCAGGAAGTCCCATGAAGATTGCTGCCGCCCAGATTGACATTCAGCTTCACGAACCCGCACTGAATCGCGATCGAATGCTCCAGGTCCTGCGCGAGGTAGCCTCGCGGGGAGCACGGCTCTGCATCTTTCCGGAGTGCGCTCTGACCGGCTATTGCTACGAAGCCGCCGACGAGTTTCGCGATGTTGCCGAAACCATCCCCGGTCCCAGCACCGAAGCCTTCACAAAAGTGTGCCGGGAACTCGATTGCTACGCCATTTTCGGCATGTTGGAAGAAGCCGCTGGCGAGATTTACAACGCCGCCGTCATCGTTGGCCCCGAGGGAGTCGTCGGTTCCTACCGCAAACTGCACCTCCCGTATCTCGGTGTCGACCGATTTGTTTCGTTCGGAAATCGCGACTTTGAACTGTTCGAGATTGATGGAGTCCGCATCGGATTGCAGATCTGCTACGACATTGGATTCCCGGAAGCGACACGCAGCCTGGCGCTGATGGGAGCAGATCTCGTCGTCCTGCCCACCAACTGGCCACCCGGTGCGGAGTCGATGGCAGAGCACAGCATCAACACCCGCGCGATGGAGAACAACATCTATGTGGCGGGTGTCAATCGCGTGGGAACAGAGCGTGGATTTCGATTCATCGGACATAGCAGCATCTGCAGTCCCAGTGGGGCGACAATGACCGTAGCCGGTCCGAGTGACGAGGAAATTCTGTTTGCCGACATCGATCCCGAAGTCGCCAGAAACAAGCGGATTGTGCGAGTCGCGAGGAAACACATGATCGACCGCATCGCCGATCGGCGACCAGAACTGTATGGACGAGTGACCGCTCCCCACGAACTGACCACGCCGCGACAGGAGTGGTCAGCACGGACCGACGAAAAGTAAGCTGTCCACGCCTGATCGCTGCCATTTCCCAATCCTGACTGTGAATTCCCATTGGGCTTTCCATGCATGCCTTGTTGCGGCTGTGCCGCCTGCCAACTGTCTTTACCGCACTTGCCGACATTCTGCTCGGCTACGCGCTGTCGCATGCCGGATTCGATTCCCCACAAACGCTAATTGCGCTGCTCGCGGCGTGTGCCGGGCTGTATCTCTCCGGAATGGTCTTCAATGATGTCTTCGACCTGCGGCAGGACCAGCAGGAACGACCACAGCGGCCCATCCCCAGTGGAGCTGTCTCGCTACGGACGGCCATCCTCTTTGGCGCATTGCTGATGGGAATGGGACTGCTGTCCGCAGCGCTGGCGAGTTGGAACAGCCTGTGGATGGCCCTGATGCTGGTCGCCACGATTCTGGCCTATGATGGCCCCCTCAAGCGAACACCACTCGGCCCCTTCGTGATGGGAAGCTGCCGCTTTCTCAACGTCCTGCTGGGAGCCAGTGCTGTTGGCATTCGCTTTGCCTCGGTCTGGCAGCATCCCCAGTTGTGGGTCGCTGGCTGTATGGGGATTTACATCGTCGGCGTGACACTGTTCGCGCGAAAGGAAGCTGGTGTCAGCTCGCGAATTTCACTCGTCGTCGCACTGCTTGTCGCCAACCTCGGACTGCTCGGACTGGCCGCGTGGATCATGAACTGGACGGTGTCGTTCGGACTGTTAATTGGATTTGGAGCCGTGGAACAGCCGTGGACGGTGCTCTTCGGCCTGGGAGTTGTGGCACAGACGATCAATCGACGGGCGATGCTGGCCATCTCCGATCCGCAGCCTCGACATGTTCAGCAGACCGTCGGGACAATGCTGCTCTCGATTATTGTGATCGATGCACTGCTGCTGTACTTCAAGCTGGGCGACGCAGGTGTCCCCTATGCCATCGGAACCGTCTGTCTGCTGGTGCCCGCAGTCTTGCTCCGGCGATGGATTCCACTCACGTGAGCCGTCGCTTTCGAGGCACAAGAGCTATTGCTGTTCGTCGTCAAGGACATTTGAGTCAAAGAAGCAGTCGAGCGCCATCCACATCGCTCGGGCATGGCGGAACAAGATCAATGGCAGCAACAACGCCAGCACCGCCAGCGGAATGGCAATCTGCTCGGATCGCCACCCGCCACGGAAACGCGCGAGCATAAACAACACCGTAATGCTGAGCGCCGTGATCCCGTAGTTGATGTACGCCGACCCGAGAAAGTATCCGGGGGCTCGTTCGTATTTGAAGTCGCAGTGTGAACAGGTCTCGGGCATCCGCACAAACCCGGAGAACAACCGCCCTTCTCCGCAGCGCGGACATCGCAACCTGGCCGCCCGTTGCAGAAGTGTTCCCGCCGACGGGCGTGGCAGTGGAGTGAGATCAGCTTCGGAAGAGGTATTCACAGCAGGTACTCAGGCAAGAGGGATCGGACTTAGACCCATGATACGGGGTCCAGCTCCGCCCGACTCGCCCAACAGGCCTCTAAGGCGAACTGCTCTCTCAAATGGCAGGCCAGATTCTCAATTGCCGGACGCTCTGTCTGGTAATGCCCTGCAATCACCAGACCAATGCCCAGTGTTCGTGCCTCCAGGCTGGCGTGAAACCGGGCTTCCCCGGTCAGCAGAACATCACATCCCAACTGCCGTGCGTCACGCATGAATTCTGCGGCCGCTCCGCAGGCAATTCCTACCGTGCGAACAGGTTGCGTCGCTTCTCCGGTGTAAGCCAGCTGAGGGGCATTGAGCTGGGACCGCACAAGGCTGGAAAACTCCAGCAACGTCATAGACTGCGGCAGATTTCCCCAGCGACCACTGCCACTGAGGCCCGAGTCGTCGCAGGGACGAATCGGCAATATGTCCGACAGCTGCAGTAGCTCGGCCAATTGCTGATTCACTCCCGTCAATGCACTGTCAAAGGCCGTGTGAGGCGAATAGACCGAGACATTGGCGCGAGCGAGCTCCAGCAGCATCGCCCCCTGAGGATCATCAGCACAGAGCCGCTGAATGGGACGAAACAAGATCGGATGG
>JAGQPW010000050.1:4511-21036 GCA_020426515.1 Planctomycetaceae bacterium | reverse complement strand
CAGGCGTAAGCGTCAGACAGGTCAGCACGCGTCGGACACTTTGCGAGGCATCGCCCAGCAGCAATCCCACGTTGTCCCAGCCTTCAGCCAGTTCCAGCGGCGCGTAGTCCGCGAAGAAGTCGACGAAGTCCTGAACCTTGAGCGACATAGCCACGCCTAGTGGTGATCGTCGTGCCCGTGGCCGTGCTCTTCTTCGACGACCGGCTCTTCAAACAGGCAGCAGGGAGCGACCATTCCGGAGAGTTGCACGGAACCGCACATCGCACCGATGACAAACAAACCCGTGACAAACACCGTTTTGCCGACGAAGTTGGAAACCTGCAATCCAAACAGGGCGTATTGACCGCCATCGGGTGGGGCAATCACTCCCCACACTAGGATGGTCATCAAGCCAATCAGCAGTACACCAACAATACCTCCGCGTTGCATAAGCGCGGGGTACAGCTTGGCCCAGTTCACAGCCAGCAGCCAGAATGCCACCCAGGCAATCAGCGGCAACCAAGGCACCAGCGATTGCAGCAAAGTGACAACAACGGCCACGAGGGCCAGAACGAGATTCCAGATTGCGTTCAGGAGTTCCATGCGAACAACCTCTTCAATTCAAATCAACCGCCGTATGTACGCTGGAAGGCTTCCAGCGATTCCTGCTTGATACTCTGGATCGCCCCGTCGGGGTTGTCCCAGACCAGATCCTTCAATGGAAACGTTTCCGGTACTGGTTCTCCAGAGAGCACAAACGACTGAGTGTACATAATCTGTGCTTTGACGAGTTCCTGAACGGTATCTTCCTCATCCACGAGAATCCCGTTGCTGCCGTCCTCACGCTGATACAGTTTGACGACCTGTTCCATATCCGCCAGTCCGTCGTGCAGCAACTTTCGAGCCCGCTGGAAGTCCTGCAAATCGAGGAACAGACGGCGACCTTCGACCAGTTTGTAGCGTGCGTTGGCGGTCTTTTCACGGCGTTCAATATCGCACAACTGCTTGCGTGTGGGGTAATTCGTCATCTTCAGATAGCGGGTCCGCCAGTTGCGAACATGCTCCAGAGATGTTCCTTCTTCATCAGCGATCGCCTGCATGGCGACAGGATCATTTTCGAGAATGAAGTGGGTGTTGTCGGTCGAGATCAGCCGCATGCGACCGTACTCGTCGACCCAGGCTTCATAGGCCTGTGACCATGCGCGGCGTGTTGCCGACGACCAGTTCGCATACAGCTGGTCGATCTGGTCCTGCGACAGACTGGCGAGATGCTCGCGAATTTCGCCCTTGCGGGCGAGAGCCATCCCATCCACCTGCACACCATCTTCCTGCAGCGCCTTGGCGTAGTCGATCAGCGTCTGATACGGATAGCTCAGGAACAGCGGTTCGTCCATGCGATGCTGCTTGATTCCCAGCTGGACGAGATTGTTCGCCTTCAGATACCAGTCACGGGCGACGAGGTAATTGTCCTTACCTTCCTTGTTGATCGCTTCGTCCGGTCCACCGCCAAACTGTTCCACGTCCGGATCCGAACGGAAGAACCGACGGTACTCGACCTTCTCATCGGCACGTCCCAGCTTGGAGCCGGTAAAGGCCCCGGCACTGTAGAACAACTCGGGAATCCGGCGATTGCGCTCGGTCCCCCGAATCATGAACTTCAAACCTTCCTTCACCCAGTAGTAGCGATCTTTCACATCGTCACACTCGGTGGAGACGTTGTACGTGAGGTTCCAGGCCTGGAATTCCCACACTGACTTGAAGTGAGGCTGCAGCAAGATGATCGACTCGACCACTTGGCGGAGCTTGTCAAATTCCTTGCGGGTCTTCAGTTCGTCGGCCTGTACCCACAGCATCCCGGCGGCAATCCCGCGGAATCCGAGCAGGACCAGATTCATGGTCGCGCTGGTGGGGTCGACATTTCCGAGGCTCGCTTCACCCAGCTGGTAGTCAAAACGAAGCTGAGCAAGCTTTCCACCCGACTTGATGGGCGTGCCATTCTGGTCGAAGCGGTCGGCAGGACGGCCAATCAGCAGAATGGGAACCAGCGTGACCAGCAGGATCACGAGGTACACGATTTTGCGATGAAGCGCGGAGAGCTGGTTCATTATTTGTGCTCCAGTTCACGTAGCTGCAGGCTGAAGTAGCCCAGAACAACCAATGGGATCAAGTAACCGATGACGACAATGAGACAGGGTAAGATGACCCCCATCATTGAGATATCAAATCCATCCGAGACGTATTCCCCCGTGCTGAACCAGTTCAGGTCGGGGATCAGATTGTGGACGACGATCAGCAGGTAGAAGGCTGCCTCGTCCCCTTTCTTGATGATCGTACTACCAATGTTGTCGGGCAGCGTGGACTGCTTGGTGATCAGTCGATAGGCCGATTCCAGCGGACCACCGGCATCCACACGGGCCCGGCCCTGTTGAGCCAGCATCAGCTGTTGCTGCTGGTCCTGAAGGTGCCCCCCCAGCCAGTAGCCCATAATGATCAGTGAAACGACGAGCAGTGTCGCTACGGGGCCTTTGACAAAGCAGCTGGCAGCCGTTCCGAAGAACACCAGCAGCATGACCAGCAGCCACATCCCGAGTACCGCCTTGATATAGTTGCCGGCGAACGACTTGTCCGGCATCCGAATGAACAAGTCGCGGACATTCACGCCAATATACTGCTGCGGCTCCACACACCCCACCTCCACCGTAAGCGAACCGTCATCAGCAATCAGGTCGTCGATCAGGTCGGCGGTTTTCTCCGGGGCGTTGACTTCGTAGGAATCGCGGTACGTGATTTTCCGCGGAATCGTGATCACCCGCTCCCGTCCACCGACGGCAAATTCGCGAGTTGGATACGTTCCAGCCGGAACTTTCAAATCCTTGTCCGGATTCACCAGAGTCAGCGTGAAACGAGTTTCGAGATCGATCTGTCCCTTGTAGGTTCGGAAGGCTTCGAAACGCTGCTCAAGTGGAAGTCCATCGAGTTTGGTCAGTGCAGCGACATCGACATTCGGGAACTTCCAGAATGCGCGAGCGTTGGTCTGACCTTCGATATAACTGCGGTATTCCCAGGGATCGCCGACGTTGATTCCCTTGTCGGTAACTTCGCCCTGAGGATTCTTGAACTGCAGATTGCCATAGACCGGGACGCGAGCGACAAGCTGATCCTGCAATCGTTCGGGCACCTGTCGCACAATCCAGAAGTAACCGACAATCGAGGTCAACAACATGATCAGCGAAATCACGCTGCCGTACCCGAGCATCCGACCGAGAACAATTTCACTCCGCCGGACAGGCTTGGTGACCACCGTGTGAATGGAGCGTTCTTTCACGTCCGCAGGCAGTCCCCAGCAGGCAATCAGCAGTGCCATTGGCACCAGCATGAACCACATGGAGTTCAGCACAATACTGATGTACGGAGAGACCGAACGGAGCTGCGTCGACTCTCCCAGGAACCAGCCACCGAACATGAAAATGCCCAGGAACACGATTCCCACAGCAAACGCTTTACGGCGATACGCTTCCTTAAAGGTCAATGTACCGATGGCCCCAATACGACGGGCCGACAATCGAAACAAGTCGATGGCCGCACGGCGAATGGTGGACACAATCAGCCGCGGCGCTGCGGTCCCATGCAGCATGAAAGACAGCAGACTACCAATCACCAGGGCGAGGAAGGCGACCGCCACGCTGACTCCCAGCCAGCGCTTGAGCACCTCCACCCAAAAGGACTCTGAACCAAACATCGAACTACCCGTAGAAGAACAGAAGAAATGCCAATGACCAGATAACGGAGTTCGCCTAAGCGCTCTCGGTGGTCGGACGTTCTCCCGGTTCAAATCGACGTCCGGGGCGCTGTTCGCTTTCCTGTACGGTTCGCAGGAACAACTCTTCCAGCGTGGTGGTCGGATACGAAGTCGACTTCAGCTGGGCTCCGTGCTTCTTGAGCACAGCTTCCACTTCCTGCAACGCATCAGCGTTGAGCGGCGTGGTCAGCAACTGCGTTTCGTCGCGGCTTTGAATCAAGTCCTGCACGTTGCCAATGACCTTGAGATCGCCGCGGTACAGAATAGCGATCCGGTCACAAACGTCCTGGACGTCGGCCAGCAGGTGGCTACACATGACGACCGTCTTTCCTTCCGCCTTCAGCTTCAGGATCATGTCCTTCATGTCACGCGTCCCGATCGGATCGAGACCGCTCGTCGGCTCATCGAGCAGCACGAGGTCGGGATTATTGATCAACGCCTGAGCCAGACCAATCCGGCGCGTCATCCCTTTCGAGTATTCCTTGAGCTGTCGCTTGCGGGCGTGCTTCACTCCGACCTGATCCAGCAGAACTTCCTTCCGCTCTTTCAGTTCGGCCCGTGTCATCTTGAACAGCTTGCCGTAGAAGTCGAGCGTTTCGTCCGCGTTCAGGAAGCGGTACAGATACGATTCTTCCGGCAGGTAGCCGATGCGTTCGTTCTTTTCGACGTTGTGAGCCGGTTGACCGAGGATGCGGACTTCGCCCGATGTCGGGAACAACAGGCCGAGCAGCAACTTCAGTGTCGTCGTCTTGCCGGAACCGTTGGGGCCGAGCAGTCCAAAGATCTCACCTTTCTTGACGTCAAGACTCAGCGAGTTGAGCGCTTTGACTTTTGTTCGTCCCCAGAAGTCTCGGTAGACCTTTGACAGGTTGCGAATTTCAATGACAGATTCCGCCGACATGATTTCCCCAAATACAGGCTGAGCTACGCTGCAGATCGAAACAACAGCAGGCGATTACGAACAAACGGTGAACAGGACAACAATTGAATAAAAATTCAGCCCAACCGCCTTGGTGACCGGGCTTTGGAATATTGCCATCATCTACGTTGACTGCGGCGACGTCAACGCAACACCCGTCAAAGACACCATGTCACCACCAATTCCGATGGCGAGATATTCCGATTGTCCGGCGACTCGATTGACACCACCAACCCCCGGCCCGTTACCCTGCAAACCGGAAGGCCCATTGGCATTCGCTATCTACTCCTGGTGTCACATGTTACGAGTCGCCCTTTCGTTGTTGCTTGTCTGCTCGGTTCCTGCTCTCGCAGCTGAGCCGCCTGAGGCTGATGTTGTTGTGTACGGAGGAACCAGCAGTGCCGTGATCGCTGCGGTGCAGGTTCGCAAAATGGGTCGGAGCGTCGTGATCGTTTCCCCCGACAAACATCTGGGGGGGCTCTCCTCCGGGGGACTGGGCTGGACTGACTCTGGCAACAAGGCGGCCATTGGCGGACTCAGTCGCGAGTTTTACCACCGCGTCTGGAAGCACTATCAGCAGAACGATGCCTGGAAATGGCAGCCTCGCGAACAATATGGCAACAAAGGGCAGGGAGCTCCGGCCATCGATGGCGAACAGCGCACGATGTGGATTTTTGAACCGCACGTGGCTGAGCAGGTGTACGAGGATCTCGTCGCCGAGTTCAAGATTCCCGTCCATCGCGAGGAGTACCTGGACCGCGCTCCCGGCAAGGGCGTGCAGATGAAGGCTGGTCGCATCACCGCCATCACCACGCTCAGCGGCACTACTTACCGGGGACGCATGTTCCTGGATGCCACCTACGAAGGCGATCTGCTCGCCAGTGCCGGGGTGGACTATCACGTCGGTCGCGAAGCCAACAGTGTGTACAACGAACAGTGGAACGGCATCCAGGTGGGCGTGCTGCATCACGGTCACTGGTTCAAAGAGCCAATTTCTCCGTACATCAAGCCGGGCGATCCCGCCAGTGGTCTGCTGCCACGCATCAGCGGTGCAGATCCCGGGATCAAAGGGGAAGGCGACCACCGCGTGCAGGCCTACTGCTTCCGCATGTGCCTGACCAATGTCGACGATAACCGCATCCCCTTCCCCAAGCCGGAAGGCTACGACCCCTCGCAGTACGAACTGCTGTTGCGGGTATTGGCCACCGGCTGGCGCGATGCGTTCCACAAATTCGACCCTATCCCGAATCACAAGACGGACACCAACAACCACGGCCCCTTCAGCACCGACAACATTGGGTACAACTACGATTACCCGGACGCCTCGTACGAACGGCGACGCGAGATCATTCACGAACACGAGGTGTACCAGAAGGGGCTGATGTACTTTCTGGCCAACGATCGACGCGTTCCCGATGATGTCCGGAACAAGATGGCGCAATGGGGACTCCCCAAAGACGAGTTCACCGACAATGGCGGCTGGCCACACCAGATTTACGTACGTGAAGCCCGCCGCATGATCGGCAAGTACGTGATGACCGAGCACGACTGTCTGGACAAGAAAGTCACACCTGAGTCGGTCGGCATGGGGTCTTACACGCTCGATTCGCACAACGTTCAGCGTTACATCACCCCCGAAGGCTTCGTGCAGAACGAAGGAGACATTGGTGTGCACGTCCCCCGTCCGTACGAAATTGCCTACAGCTCGCTGGTGCCTCGCAAGGAGCAGTGTGAAAATCTGCTGGTTCCGGTTTGCGTTTCCTGCAGCCACATTGCGTTCGGCTCAATCCGCATGGAACCAGTGTTCATGATCCTGGGCCAGAGCGCTGCAACCGCCGCCTGCATGTCGCTTGATGCCGACATCGCCGTGCAGGATTTGCCATACAGCGAACTCCAGAAGCAACTGGTTGCTGACGGTCAGGTGCTGGAACTGGACATCCCGCACCACAAGCCTGCACAGGCCAAAGATCTCAAGGGAGGCGTGATCGTCGACGACGAAAAGGCCGAACTGACCGGCAACTGGTCCAGCTCCGGAGCCAATGGCCCATTTCACGGCTACGGCTATCATCACGATGGCAACGAAGAACAGGGCAAGAAGACGGCCCGCTTTGTCGCAAAACTCAAACCCGGACGCTACGAAGTTCGCTTTGCGTACTCTCCCAACAACAACCGTTCCAGCAAGGTGCAGGTGCGGATTGATCACGCCAACGGGATGGCGAAGACACTGGTGAACGAGAAGAAGCCAGGAAGCATTGACGGCCAGGCTGTGTCACTCGGAACCTACGACTTTGGCGAAGAAGGAGCTGTCTTCGTAACCAATGCCGGTTCCGATGGTCATGTCGTCATCGATGCTGTGCAGTTCCTGCCCGTGCAGTAGTGTCGCGGATGCAACCTCAGGCGTTATCCACAATCACAATGCCTGCGGGAGGCTGCCACAGCCCTTCGCGTATAGCCGCGTACAATGTCGCCGCCACGAGATCGGCTGTCGTTCCCGGATTGCGACGGTGACCGTCCGCGCGCAGCCATTGATCGAATTCGACAAATGCCCTCTGCGCATCGGGACTGGCTGGCCATCCCCGCCTGAGAACGTCCCCTGCCCGCGTGCTCGCCTCGAGCGCATGTTCTACATCGAGTTTTCGCCGAATGAGCGAATCCGGCACTTGATGCAGCAGATCGAGAAACAGCCCCTGAACGAGGACCTCCCAGTTTTGAGGACCAGACACAGCCTGACCTGCCGGGAGTCGCAACCACTTCTGAACAGAGGAGAGCCCCAGTTGCAGCACCTCGGTGAAATCATTCACGTATTGCCGCGCAATCGAATCGCGATCTGCCGCCAGCTGCATGATTTCACATAACGGCAGAGTCGGCTCGTTCGACAGATTCTGCTCCGCCACCTCACCCATACCACCCGGATGGGCTGCGCGAATCGCCTCGTATACCAATCGGCTGTCGTCGATGGTCAGCTGTTTCAAGATGCGCGGAATCCCCTCGGCAAGTGACTCTACGTGAGGCACCGCAGCCAGCGGAGCAAGCAACAGCGCAATGCCAAGGTTTGTATTCTTCCCCACCACATCCTGCGTTGCCTGAACACTCTCCAGCACCGTGCGTCCCACACCGCGCTTCTGAGCCAGCGCCAGGACTGGAGCCACCACCCGGGCCGACCGCACGAAGTCATCAAAGCACAGGTCAACGAACATCGCCCCAGGATGCACGTTGCCGGGTTTGCGAGCAGCGGCTTCCAGCAGACAGGCAGCTTCCAGTTGACCGGCCAGCGTATCCAGAACGAGCGGAATAGAGACTCGAGCATTCACGCGAGGAACTCAACGGGACTGTCGCAGCGCGAAGGGGAATGTCGGCGCATTGAACTACCGTGCTGGAAGCATTGGACCGAGCACCTTCCCGAACTCGGTAAGGTTCTGAGACTGCGTAATGATGCGTCCCTCCCCTTCAAAATTCAGGACGATGCCTTCTCCGGCAAGGAAGGATTGAATCCACGAAGACCCCGCTTTACTGAGCGAGAAGTCCATGGTGTCTTCAAAGGCCACAACGTGACCGGTGTCGACCACCAGATCACCATCCAGTTGTTGCTCGGCAATCCGTCCGAATGCTGAAACGAGCAGCGTCCCCACGCCGCTGACCTTCATAAAGAATGGAGCTTCCCCCGACAGGAAGCCTTTAAATCCCTGAAACTGGGTATCGAGCTGCAGTCCGGACGTCGACCCCAGATAACTGCCGCCGGCACACAACCAATCGGTTGAACCATCGAGGTCAATGGCCCACACCTCTCCCATGGCCGTTGGAGCCAGTCCCACTTCGCCAGGTTGTCCATCCCGCACAGAGTAGGTTGAGAGAAAGAAGCTGTCTCCGGAGAGCAACCTCTTCAACCCTCCAAACAATCCCCCTTTGCCACGACTGCGGGTAGTGACATCGGTCTCAATGTTTGACGATGCGCGATACAACGCCCCTGCATCGGAGACGAATTGATCACCGGGATCGAGCGTCACAAGCGCGGACGCGAACGCCCCTTCACCTTGAATCTTGATATCCATGACAGCTTCCGTGAGTTGAACCGGAGAGGGAACACGGCATTCAGTCGTCGATCAGCAGTAGCCTCGCAGCCACTTGGCCAGCCCGCTCATGTGCCGTGTCTGCACCCACACTTTTCCCCTACCGGAGAACTTCATCACCAGCCCTTCACCCGAAAACAGCGTCTGCTTCCAGCCCCCCATCCCCGTAATGGAGTAGGCAAGCCCCGGCTCCCAGGCGACGACATGACCGGAATCGATGATGTAGTCACCATCAATGTCCTTTTGATGCACCCCGCCATATCCGTTGAAGAACAGCTCGCCTTCGCCGGATGCCTCCAGGAAGAATGCTCCCTCGCCTGAGAAGAACGCCTTCAGTCCTCCAAAGCGAGGCTTCAGATTCACTCCGGGAGTGCAGGCCATAAATGCTCCGGCGGTGAGAATCAGCGAATCTCCCTTCAGAGTCTGCTGCATCACACATCCTGGCGTGGCGGGAGCAAAGGCGACAAAGCCCGGTTCATCGGTGGCGGTATACTCACCCACAAACAGCGATTCGCCGCCGATCAACCGCCGGAAAATTCCCTGCAGGAAACCGCCCATGATGTGGCTTCGCATCCCGAGGTCGGAACTCATGCGGCTCATGGAACCGGCTTCCGCCCGAATGCTTTCTCCGGGGGACAACACGACCTTCAGTTCGCCGTAATCCGGATTGCCGACGATTGCGAGTTCCATGCACGTGACTCCCGTGAGAAGGGAAGAAGGGAAGAAGGGACACCAACGAGAATACGCCAAGGAGTATCGCAATGTCCATTCAGCCGCACACCAGTGAGGCCACTCGGCGCCAGCACGCGTGCGACACCGCCAGCAGCGTGTCTTACTCTACGGGACGCGGAGGAAGCAGTTTGGGAACAGGCTGTTCGGCAGGAATTTCCCGAGGAGCCGGAAGCGGTGGCACCAGACCTTCTGCGGTCGATTCCCCGTCCGCACCGGGGACAGCAGCGTCGGCCTTGCTCGGAACAGGCATCGGAACTGGAACTGGAAGGTTGGACGACTTGCTCTCCAATGCGGGATCATTGCCGGGCTCAGTGGAAGTCACTGGAGTCATTGCGACGGGAGCAGGAACCGCAACGGGCATTGGCATCAGAGGAATGGGAGCAGCGTCGACCGCTTCCTCCCGCGCTACCAGTTCCGCATCGATTTCAGCAGCCCGATGGCGATCGTGCAGTGCGACATCGTTTTTTCCCAGTTGCTCGTAGGCTGTACTGCGACGCAGAAACGCACGAGCCTCCTGTGGGTTGAGGTAGATCACCGCAGTGAAACAGCGAATCGCATCTTCGGTTCGTCCTGCCTCCAGGCAGGCGTTGCCACACATGAACCAGTTGTCGACCGAATTCGGTTCCAGCTTCAATGCGCGATCGTAGTCAGCAATCGCCAATTCGAACTCCTGCAGATCATGATACGCCAGCCCGCGATTGCGGTAGGCAAGCGCATCCTGAGAGTTGGCCTCAATCACCTTCCCAAATCCTGCAGCCGCTTCGTCATATCGCCCTAGCTCGGCCAGCAGTGCCGCCCGATTGTTGAGTGCCTCGGCGAAGTCTGGTTTTTGTTCAATGGCAGCTGCATAGTCCGCCAGAGCCTGCTCCGATTCCCCCAGTTCCACATACGTCAGTGCCCGTTCGTAGTAGAGCACTTCTTCATCGGGATGGAGTTCAATCGCCTTGGTCAGAATGTCCACGGCCTCCTGAGGCTGCTGTGTATTTCGTCGCAGTCGTGCCCGCACCAGCAACACCTCCGCTCCCTGCGGATCGGGGACAGGTACGCATCCCGGACTGTTCAGCGCCGCGACGATCAGCAGGCAGGAAACAAGGCTGCGAGACATGTTGATTGAGACCCACGAAGACCAGAACAATTCAATCACCGACATCACGACACCCGAACAGGCTGCAACGCAGAAGGTGAATTCCTTTCCGCGGGGAGATTCGCCATCCCGACCGCTGGTGGAGCGTTTCGAGAACGCCGCCGGAAGCCGATCGCCAGATATGTTTCCGGGGCAACGAAACTCGCGTAGGTGAAGATCATCACCAGCCCGAACGTCCACATACCCAGAAAACCGCCAATCCCCAGGTGCATGAGAACACCGACCAGCAGGACCCATGGACGAAGAACTGGATTCCAGACAAAGATCCAGAACGTCATCTCCCACAACACAGTGGCGTGCGTCAACAGGTCAGAGAGCCAGGGATACCAGGCCATCCAGGTCATATCGACCGACTGATACTCAGCATTGGCGAGCGCCATCCACACCGCATTGCCGTCCCACCACGAAGTCCCCTTCAGTTTGGTGACGCCTGCGAAGAAATAGATGATGCACATGTGCACCTGAATCAGTCGCCGCACCAGTCGGGCTGAGGGACGAGGAAGCACAAATGGTCGCTGGCCAGCAGCATAGGCTTCAGGAAACCGGATGGCCGACCGTTTCACGGAGATCAGCCGGTCCAGCGACAAGCGGGCACCGCAAGGCCCCAGCGCCAGATAGACCGCCAGCATCGCATTCATCTGATCGAGCCCGAAGCTCGCGTTCGGGACACGGTTCACATAGGAGATCGTGATGATCGCTGCGGCCCACTTTGTGACCGATGTCCACAGTCCCAGCGTGTACATCGTCAGTAGAAACAGGCAAGTCAGATGTACCGTCCAGGCCAGGTCCGGCGGGACATACCACCAGAAACTCCAGGCCATTGTTTCCGGGTCGAGCGAGCGCACCAGCAGCAGATCCTGAAAGCCATCAGTGCCGAAGAACGACGAGAACTTGATGCCCCACACCCAATGGGTGTAGGTCAGCATCAGCCCTGTGAGGATGCGCACCACTCCCAGAGTGACAGGATCTTCGGGTCGAAACCAGAAGTCGTCCCACTGCCGCCACGCCGTGCAGATTCGTAATCCCACTGCGTGAATCAAGGCTGTGAAAAGTCGGACCATTCGAACCGCCCGAGGGGCTGCTCCTGATAGAGACTGGGATCATCAATCCGTTCACCGGCCCGCAACCAGTCCATGGTGGGCAGCATGTGAGTAACTTTGGTCAGGGTGATCGCGTCTCCTTCATGTTCGCGACACAACTGCCGCGCGAGGGCTCTCACCAGCAAAGGCTGCAAACGCTCATCACCCTCATAGGCTCCGAGTGATTCGGTCAGCATGAAGTGTCGGTGATAGAGCAGTCGCGGCTGAATATCGAGGTTCGGAATGCGCCCGCTGACCGTTGTCCCATCGTCCCGTTCAACCTCATAGCTCACCAGTGTGCTGGGGCCGGGATCGGGAGCGAAGAAGTGGTGACCCTGATTCATGTACATGAACTGCAGGTAGGGCCCGAAAAAGACCCACGCATTGCGAACGAATTGCGATGACGGAGGAATCGACGCAGGCGAGACCAGCAGACCGGCAGCGTGGTACAGCAGCCAAAGACTGACCAGACACCTCCATCCCAGGCTCCACCGGGGAGACATAGGCGTGGTCGAACTGGTGGGCGTCGTGGAGTTCATCGAAGTCACTGGTCGAGTGCAGGTCCAGGCAGCGGCAATTCAACGAGGTTGAGAACTCGTCGCCACCGGTCATCCAGTGTGGTCCATACAGGCGATCTTCGGCAAACAGATTGGCAGTTTTTCCGGTCTTTCAAATAAACACACCCGAACGAACTGACGTTCGTTCGGGTGTGTTTGAATTTCACAACATTGACCGAATCAATGGCCGCAAGAAACTATCGCTGAGCAACAGTCGAAGAAACAGGGGCTCCGGCCTTCAACGACAGCTGGCCAGCGGCTTCGTCGAACTGAACGGTCAGTTCAATGCGCTGCCCGCTGTGAACCTGCTGCTGCACGGAGGTTTCGTAGGTCTTGCCGTCTCGCTGCAGCTCGACGCGAATGGGGTAGGCGTAGGCCTGACCTGCTTCAAGCGCCGGGGAGTTGAACGTGCGGGTTGCCCCTTCCAGTGCCATCTTCTGCTCGAAGAAGTAGATCTCAGCATCTTCAGGCAGGTGGAAGACCAACAGTGCCTTTTCAGCAGGCTGAGCAGGAGCTGTCACGACTGGAGCCGCTGGCACGTAGACCTGAGGCTGCGAATACATTGGCTGAGCATATGACGTCGCCGGAGCGGAGTAGTAGTAGCTCCCCACCGAGCCGGTTGACCCATAAGAGCCATAAGAACCACCACTGGATCCGCTCGAACCGCTGGAACCGTAGGTGCCACTTGAGCCATAGGACCCCGAGGAACCTGAAGAACCGCTGGAACCGCGGTGCCGACGGGCACGGTAGCCGCTGGAACCACTGGATCCCGAGGAGCCACTCGATCCCGAGGAAGCCGGAGCGTATACGCCGCTGCTGGATCCAGACGAACCTGAGGAGCCTGACGAACCTGAACTCCCCGTAGATCCTGACGACCCACTGGAACCCGAAGAACGATGGTGGCCAAACAATCCTGCTTCGAGAGCCGAACCGGCGAAGCACATTGCAACCGCAGCCGCAAACAGCGTGGCGCGCTTCATTGTTTTCATCGACAATACCTTCCGTACATTGAGGTCAATTGTGAGCATTCGGTTCCGGCCCTCCTCAACGACACTTTAGGTCAACTGCAATGACCAGGAGAGATTCACCGATTACTGAGAATAAACCGATCCGGACGGATGTCAATACAGGAGACATACAAAGGATTGGCAATGTCTAATCATTCCCATTTCCACTAAACATCCACGCCAGTCGATGCCGAGGCGCGTGGTTCATCTCCAAGACCTTGCAAATCAGCCCGGAGGACCGTCGTAAAGCCACCGAGAAGGCTGGTTATCGCTTGCGCTGGCAGCGGGAGCAAAAGAAGGTCGATCGCTGTGCCTGGACAATTCTCTGAATTGTTCCCGAAGCACAAGTTGGACAGGTCATCCCTTCGCGGTCGTAAACGCGATGCGAGTTTTGGTAGCCGCCATCCTGATTGAGGACATTGCGATACGTCCCGTCCGAGAGCGTGGACCCTTCATGGAGAATGGCCTCTTCCAGCACGAGACGGGTCATCTCGTGCAACTTCTGCACACGCGCACGCGTCAGCCGAGAAGCCCTGGTCTGTGGATGAATCCCACACAAATGCAGAATTTCGCTGGCATACAGATTGCCAATTCCCGCCACAAGTTTCTGATCCAGCAACGCCACCTTGATGTCTCGCCGGGCGACCGACAACCGCGCCCACCACTGATCGGGCGTGATCTCGAGTGCATCAGGCCCCAGACGTGAAAAGATGGCGTCGCGTTCCTCGGGCCGACACAGCGTAATCGTGCCAAGTCCGCGCCGATCCCAGAACCAGAGGTTTGCCTGGGATCCTTCCAGACGCCACTCGAAGCGGAGATGCTGAACATCCGGAGGATCGGCAACAAGCATCAGGCCGGTCATGCGCGGTTCGATCAAGAACGAATCACCGGAATTCAGCTCCAGCACAATTCTCTTGGCCCGCCGCCAAACGCGGTCGACAACTCGCCCCTGCACGCGTTTCCGCAACTCCGAAAAAGCAGGCTGAATTGCGATTGGCTTGCAACGGCACAGCGGACGGACAACGTCCTCCAGCTGGCGTCCCTCGACCCAGGGACGGATGCCGCGAACCATCGTTTCCACTTCGGGGAGTTCAGGCACAGCGGCAACCGCAAGCAGTATTACAGAGTGCGAAGCAGTGTGGCTGCGCTTTGCCCCAGTGAAGTTCGGTTCACACTGAGAGCCACTCGAGACCGCAGCCGGACCGGTTCCCGAACTACGTTTACCCGACACATGGGATCGGGATGCTCGAAGCTTAGCGTGCGGGGGAGTTCCCCGTACTTCAACGCGAGGATACTGCCCGCGAGTTCCACAGCACCGGAGCCAGCTTCGAAATTCCCGAAGTAACTCTTCAGTGCCGTCACTGGAATCTTTTCGGCCACACTTCCCAGTGCCTGGTGATAAGCCTTGGCTTCCACCCAGTCATCGCGACGAGTGCTCTTGCCGTGGGCGTTAATGTGGCCAATTTCTTCCGGACGGATATTGGCCAGTTTCAGTGCCGACTCCATGGCCCGCACCAGACCACGTCCACCGGCTCCGTTTTCGTAGCCGCGACCATCACACCCGGCTCCCACACTCAGAAGCTCGCAGTAAATGTCTGCGCCACGGGCCACCGCGTGGTGATAATCTTCCAGCACAAAGACTGCCGATCCTTCACCCACCACCGTTCCATCACGGTCCCGGTCAAATGGACGGCAGGCCAGCGAAGGATCTTCTTCGCGAGACAGATCCTCAATCAAACTGATTCGAGCAATGTCGACCGGATGAATATTCGAACTGCAGGCCCCAACGATCATGGCATCAGCATGACCACGATTGATCCAGCGCATCGCTTCCTGCAGAGCCAGCAGCGGCGAGGCATCAGCGCTCGTGATTGTATTATTTGGTCCACGGGCATCGTGTTCGATGGCCACATGACAGGCCGGCATGTTCGGCAACTGACGCAACAGCCACAGCGGAGCAATCTTGCCCAGGCTGCCTTCACCCCACCGGGTGTAACCCTCACGGTTTGAGGGATCAGCGTAATCGCGGGCGGCCTCGGCCAGCTCCTCTGGAGTGAAGGAGATGTGCCCGGCACCAAACTCGACACCAAGGCGATCAGGATCGACGTCGCCCGTCGAAATCCCGGCATCCTTCATGGCCATCGACGCAGCACAAACACCCAGTTGGATGTCGCGCGACATGACCTTCAGGAACTTTTTCTGGTAGACGTAATCCGCAGGATTGAAGTCGCGGATCTCAGCAGCGAGTTTCGACGGAAGTGACTGATTGGGGACCGACTGAAGATAACCGATACCGGAATTTCCGGCGATCAGGTTCTCCCAGAAGCGATCTTTCCCAATGCCGACCGGCGAAATGACTCCCACGCCGGTTATCACGACGCGAGGAGCGTTCTTCCCAGCCATCATAGCCAGACCCCAGATACGTACTAAGGACTCCCACTCTTTTTATCGGAGAACCGGGCACTCAAATTTGAGCGCCGCTGTGCGAAGGCATCCTGATCCCGATAATTCATCCATGAGAGCTCTGCAGAGAACGGGTCCGTTCACCTGGATAGACAAAACCCCAAGCCGCAAAACAGCTTAGGACCATCCAAGGACGGTACCTTTCACCACAAACCAAATTCGCACACTGCCCTCCCCCAAAATCAGGGAGAACACAGCCGCAAGGCTTAACTGAATTACCCACTCAGCCACTTGCGACTCTTCGATTCTACACCGTGTGCATCAATTCCATCAGGCGACCAAGACCCCTCGAGGCCGCATTCCGGCAATCAATGCACCCCTCATTAGACGCGAGAGGACGCGAAATGTCAACAATCGATCCCATAGACGGACACCCATTTGTAACCTGTTCACAGCTGAATGGTTACACAACCCCATAAGTGAGAACGGTGGGTGGAAACCGATGTGCCTCCTTCTCACTTCGTCATTGACCGACTATTTGCTCCCGAAAGCCGGTCCAGCGCCAGTACGAGCACCACGGCCAGCCCCGCGACGACCAGGGTCAGCCAGAATCGGCCGTCGATCGGCAGTTCGGCAAGATTCATCAGTGCGAACCGCTTGTGCTTCAACTCGACGATCTCCGGCGTCAGATCTCGTTGAAACGGCCAGATCTTCAGGAGCGAGCCGGCCATAAAGCCGCACAACGTGGCCATTGTCACCGCGTGATGCCGGTGCAGCAGCCACTTCAGGAACTTGGCAAAGCCAATCAATCCAACTGCACACCCAAGCGCAAACACTAC
>JAGQPW010000050.1:0-4412 GCA_020426515.1 Planctomycetaceae bacterium | reverse complement strand
TCCAGATGCAGGGCACTCTTGATGATTCCTGTCACGTCATGGTACTTGCCGAGGATCACCAGAATGAACGACCCGCTGATACCTGGCAGGATCATCGCGCAAATGGCAATTACGCCGCACAGGAACACATACCAGAGCGCATCCGGTGGATGATTCAGAGCCTCCTGCTGCACCAGCCAGAGAGCAAACGCCGCTCCGGCAATGGCCGCGATCACTTCACCCACTCTCCACTGCCCCACCAGCTTGGCCACCAACCAGCACGAAGCCCCAATTAGCCCAAAAAACGCAGCCAACGTAAACTGCCGGTAGTCCTCCAGCAATGTGTGCATCACGGCCCCCAGTGCGACGGCACCGCAGCCAATCCCCAGACCCAGAAAGACGAGAAACCGTAGATCAATGTGCGCAGCGGCAGCACGCCAGCGTCGATGGGTCAGATGCCCCACGAACGTTCCATCACAATGACTGATGGCCGTAACAAGCCGTTCGTAAATGCCGACAATCAGAGCCACCGTCCCGCCGGAGACGCCGGGAATGATGTCAGCGGCTCCCATCAGAACTCCACGTCCCAGGTGAGCGAAGTCTTCCGAGGACGGGACAGGAGGGCGGGTTTCATTCACTTCCATGGAACTTCACAAGGCCGGACCAAAAGGGGCAGGAGTGGGACGGGAGTGTCGAATCGGAAGGCTGCATGTGTCAATGGCGGGTCCGCTCGGCGGCTGAGGGTCGCATTGGAGACTGCACATCTGATCAAACCCGCTATACTGTCTGCGTCCCATGTTTCTGGTTTCAGCGACAACCCACTCCCTTGTCGGACGCCCCCCCAGCCGCGAATTCACCACCTCCTTCCGGTCGCAAGCGACGACGGAAGTCGATGCAGCAATTGCTTGAGGAGTGGTCGTGGCAGCGCCGACTGCAACGAGACATTAAAGAGACTTGGAAAGGGGCTCTCATCAGCCTGGGAGCCCACATTCTGATCCTGTTCTTAATGGGGCTGATCATTGTCAGCACCATCCAGCCGGAACCTCCCATGCTGTATCTCAGCTGGGGCACGGAGGTCGAAGAGGCTCCCGAACAGCCCGAGGAGAAGCTGGAAGCGATCAAGATTCCATCGTTGTCGATGAACAACACTCCCAAGCCGCCCACGCCAGAACCTCAAACCCCGACCGCGCAGGCACCGGCTCAGGCCCCCAAGCCGGCGGTCAACCCCGTTGATGTTTCACAGGCTCTCGCCAACCGCCCGCGACGCTCTCTCGGATCACCCAGCCCTTCCGGCAGCGATGAAGATCTCCGGCAGACCCTGGATCGCGCAATCCGATGGATCTCCCAGCAGCAGCAGGCCGACGGTCACTGGAGTCTCAATGGCCCCTATCCAGACGGCGGTTCCATCGAAACGAACACCGGGGCCACCGCTTTGGCGCTGCTGGCATTGCTCGGCGATGGCCACACGCACATCGACGGAGATTATGCCCCGCAGGTCGACAAGGGACTGCGCTGGCTGATTCGCCAGCAGCGGTCAAATGGAGACCTGTTCGACATTCTTGAAGAAGGACGGGAAGCTCACTTCTACTCCCATGCCCAGGGAACGATCGCGTTATGTGAAGCGCTGGCGATGACCCGCGATGAGTCATTGCGTGCCCCGGCGGAGAAGGCGGTCGAATTCCTGATCAACTCTCAGAACCCCAGGCTGGGAGGCTGGAAGTACCGCCCGCTGACTGAAACCGGAATTGGCGATCTCTCGGTTACCGGCTGGGCGTTGATGGCCATCAATACCGCACGAATGGCCGGGATCGAAGCCCCCCTCGAAACCTACATGCTGGCGGACCGCTTCCTCGACTCGGTTCAGGAAAAGGAACTCAATCGGTCGCTGTACAAGTACCGCCCCGACTTTGACGCCGAGGATTCGCAGCGGCTGTCCATGTCGGCGGAAGGCCTGTTGTGTCGGCAATGGCTGGGCTGGCCGAAGGATGAACCGGCGCTGCGCCGAGGCGTTTCCTTTCTGACTGCGGAGGAGAACCGCCCGGAGTGGCTGCCACAGCGTCGCAACGTCTACGCCTGGTATTACACAGCCCAAACACTGCACAACATTGGCGGCCCGGTCTGGGAAAGCTGGTTCGGGAATGTGCAACGAATTGTCATCAAGAACCAGATGACGGCCGGCCCCACGCGCGGCAGCTGGCATCCCTCGCGACCGGCCGGGAGCTTTCAGGAACGTTCACACGACGCCGGTCGACTGTACCTGACGGTGATGTGCGTCCTCATTCTCGAAACGCCTCACCGACATCACCCGATCTACGAAGAGTGAGATGCCGTTCGTGTGAACGGCTATTCCAGCGTCGGTCCTTGGGAACGTCTCTTCTTTGAGTCACGCAGACGCTGCACGGTCTCTTCAAGATGACGCTGCTCCGCCTTGATCCGATCAAGCGAAACCTGAGAGTGCAAACGGGTGGCAAGCATGTCGCTCACGCCACACAGCAAAGTCCACAGTGCGAGCCCAATCACAATCAGCCAGTAAACGGCAAACGTACCGGGAGCCTCTTTCCACGGAATCAGAGCATCCCCAACGGGAATCATGACGCCGATCAGCAGAATGAGACCAGCCACCTGCATCCGTCGACGGGAGCGTCGATCCAGGAACCGGCGATCATGTGGTTCCAGCCGAAAGTCATCGCGATGCGGCTTCCGCGCCCGCAATTGGGCCATCAGCATTCCCGACCCAAGAAGAATCAGGAAAACGCCAAAAATCAAACCTGGAATACGATCGTCCATGGGACGGCAATGCCTCAGTTGATGAGCAGTTCGCTCTCTGCATTGCCACCCACCTCAGCAGCCTGCATCTCTTCCTTGATCGTAATCGTGGGCACAAACGCCGAACGGGGATCGGTCGTCCCCTTTTCTTCCACGGCGGTCGTGGCTGACCACTTGGCCACACCGAACGGCAGTTCATCGGACCGATACAAGTCCGCACGATTCATCGAACGATAACCCGCCGTTTCCGTCACCAGACTACCGACATAGGACTGCGCCGTCACATTGCCTGTGTTCAATGTCAGTGGCTGCGGATCGCCCGAAGCTTCCAGATTCCGGTAGTGCTGCAACAGCGAAACAACGGGATACAGCTGAAACACTCCCGAGGCAATCTCGGCGGGTTGTTCGTCTCCAATTTTTCGCCAGCCCTTCACGACCGGTATGTACGAGACGAAGATCTGTTTGCCCTCAGGCGTCTGCTCATTCACTTCGCCACGAATGGCCGTTTCCGGAACCAGCAACTTGTACAGTCGACTCCCCCCCGGACCGGCATCGAGCACACCGGCATCCGTTTTGCCGGTGACAACTTTAATCTCAATCCAGCGGCAGGCCTGCTTCACTCCCTGGTACTCGGCCTCCTCCTTGCCTACCGATTTGATGGTGATGTCCCGTCGCCATTCGAGCGGCTTCACGGTCACATCCTGCACGGGCAGGGTTTGCGTGTACGTCCCCTCAAACCGCACCCAGGTTCCATCCTCCGGAAGTTTCCAGATCAACCCCTGTGCCGCAACCGGTGTCGAGAGACACAGCAAAAGAACAGGGATCTGTATCCAACGCGTGAACATCCGGAACCTTTCCATCATCTTCAGGAACTGCCGAAACAGTCGCGGCCCAACAGTGGCCTGCCAATGCTCGTACGGGTGGCGTTGTCGCCATGCTGGCAACATCTTAGAGCAACAACCGACCCCAGAGAAGACAAAGTCAGCCTCCATCCGCGGGACGTCGACACGAAAATGTGAGCCGAACAATCCGTCAGTTACCCCAGCGGCCATTCGCCGGTGAACACTTCCGTGGCCGGACCTGTCATGTAGACGGGGCCATTTTCGGGCCATTCCAGGGTGAGATCGCCGCCGGGCAAATGGCACAGCACCGTTCGTTCGGTCAATCCATTCAGCACCGCAGCCACCGCCGAGGCGCAAGCTCCGGTACCGCAGGCCAGCGTCTCGCCGCTGCCCCGCTCCCAGACCCGCATGATCATTTCGGTGCGGGAAACGATTTGAATGAACTCGGCATTCACCCGTCGTGGAAAAGCGGGATGCACTTCCACCTGTGGGCCAACGCCATGCACCCACTCGTCCGTCACCTTGTCCACAAACGTGATGCAGTGGGGATTTCCCATCGAGATGCAGGTCACTTCCAGCGTCTTGTCACCGATGACCAGTGGGGCCTTCAGCGGAGGATTGCCAGGTAGTGTGGTGGGGATGTCGGCCGCATTCAGGATCGGTTCGCCCATGTTGACCCGCACAAGCTGGACCTTGCCCCCTTCGGGGAAGACCTGCAATGTGAGGACACCTCGACCAGTTTCGATCGACAGTTCTTCCTGCCGGGAGATGCCGTGGTCGTACACATATTTGGCGACGCAGCGCACGCCGTTGCCGCACATTTCC
>JAGQPW010000509.1 GCA_020426515.1 Planctomycetaceae bacterium | reverse complement strand
GGCTGTGCAGTGGAGCGTCCCGCCAGCTGCGGACAGAAACTCCAGATTCCCGAAAAACCTCTTTCAGGCCGGGTCCGGGCAGTTCATTCGCCCGCCGCACCCTGGTACCAGCCTGCCTCCCCCTGGTTTTGCTTTTCGAAAGCTCTCGAAAGATTCCGACGGCCGGAGGAAAAACGAAGGAGGCAGTCCGGCTCAGCCGGGTTTCACCCGGAACAGAGGCTGATTGAACTCAACAGGATCGCCGTTGGCGACCAGCACTTCGACAACTGTCCCGCTGACTTCAGCCGGGATCTGATTGAAGACCTTCATGGCTTCGACAATACACACAATCGTATCGGCTTTGACCGTCGAACCCACCGTCACAAACGGGGGGTCTTCGGGTGTCGGGCTGATGTAGAAAGTGCCGACAGTCGGGCTGCGGATCTGCAGGCTGTCGTCGGCCGCGGCCGGTGCCTCCGCCGGGGGAGAGCTGCCTGCAGGCGGCGCGAGCGGTGCCGGTGCGGCAGGAGCGGGCATGC
>JAGQPW010000508.1 GCA_020426515.1 Planctomycetaceae bacterium | reverse complement strand
TGCGAGAACCACGCCTTCTCGTTGACGTCAGCATCGGTCCGCCGGGCACCTTTGAACAGCACGTACACCAGACCGATCTGCGTGCCAATGAAGGTCACGGTAGTGATCATCAGGATCATGTAGAAAAGGTCGTCAATCCGCTGTCCCAGCGGCGATGCGGCCTCACTGGGAAACCACCAGCCGTAACCGGGGGACGCGATGCTGACCGCCATGGCCAGGATCGGAGCGAGAGCAAAAAACAGACACCAGAACCACTTCACGGTGATGTCCTCGGTAATGTGAATTTCAGTGAACTTGAAAACGAATCGCCATTGGCCGCGACGCTAGTTGCTGGCCACTTCCTTTTCGGGCTGGACCGGTTCCGCCTCAGCCGGAGCTGCAGCTTGCGCCTCTTTGCCCGCGCCAGCAATTTCTTCTTCGTACGGGATGCTGTACACGTAATTCACCAGATGCCAGACATCCTCATCGGGCAGGGCGTCCAAACGCGTCATGGGGGTCCCTTTCACAGAGGCCCGAAT
>JAGQPW010000507.1 GCA_020426515.1 Planctomycetaceae bacterium | reverse complement strand
CTCCACGATGCAGACGCTCCCCATCGATTCCCTGATTCCCGACTTGACCGCCACGTTGCAGCAGGCGCGCAGCCTCGTGCTGAAGGCTCCCGCTGGCGCTGGCAAGACCACGCGAGTTCCCCCCGCGCTGCTCAACTGTGACTGGGCCACGCAGGGAAAGATTCTCGTTCTCGAACCGCGACGAATCGCCGCCCGAACTTCCGCCCGGCGCATGGCTGCTGAACGCCATGAGCGGGTTGGCGAGACGATTGGTTACCGCGTGCGATTTGATGAACAGGTTTCCCGGTCAACGCGAATCATTGTGATGACCGAGGGGATTTTGTTGCGAATGCTGCAGCAGGACCCGTTTCTGGAAGGGGTCGCTGCGGTGGTGTTCGACGAGTTCCACGAGCGTCGGCTCGACAGCGATCTCGCTCTGGCGATGGTGCGGCGGGTTCAGCAGACAGTGCGCGACGATCTCCGGCTGCTCGTCATGTCGGCCACGCTCGATCCCGCACCTGTTGCAGCATATCTCGGTGA
>JAGQPW010000506.1 GCA_020426515.1 Planctomycetaceae bacterium | reverse complement strand
CTGTGACATCGGCAGGCGGACAGATCCCCGACTGGAGATGGGACAGCGATCCGAAAACTCTCGCGGGGTCAAATACCCCAACGAACTGTGGGGACGATGATTATTGTAATCCTCCTGGAACTGAGCTGTCAGCTTCCTCGCGGAACGTAAACTTTCAAACTCCTCCTGGGACAAAAACTCGTCACGTAACCGGCTGTGGAAGCTCTCCGCGTAGCCGTTCTGCCAGGGGCTTCCCGGTTCGACGTACAACGTTTCAATCCCAAGTTGAGCAAGCCAGCCTTGAATCGCCTTCGCCACGAACTCGGGACCATTGTCACTTCGGATATGATCCGGAACTCCCTGAATGGCAAACAACTCGGCCAACGTGTCGATCACATCTTCACTCGTGAAACTCCGATCCATCTTCAAAGCCAGACATTCACGCGTGTACTCATCCACGATCGATAAACACTTTAGAACGCTGCCGTTCGTCGTCCGATCATAGATGAAATCCCAGCACCAGATCTGATTCTTCCTTTC
>JAGQPW010000505.1 GCA_020426515.1 Planctomycetaceae bacterium | reverse complement strand
ATCGGCGGGCCGGTCTGGTGCACACGAGGTTGTCCATTCTGGATCTGTCGGCGGCCGGTCATCAGCCGATGATTTCGGCGGATGGGCGCCTGGTCATTGTCTTCAACGGGGAGATCTACAATTTTCGCGAGCTTCGTTCTGAAATGGAACACGAGGGTGTGGTCTTCCACACCGGCACGGATACCGAGATGCTGCTGTCACTTTATCAGCGCGACGGCAGAGCCATGGTGAACCGGTTGCGCGGCATGTTTGCCTTCGCCATCTGGGATGAGCGTGAAAAGCAGGCGTTTCTGGCGCGTGACCCGCTGGGCATCAAGCCATTGTATTACTCCCACTCCCGCAAGGACGGGACGCTGTCCTTTGCCTCGGAGGTGAACGCATTGCAGAGGGCAGGGCAGGCGGGGCGTGAACTGGATCCGGTGGCGTTGGTCCGATATTTTGAGAGCGGAAGCGTGCCGGAGCCGCGCACGCTCCTGAAGGAGGTGCGATGTCTGCCTGCGAGTCACACGTTGACCTGGCA
>JAGQPW010000504.1 GCA_020426515.1 Planctomycetaceae bacterium | reverse complement strand
ACCAGGGCTGGGTAAACAAAAGTGTTTCGCGACGGGTTATAAGCAACTCTGGCGGGGCAATCAATGAACGCAGGACGCAATTTGCTGCTCCGTGCTCATTTTCCCCGATCCGTCCGTTCAGGCGGTTTGTGCCGCTTCTGTTCGCCTCCGGCTGCTGTGGACACATCCCCCTTGACACTTTCTTTGCAGGGGGCGTACTTTCCAAACCTGTCTGGACCTTGGAGGCGTATGGATCCAAGGTTCCCAAAATCCCTGCGTGGCGAATGGAGTCGCTGCATGTCTCAGAATATCCTGCCCTTACGTCGCGGACCCGATCCGGTCCCCATGATTGATCTCGTGGAACAGCATCAATCCATTCGCGCCGATGTCATGCAGGCGGTGGAGCAGGTCTTTGACACGCAGCGCTTCGTGCTCGGCGAAACGGTCGAGCAATTCGAGGATCAGGTCGCCAGCTATTGCGACTCTCGCTTCGCCATTGGTTGTGCCTCAGGAACTGATGCGCTCATCCTGGCTCTGAAAG
>JAGQPW010000503.1 GCA_020426515.1 Planctomycetaceae bacterium | reverse complement strand
ACTCCGCGTCACCTGACGGATCGACCATGCACGAAGCCGCGTACCCTTTCCCCAATCGCCGACATCGCATGCTCTGGGTGCTATTGTTGACTACGCTCATGGTGGTCGGTTGTCAGTCCCTGACCTCGCTGCCATTTGCGTCCCGCAGTGCCGGGTTGCCGCCCCAGCATGAGGCGCAAATCGATGAGTAGTGGTCGCTCGCTGACGTTGCTCGCCCTCGGCGCTGTTCTAATGCTCAGCCCTGGTTGTGCAGTCGATCGGTCATTCTTTCAGATGGACAGCAACTCCGGCGTCCCGTTCTTTGGCTTCGATCTGATCCCTCGTCGCAAGGTTGGCGCAGTTATCCCATCTTCGCAGCCTTTGTCGCCACCACCGATCATGCGAGCACAGAATCCCTGAAGCAGTCGGCAATTACCGCGAATCCGTTTGCAGTTCCTCGTGAATGCCGGGTAGGATGGAATCTCGTTGGTTTCGCCCTCCATTCCACTGGCATGTGCATGTCTGGATCTGCCTATCGGCT
>JAGQPW010000502.1 GCA_020426515.1 Planctomycetaceae bacterium | reverse complement strand
TCATCTGCCCATTTTGAGCAGTCCCAGAATGAAATCCGCGGCCGGGAGGACCAACGAATCGTGAACGTGAGTCTAGCGTTATTCTTTGCCTCCGCCCATCGACCCGGATGTTCGATTCCCGACAAAGGTCAGAGAATCGACCGATCCTCCTCATTATCCGGTCTTTGTGGCTGAGCGACGTTTGGTCAACCGACGTGCTTGAGCTTGCTGACTCGGCCGATGGCGACCCATTCGGCAACGTAGAGATTTCCCTCATGATCGAAGCAGGCATCGTGCGGGTGAACAAACTTGCCTGCGACCCACCGCTCTGGCTGACGACGCATGGCAAAGTTGTCTGCGAGGACCTCTTCCAGCCATGACGGATCATGTCCGAGATGGGCAATCACCTCGTTGTTCACGTCCAGCAGGGTGATCCGGGCGTGCAGGTCGGGCACGAG
This sequence comes from Planctomycetaceae bacterium, assembly GCA_020426515.1. Taxonomy (GTDB): domain Bacteria; phylum Planctomycetota; class Planctomycetia; order Planctomycetales; family Planctomycetaceae; genus JACKHO01. Next base: position 85 of record JAGQPW010000502.1, on the reverse strand, counting down.
CAATACTTCGCCTCGAAGATCGATGTCGGCCGGGAACAGGACATCCTCAAAGAAGCTGAGATGCTCGCCGTCGGGTGAGAAGTAT
>JAGQPW010000501.1 GCA_020426515.1 Planctomycetaceae bacterium | reverse complement strand
CCAAGAACGCGCCGCGACCTGTCCCCGTCTTCCTGGGACTGAATTTTGGCGGCAATCATACCATCGTCGACGATCCCCGCGTGCGGATTTCAGCCAGTTGGATGCGGCCATCCAATGATGGCGGCGTGCAAGACCATCGCGCGACCGAAGCAGGACGGGGCCGTTCGTCGTCTCGCTGGCCTGTCCGCGAAATCCTACAGCGGGGCTACGGTTTGGCCGTCGTCTACTATGGCGACATTGACCCCGATTTTGATGATGGATTTCAAAACGGCGTCCACGCTCTGTACCACGGACAGGGCAAAGCCGCTCCCACGGCGGACCAGTGGGGTTCGATCGCGACTTGGGCCTGGGGACTCAGCCGAGTCATGGATTATTTTGCCGAAGACACGGATGTGGATCAGGAACGGGTCGCGGTGGTGGGCCATTCGCGGCTAGGAAAGAGGGCGTTTTGGGGGGGGGCACGCGACCAGCGATTCGCCTTGGTGATTTCCAACGACTGGGGCTGTGGTGGCGCCGCGCTCA
>JAGQPW010000500.1 GCA_020426515.1 Planctomycetaceae bacterium | reverse complement strand
CCCATCAACAATAACCTGTCCCGCCGCATCCTCTTTAATGGCGACCGGACTGCCACCGACCTCGACACTCAACGTTCCCGAAGCAGCGAGCATACGGTCTCTCAGGATCTCCGCATCGAGCCGCTGCAGAGACTTCCTCCAGTAGAACTGATTCTCGGGATCGATCGCGTTCTTAGCAGGCTCGCGATACGTCGATTGTCGCCAGGCCGTGGAGGTGAGGATGGTGCGATGCAACTGCTTCAGGCTCCACCCCTGCTGAATCAACTCCGTTGCCAGCCAGTCGAGAACTTCCGGATGTGAGGGGGTTCCGCCCAACTTTCCGAAGTCTCCGGGCGTTTCGACAAGTCCGCGTCCAAAATGATGCATCCAGATTCGGTTAACGATCGCACGCGACAGCAACGGGTTTTCCGGCGAGGTCAGCCACTGGGCGAACGCGAGTCGGCGCCCCGTCGTGGGGAGTTCGGGGTTGTCACGAGCAAACGGCTGCAACGCACCTTCAGGCACGACCACCGCGACCGGCCC
>JAGQPW010000004.1:79443-95005 GCA_020426515.1 Planctomycetaceae bacterium | reverse complement strand
GGTCGACAGGTTTGCCTTCGTATACAGCCCACCCTGTGCGGGAATTGCCGTCGTAGGCCGTTGTGACTTTCAGTCCTCCCTGTTCGTGGGTGGCTTCGGCGCTGGCGATTGGGAGTCGTTCCTCACGGTCGCTTCCGGTTCGATGCAGCAGGACTTCCAGTTCGGTGAGGACAAAGTTGCCACTGTCTGAGCGGGCCAGTCCGCCGGCTGTGTGTGTGGGATGCCGCAGCACATCCAGCCGCAGGGCTGAGAGCGTCGCGATTGGGGCGGCAGCTCGAATGGTGTAGGTGTCGTTTTCGGGATTGGGACCGCTGGCAAAAACAACGTGACCCGGCTGAACTTCGAGTTGCTGATGTTCCGCCTTGACGGATCGCAGAAACAGCGGCTGCCAGACTTCGTCGACCTTTAGTTCTTCACGCTCCCGCGTTTCCCATTCCGGTTGAGCTGCGGCGAGTTCGGCGTTTCGCTGTTTCATCGACTCTTGCACAGTCGCGAGTCGCAGTTGCAGTTCGTCGAGTTCAGACTGTTGCTCCGGTGTCGGGGCGAGCAGGACCGGAGGTGTGAACGGATCGCCTCCCCCGCCGGTGACGGGGGTCTGATTGAAGAAGGCGGAGAAGGCGTAGTAATCCACATTGGTGAGTGGGTCGTATTTGTGATCGTGGCAGCGGCAGCAGTTGAAGGTGAGACCGAGCCAGACGGTGCCGGTTGTTTCCAGCATGTCCATTACGTAGTCCACGCGATTCTCTTCGGCAATGCGGCCTCCTTCGCCGTTGATCATGTGATTGCGACAGAAGGCTGTCGCCAGTTGTTGCTCGAAGGTGGCTTCCGGTAACAGATCACCGGCCAGTTGCCAGACGGTGAAATCGTCGTAGGGGAGGTTCTCGTTGAACGCCTTGATGACCCAGTCGCGCCATGGCCACATCGTCCGTTCCCGATCTCCCTGATAGCCGTTGGTGTCGGCATAGCGGGCGGCATCGAGCCAGTCCCAGGCCATACGCTCACCGTAAGCTGGCGATGCGAGCAAGCGGTCGACGAGTTTTTCGTAGGCGTCCGGTGACTCGTCTGCGAGGAAGGCCTCGACCTCTGATGGCGTCGGAGGCAATCCCGTCAGGTCGAGCGTGACGCGGCGAATCAATGTGCGGCGGTCAGCCTCTGGAGAGGGAAGCAATCCTTCGACTACGAGTTGCTGCTGAATGAACGCATCGATCGCGTTTCGAACCGGAGCAATGTCGCTGCGAGATGCGAGTTCCGGAACCGGGGGACCAACGATCGGACGAAACGACCAATGCACACCCCAGTCTGCTCCGCCCGCGATCCACTGCTGAAGTGTCTGAACCTGTTGCGGAGTCAACTGGCGATTGGAACCTGGCGGTGGCATCTGCAGGTCAGGATCGGTGGAGCGAATCCGTAGCAGCAGTTCGCTGGCTTCGGGTTTCGCGTGATCGATGACAGTGGCAGCTCCTGTGGCGGTGTCCAGCCGTAAGTCGGCTTCGCGGTGATTCGCATCCGGACCGTGGCAGAAGAAACAGTTCTCCGAAAGAATCGGCAACACGTCCCGGCTGAAATCAATCGGCGGTCTCTCCGCGACGACCGGCATCGGTATGGCCAGTAGCGCGAGCAGCAGCAGAGGGTGTTGGCGGGGCAACATCGGGATACGGGGCGGGACTTTCAAATCAACGTGGGGTGATGTATTTCCACATGGTACGTCCCAATAGCCCGTGGCTGTCAAGATTCGGTGGAAAATCCAGAGAACGCAGAGCGTCGACAAGTCACGCTCCTCGGCGAAGACTGGACGAGAGCGAGAAGAGTACAAGCAGGTACCGTGTATCCCTGAGACGTTCGACCTTCACCGCTCAAACGGCCCGCAGGCCCTTCAACGTTCAACAACAGCAGCGGTCCTCTGTTACGGAGCTGCCTTGCGATCGGAATGCCCCAGGCTTTTCTCCGGAGCAATTTGATCTCGCACGAGTTGCTTTAGCTCCGTGATTTCCGGAAAGCCGCTCATGTCTTTCCGGGACCAGACACGGACGTCACCGGCCCACACTTCAAACAGTCCACCAGTGGCGGGCTCGAGTGTCAGCGACTTAATCTCGCCATCGAACGTGGTCAGCAGTTCCTGAGCCATCCAGGCAGCGCGCAGCAGCCAGCGGCATTGAGTGCAGTAGCGAATGACAACCGTGTTGTTCACAGTGAGTCTCGATTCAGGAGGGCGAGAGCGATCAGCCGCCCGGCGCAGCGGCATCGTTCATATTGCCGCCCGTCCTGTCGAAGCGTCAAGCGGGCCAGACAACTAACCGAGAGCTTCGATGCGTCAGGGGGATGTTTGTCTGATGTCTACGACGGCGGCGGGCGGATCCGAGTCGAGCTGCATTCGAATTGCCTGCAGCAGAGACAGTTGCATCTCCACAACCTGTTCAAGGTGGGCAACAGCGGTCAGGAGTTGCCGCCGTGGCAGTGGAGACTGATCTGCGGGCAGTGATTGCCCCGCTCGGCTTTCCGGTTGAAACTTGGACATGTTGCTCGGCAATTCCTTATAGTCGAGTCCCTTGCCACCCGGGACATGTCGAGATGAGACGATTACCGGCGCAGGTCGGCGATGCGTTGCCGCAGAGATCGCAGCAGATTGAGCTGAATGCTCATCAACCGCTCTATGCCTCGCAGATCTTCGTGGATCAGATCCCACAGTTGATCCTGGCGGGCATTCTGGGGAGAGTCCCCGGAATTGAGTTCTGACTGCGACATGAGAACCTTCCCTTTCGCAAAACCTTCTGTTACCCCTTTGACATTCGCGAAGCCATCGCAAATCTGTAAGCAACGCAAAGGTGGCGTTTTTTTACGCAATTATGCAAATTGTAGCAAGGGATATTAGTCGCCGAATCATAGAGATCCGCCAGCGGTGCTGTGGGGAACGTGGCAAGTCGTTATTTTCCAGAACGTTAGGCGTCCCCGTTACGACATATCAGCACTACGAAACAGGCCGCATTCCACCTGTGGAGACGCTGGTTCGAATTGCTGATGCCGGGGGAGTTAGTCTGGGATGGCTGCTGTTTGGTGAGTCGTCGTCGGCTATCGAGCGACCGACTCAACGGTCTCGACTTCTGGCCGATCGACTGTTGCAGATTCTCGGTCAAAAACCCGAGTTGAATGGTCCCGTCGAGGAGTTCCTCAAACTCCTGGAACGGTCCACGCACGATGCGGCTGGCCATACCGCGGAGAATTCGTCGGCGACAAGAGCGAATGCCTCTCCGACGACCGAACCATTCACGACAAACTCCCGCCACTTGATTCCGGTGGTGGGGAGCACAGCAGCGGGACTGGCTCACTATTGGAGCGAACTGGAAGTGACCCACGGCGGGCCCGAGGCAGATGCACGACTGGAACAGTTGCTGTCAGATCATGTGCAACGCAGCAGTGAGGAATGCTGGGCACAGGTCTCCAGCGGTCAGCAGGCTGTTTCGCTGGTTCAGCTCTCGCGCCCGGATGAGTTTGGTTTTCTCGAATTCCTGGACGCTGCGCACATCAAGGCTGCTTATCCCGATGCGGTGGCATGGCGGATTGATGGTGACAGCATGTCGCCACGATATCAGGATGGCGATCTCGTCATTACCAGTCCCTCGCACCCGGCCGTGAGCATGCATCCGTGCGTGGCACGCCAGCGAGGTCAGATTGGCGTGAACTGCAAGCTCTATCAGGAACAGGGCGATACGGTTCTGCTGGTCCCCATCAACCCGACGTCGGTGGTTCAGAAAATCTCACGTTCCGAACTTCTGTGGGCGTGGCGCATTCTTGGTGTCGTCCAACTGCATCGCTGAGTTGAGAGGCTACAGGTGCAGTGGAGCCTCGGGCTGGTTCCTCGCCCAGCGACCCACCAGCCAGTACGTCAGCGCGGAGAGCAGATAGCCCACGACGATATCGTCGGCGCGGTAGGCATACGCTCCCGAAACCGGAGCCATGAAGCGGAACAGGTAGTCAAAAATAGCGATATTTGCGCCGGGAATGGGATACACCTGATAGGCATGCATCATGCCCAGGAATGTGCAGACGGCTGCAACCACCATCCAGATTGCCGCCGCACCAAACTTTCGATCAATCAGACAGGCAGCAGCTGCGGCGAGAATCATGCACGTGAAAATGTAGCCTCGCTCCATCAGCAGCAGGCCATGCACAAGGAAGCCATTGACCATGGTTGAGGACTTGGCTGGCAACTGAACCGGAGAGACGGCGCTCTCGCCGGGGGCGGCAGCACCGGCATTCGGGTCGACTGCAGTAACCACTGGCACCGGGGCTACGGGAGCCACGAGGTCGTACAGGTTCTTGCCGCCGCAGGTCATCACGGTCCCCAACATGACAGTTGCCCCCCAGGCGGCAATGGCAGGAAACAGTCCGATAGCCACGGCCGGAGCATGTTCCTGCTTCGTGGCCTGAAAGGCCTGGGCGGTGATGATGATGCCAATCCACAGGATGATGGCGGCCCCGGCTTCCATCGGAACGACAGCCGCAATCAGATTGAGCAGACCCAGAACCGTGATGGCGACGATCACCACGCCGTTGAGTGTGGAATATCCGGCCCTGGCGCCGAGGCCCTTCCAGCCGGGATGGCCAATGTAAATGGTTGTGGGGAAGCAGCTGCCAAAGCAACCGGCGAGAATGGTTCCCAGTCCATTCATGGCCATAGCCGACGCCGCCGGGTACTTATCGCCAGCGGCTTCGGCCGATTCAATGTTCTGCAAACTGCCAATGACATTGAACAGTCCCATCGGAATTACAACGGAGAGAAACGGCATCCAGGCCTGGACTTCCTTGAGCCCAGCCAGAATGGCGGGACCGCACCATTGCGGATATCGCAGCGTCAGTTCGGTGTTGATGACTGACGGATCGAGTGCACCGAAAGTGATCCACGAAGGGACGATCATGACCTGTTCGAGACCGGTGATTGCCCAGGCGGCAGCCGTTCCGATCAGTATGGCCAGGAACCCGCCCGGCAGTCCCAGTGGAAACGTGATGCGCGAAAACAGTCCGACCAGCACTATCGCCAGCGGTACCATGGCAATGAGCGGCTTATGGAAAATCTCGAGGGCAAACGTCATGGAGATGAAACCGATGGCAATACCCGCGAGCGTGGAGAGCAGGGCAGCACGAGGCGTATGCCGACGAATCCAGTCCGCAACAAACGCTCCGAAGAATTCGATCAGACCGCTGCCAATGCAGGCCAGCAGTCCAAGTCGCCAGGCGGCATCGACACTGCCCGTGCGCTGGAATTCGGGAGCCATCACAAAAAACACGTACACGATCAGTGAAGGTGTGTTGATGCCATAGGGGAGGGCGGTCACGTCAGTCCGCCCTTCGCGTTTTGCCAGTCGATGGGCCTGAAACGCATAGAACACATTGCCGAAGATGATGCTGATCGCGGCTCCGGGCAGAATGAGTTCGTACAGGAACCTGGAGTTCTCCCCCGTCATGCCGACCTGCGAACTGCACAGGCCAATGATCATCAGCAACTGGACGAGGTTGTCGACGAACAGCCCGAAGAAGCCATCGAGATCGCGTTTGACAAAGAGTTTCATGCGGGACTCAATCAATCAGGGACAGGGGTGTGTGACCGGGCACCTGGGTCACACAGAGAATCAGCCAGTCATGGTCGAAGTGTCGGCAATCGTTCGAAGTCTCGCAATCTTCAGCGGTTGACTGATTGTCGATGCCGACATGATCAGATGTGCGCATTACCGCTGAACGCAGATGTGCTGCGCGCTGGCGATGACGGCCGTGGAGCAATCGCTTTCCAGCAGACGCTGGACTTCAACGGATTCGCTGATCGGGTAGAGAAAGAGTTCTTCGACCAATGTTTCTGGCTGGGCACTCAACAGGTACACCCGTGCCCAGGCTGCTGCTCGGGCAATGCGGCCCGCTGTGATGACGTCCGGCGGCATCGCCGTGCGCAGCGGCTTGAGTGCGGCCTTTGCCGAACGATGGGCACGCAGCAGTTTCACTCCGGGTCCTGGTTCTTCAGAGACCTGGGAGAGAATCACAATACGTCCGCCCCGTTCCACGAGGTGACGGGCGGCATCGGCGGCCTGACCAATCTGATCCCAGTTGTGACCGGTTGCATCCGCCTCGACTGCAGCGATTACCAGTTCGACCTTGTCATCGGAGTGGATTGCCCAGGTCCGCTCGGCTGATTCCTGTCCGGCACGCAGCACGGGATCTGGAGCGCCCGCGAAGACCGCGTGAATTCCCGTGGTTGCCCCGGGGACAACACCCAGACAGAATTGTGTTCCGGCCAACCAGCTCACTTCGTCGATCAACTGACGCAGAGGGCGCACATCATTCGCGTCCAGTTCTTCGTGTCCCTGACCGACCGAGCGTCTCATTGCGGCGGTGTCGCTCAGTCCGGGATATAAGGCGCTGGCCGTACCACGAAACCCCAGCAGTGGATCCTGCAAAATGGGGCCGACGAGCAACACAAAATCGGAATCAATCACCTGATTCCGCAAATAGACCCGTTCGCCGGAGGACGTATTTGCCAAATAGGCGCACAGCCCTTCTTCAGTGGGGTCATGCAGAATCCATGGAATCTGAGCTGCGACCTCGGCCGGAAGCAGTTCGCGCGGATCGGGCAGGCGGGGAGCCCGCACTGCCGCCGGTTCCAGCATCACGATGTCTTTGGCTTCGACGCCAGCACGTGACAGCACCTTCCACAATTCAGCAACGAGCGTTGCCGCCTGAGGAGTTCCCCGATCGACAACGATCACGACTCGGTCACCGGCCACCAGTGACTGGGCCAGGGACGGCATCCCCAAGGGGCTCTGCAGGGCGTGCTGAACTGTCCCGGCCAGGTCGTCAATGGTCGCCGGGGCAGGGCGGTTCAGAAACAGCCGCTGTCGCGGAAGCTGCCCTTCAAAACAGCCGTTCACGCCGAAGGGCAATTTGATCTGCGCGAGATCGTGAGTCATGGGACCTATTCATCCAGCGGCAGTGAGACCGATTCGTTGCGTTCGGCACTTCGAGCCACCGCTTCGGTGAATTCCATATAGGCCACGCCAGACTTGAAGTTCGTCAGCGTGACTTCCTTCATCTCACCACGAATCGCGGCAATGAAGTCCGCCTCGACAGTCCAGCGACCCTGTTCGTCTTCGGGAATCTCGACTTCGTGGAGCGCGGCATCGCCGGCCCGTCCAATCAGAACACGTTCCTGATTGCCTTCGAAGTGGACCTTGATGGTGCCGCGACTTCCGTACAGGTGAATCTGCAGGCCTGGGCCAAACAGAATTGCCCCGCTCATGTGGTACATCGCCCGGGCGCCACCCTTCAGTTCGGCCAGAACCTGCAGGCTGTCGGGGATAGTCACTTCGGAAAACTTGCTTTCCTCGGGGCAGGGGCGTGTGGGTTCAAACAACTCGGACTGAGCAAACACCTGAGCCGGCTCACCCGCCCACCGCATCAAGGTTTCGTGGAGGATTCCCAGCGCCAGAGTGTTCTTGCCACTCACGCTGGCATCCTGCCGCCAGTGCAGCGGTTTGCTGTAATCCCAGAACTGATCGTTGGCCCCAAGTACGACAACTTCCCGCAGGTCGCCGATGTAATGGTCTCGTAGCATCTGGTGTACGGTCGGGCCGCTGATCAGTCCAAATGGACTGGGGACCAGCTGGGCCACGAGTTCGGGATGTGCCTGCGACACGGCCAGCATCTGTCGGGCTTCTGCCAGGTTCATCGCCATGCGGGCTTCGCACAGGACGTGCTTTCCGGCATCAAGAGCAGCACAGGTCACGGCACAATGCATGTTCGGCCATGTCCCGATCATGACGGCGTCGATCTCTGGCGAGGCGACCAGTTCCTGCCAGGATGCGAACCGCGTGGGGATCTCGAATTCCTGGGCGACTCGCTCTGTGGACTGCGCCGAACGGTTCACCACGCCGACGATCTCGACCCCTTCGATTTCGCGGAGACCGGGAATGTGGCGCAGTCGCGTATTGGCCCCGGCGCCAACGATTCCGACCCGAACACGTTGCTTTGACATAACTACTGAGCGGCAAAAGGTGAGAAGGCAGCCATATGCACTGGAGACTGCCAAAATTGGCCCTGCAGTGTAGCCGAATCATCGTCCCCCGTCAGTCGACCCGGCATGTTCCCGGGGTGTGTTCTCAACTGGAGTCCAGGGAAGACTTTAGGCGCCTCGTGATGTTGCAGCACGCTCCGCCTGTTCCTCGGCAGCGCTGCGGCGGATGTAGAATGGCTCCAGCAGATTCACATTGGCCGCTTCACCGCTCAGCAGTTGTTGCGCACCCAGCAGTGCGACTGCCGAGGCCTGGGGCATCCACAGGTCCTCTGGCAACAGCTGTACCCGGTCTCGAAAGGTCTCGTTCCACTTCACGAGTCCGGGTCCGGTGACGAGCAGGCCGGAACGTCCAGCAGCATGCTCCAGCCAGGTTTCGGCGTCGATCAGAGTGGGAGCTTCAGCGCTTTCCCAGACTTCGGTTTTCCGTTGGTAGATGCCTGCGAAGATCTCACCACGCAGTGCGTCGTCAAAGATCGCCAATTCGTGGACATGGTCCGGCACACGTGATGCGATGGCCAGAAATGTGTCGACGGCCAGCAGCGGACAACCGATGCCGTAGGCGAGAGTTTTGGCACAGACCAGTCCAACACGCAGGCCAGTGAAACTGCCCGGCCCCACACTCACCGCGACAGCATCGAGCTGGCGTGCCGGGACTCCGTGCTCACGCAACAGGGTTTGCAGATCGCTGACGAGCATGCGGGCATGCCGACGACCTGTCGCGGGAAGCTCACGCTCGGCAAACACAGCCCCATCGCGGCTGAGAGCCAATGAGCCCCCTCGTCCCGATGTTTCAATCCCCAGTACCAACATCTCTTGGCCAACCTCAGTCGTTCAATCGCAGGAAGACCGTAGTCTAGCGGCCTCAAGTGGCGGACAACATGCAGTGGTTGAGAGTCAACAGGCCATTAATTCAGACTGGGGTCCTGCTGCAGTAAGGCCAGTGCCCGGTCCAGTTCGCGGATTGCCGGGGCAACGCGGCGGGCGCGGTGGCGTTGACCAAGTTCGTGAGCGATGCGGTTCGACAGGTACAGAGCTTCGCGTGCCTCATGCCAGCGTCCGGCTGCGCGGAGTGCGTGTCCCAGAGCCTCCAGAGAACGGGCCATTCCGGTAAGATCTTCCAGTTCACGAAATTGAGCGTACGACTGTTCCAGCCAGCGGAGTGCCGTTGCCAGATCGCCATCACGCAGCGACAGCACCCCCAGATTCATCTGGGCGGTCGCCACGTCGGTCGTCACCGCATCATGCATACAAGATTGCAGCAACGCGCGGGCATCCGTGAGTTCTCCCTGTTCCGCCCAATCGGTCGAACAGCCGAGACGGGATTCGACCGAAAGTTCCTGATCGAGGTCACTCGAGATGAGTTCCAGTTCGGCAGCGATGGCAAGTTGTTGAAACTGCTGTGCCTGCACCGTATCGCCCTGTTCGCGTGCGAGGGTCGCCAACAACTGACAGGCCCAGGCACGTCCAGCGACGTTTTGTTGGGCCTTGGCAATTTCCCACCCGCGAGTCGCGTGCGAAAGGGCTTCGCTCAGTTCACCCAGTTCAAGCAACTGCGCAGTCCAAGCCAGTTCGGCGACAGGAGAGTCGTCTGCAGCAACAGCCGCAGCGAAGAACGAGTCCGCATGTGTGACTTCCCCACGCGCTGCGAACTCGGCGGCACGCAACAACAGGGTGTCCACAACGGGTCGAGGACGTAATGATCGAGCTTCCACAGTGCGTTGCTCCCGTAGGAGCCGGACTGTGAGAGGCGGAGTAACCTGAGACGCTTCCCAATCTACCCTGTTGTTCTGGTTGTGTCAATTGTAGGGGCTATGGGGTGGATGGGATTCCTGGGGGAAATGCGTGAGGGCCTCACCGGATCGCGGGATCGATCTCGAAGCCGCGTTGGCGTTTGTTTATGCTGACCACGTTCCGACACTGACTGATTGGGCTTCGATGCGTGCGCACACCTGTCCCGAATGCGAATTCGTTTATCTCGGTGACGATCCGCCTGACGAAGGGTGCCCCGAGTGTGGAATCGTCTGGTCACCAGTCATTGTTCCGCCTCCCGACCTGAACACGGACGAGGAACTCAATTCCACATCGATGCCGCAGGCGAATCGCGAGTTGGATGGAGCGCCACCGACTTACGTGGGCCCGCTCATCTCAGGCGTCTTGATTGGCGCACTCCTGATTGCCATTCCCGGCTATGCATTGCGGCATTGGTTGTTCCCGGCTGAACAATCCGACTCCTACCGTCAGTTGCAAACCCGGGCCGAGGGCATGGAAACGGCCCGCAATATGGCCCAGGATCGCCTTCAGGTCCTGGCGAGCAGGCTCGTCGCTGCACAGCACGAACGTGACGAGTTGCAGCAGAAGTACGAAACATCGGAATCGGACCGCTTGCGACTGGAGCACGTCGTCGAGCAATCGGCCGCCGCGCTGGCGGCTTTGCGGCGCAACTCCGGTGATTCATATCTGCATCAATGGCAGGTACTCGGACCACTGCCGTGGGAGAATGACCAGACGCCCGTGCGAATCGAGGTTGAGCCCCTCAATCTGACGCGCGAGTACAAGGGACACTCTGGGAAGATCACGTGGATGCCGGTTGAGTCGACGGAGCCACAACTCAACCTCGCGAACGTGCTGGCATCAAAAGACAAGCTGGCCTGCTATGCGGTCTGCTGGGTCGAATCCGAGCGGGATCGCGATGTCCTGCTGAGTCTTGGCAGTGACGATGGTATGGCAGTCTGGATCAACCGCGTGAAGTTCCACGAGTTCACGGGCCACCGTCCAGCCAGGGCGGGGGAGGACGAAGTCAAAGCTCGATTGAACAGGGGGTGGAACGAAGTCCTGGTCCGCGTCGACAATAAGGGGGGAGCCGACTGGGCGCTGTTCTTCGAACTCAAAGATCCCAGGAACAAACGGCCGCTGAAAGTCTTCAGCACATATGTGCCACAGGGGAATTCGGCATCGACCGAATAATTCCGAATGCGGAAGAATCACGTTCCCTCCCCTCTATGGGCGAGGAGAGAGAACGGTATCCAGGAAGATTATTCAATACCCTGTGCTGCCAGCCAGCGTTCCGCATCGAGAGCCGCCATGCATCCGGAACCGGCGGCGGTAATGGCCTGACGGTAATGATCATCAGCCACGTCGCCCGCAGCGAACACGCCTTCAACGCTGGTGTTCGTACGATGCGAGACGGGCCAGATGATGTATCCCTTGCTGTTGGTCTCGACCTGGCCACCCAGAAATTCAGTGTTGGGGGTGTGACCAATCGCAGCGAAGTAACCGGCCGCTTCCAACTCGGTGGTCTCGTTTTCGTTGACGGTGCTGCGTAGCCGTACGCCTGTCACACCGTCGGCATCGTTTCCGAGAACTTCTTCCACGACCGAATTCCACGCGGGCTCGATCTTGGGGTTCTCCAAGGCACGCTGGGCCATGATTTTGCTGGCACGGAACTCATCGCGGCGATGCACGATGTACACCTTAGAGGCGAACTTCGTCAGAAAGTTGGCTTCTTCCATCGCACTGTCGCCACCACCGACAACTACCAGCGGTCGGTCGCGGAAGCGGGGCATGGCACCGTCGCACACGGCACAGGCGGAGACGCCGCGGTTCTTGAACTGCTTCTCCGAATCCAGACCCAGGTAATTGGCCCGGGCTCCCGTTGCCACGATGACCGAGTGAGCTTCGATGGTTTGTCCGCCGCTCGTGGTCAGCTTGAATGGACGGGAGGAGAGATCAACGGAAACGACATCCTCCGAGAGGACGCGCGTACCGAAGTTCACACCCTGCTGCTGCATGAGCACCATCAATTCGGGACCACTCACGCCATGACCGGAATGCGGCGGCAGCATGTACTTGCGGGAATCGTCAATTGCGCTTTGCAGGTACGCTTCCATGTTCCCCGCAGGGAATCCGGGGAAGTTTTCCACTTCGGTTGTAATCATCAACTGACCCAGAGGAGGCCGACCGAGGTCGAAGTTCTCCTGAGACTGTTGCCCCTCAATCAGCAGCGGCTCCAGATTCGCCCGCGCTGTATAGATTGCTGCTGCCCATCCGGCAGGTCCGGAACCAATGATTACCACGCGCTCAGCCAAGGTGTACTCCTGTTTCGCTTCCCCGCAGTCGGGGCCAATTTGTTTCTGACCGGAAACGATACCGGGAACCGGTCGATGAGACAAATGGACAGCCGCATTCTCGTATCGAGGACTCCCTGTCCCGGAAAGGATTTACGCCCGCGCCCCGCGGTAGACGATATCGCGGGGTTTCACGACACGTTGCAGGTCAAGTTCGACGGTACGGGGAGCCAGGACAATCAGCGTGTCGCCGGGTTGAATGGCGTACATCACCGGAGAGTCCCGATTGACAGTGCCATTGCGGGATCGGACCGCGATCAGCACGAATTGAATTCCCGAACCAAACGAAATGCTTCCCGCCTCGCGTCCCACCAACTCCGAGTTCGGAGGGATGCACAATTCCATCATTCGGACCCCCATTTGCTCCAGGTCATCGGTGATTGATTCCTGGTGATCCGAATTCTTCAGGATGTCCTCGACTGAAGGCCGCGAGATGAGTCTGGCAATACGCGATGCTCCGATCGCTGCGGGCAACACAACGCGCGTGGCGCCGGATCGCAGCAGTTTCTTCTCTGTAGATGGACTTTCGCCGCGGGCAATGATCTCGATGCTGCTGTTAAGTTCGCGGGCAGTCAGCGTAATGAACACATTGGCCGTGTCATCCGGAAGAACCGTTGCAAGAACGCGAGCCTTCGCAATTCCGGCCGACTCGAGAACCCGTTCTTCGGTGGCATCGCCCACAATGACAAACAGCCCAGAGGTCTCTGCTTCTTGAAGTCGCTCCTGGTTGGTATCGATGAGGACAAACTGCTGTCCCGACTGAGACAGTTCAGTTGCGAGAATTCGACCCACACGACCGTAGCCGCAAACAATTACGTGGCCTGTCAGGCGTTCAATTCCGTTCGTCATTCGCCGCGCCCCCAAAAAGCGGTTCAGTTCTCCCTCGGCAATCAATTGCACAAATCCTCCCATCACATAAATCGATGACGTGCAACCAGAAATGATGACCAGCATCGTAAACATGCGCAGGGTTGGATCATCAATCGGACGAACTTCGCCATACCCCACGCCGAAAATTGTGATCGTGACCATGTAGACCGCTTCGACAACGGTCCATCCAGCCAACATGTAGCCGACGATGGCGACAATGCATGAGGCGACAAAAAAAAGCGTCCCGACAACGACCTTCCGCAATGACGACTGCATCATGCGGCCTCCCATTTCAAGTGAGGGGCCGTTCCGCGCCGGTAGACCAGCGAGGTCCACCTCACGTGACGACGACAGCGCAATGTCCGGTCTGGAATCATGCTGTAAGCAGCGGAGAGGCGACTTGAAGTCGAACGTTCGGTAAAGGAAGTCGCAACGCGATCCCGACTGATCTCAAAAAGCAAATCACATGCCGGGATCGCGTTCGCCTCATCTAGGGACGCAATTCAAGGCAAATGGCAGGGCAAACTGTTGATCAGATCACTTGGGGGGCTACAGACCGTGGAAATTGCGGGCATCTGCTGCGCAGCTTGTCGGCAGAGTCTGGCGATGTGGCTGGCTCGCCTGACGTTTCTACGTTCTGGTTCGTGGCTGCCAGTGGTGGCAGCACAGATGCTTCGCGTCTGGCGTCACACAAAACTCATCAGCAGCCTCAGCGCAGAGCGCACGGACTGTACCGATGTTGTTTCGCTGGTGGTGTGGTAGCCCGTGGTAGGAATCTGCAACGTGGTTCCGTTGATTCTGCCGTCGGTCGCGGACACCAGGCGGCCCAGCTCGGTCCGCCCGAGGGAGAGCGGTTTCGTTCGCGTCAAATTCGCCGTCTCAACGTAAACGTCCTTGAAGCTGTACCGAATCCCTGTGGATTCGCAGAGCCTGACGAGTTCTTCCGTGAGCTGCGGGGCAAAGGTACCGTTCGCGTCCTTGCGCCGCAGCACGACGTCCTGTGTCTCGGCTGCCTCGCGCGAGGGATAGGGACTGGTGTCGATGACGAGCAGCCTGTCCGTCCACAGTTGTTCTCGCAGGAACCAGGCAAGGGCATATCGCCAACTGCGACCGGCTTCTTCCTGCGCGGTGAATAGTGCGGTTCCCTGAAAGCCGTGCTGGAACATGTGGATCAACATGGCCACGCTCAGCACGTTGTCGAGCTGCCCGGAGAGATAGTCGCCGTGAATTCGCAGCCGGTCAAGAAATGAAATGGGGGTGCCCGGATGGAGAAACTCCAAACCATCCAGTTCAAAGATCAGGTTTCGACGATGCGGACAGACGTACGATCGGGTAATCGCTCCTTGACCTTGATAGGTCCCCGTGTACGGCAGGTGGGCCTGTACACGCTGGCCGCAAAACCGATCGGCAATGGAGCTCAGCATCTGTTCCGAGACCGACTCGCCCGTTTGTTCGCTTTGATTGCCGGCAATGAACGCCGCGTACTGGAACTCGTTCGGTCCCGTACACAGCAACCCGTGCCGATCGAGGTGAGCTGAGAGTATCAGCCGGTGCGGATCGCGGCCTTGGGCAACAAGGACACCTTGGTAATGTTTGACGCTGACTCCGACTTCTTCCAGTTCCCGCCGCACGACCCGAAAGAACGAATCTTCCGCTCCTACGACGGACGGTTCCCGAATCAGCATTTGCAACGTGCTGATGAACCCTCCGAGATTGAGATCGGAGTTCCGCTGGGCACCAGCATTAATCGAGGCTGCCTCAAGTTCGACAGTTGTGCTCATGAATCACGCACGGCGGATGTCTGGAAGCCGATTCGAGTGGCTGCAGGCTTCCACGGCAATTCTTGTTCCGATTGCGAGCAATAAAGACGAGCTATCCGCGCGGAACTCCCGACGCATGAAATGCCTTTGCCATTGCTGAGTAGCAGCGTTTGGCCCCTTCAATCGGATCATAATCCGGCTTGCTCCAGACCATGCCGCTCACTTCGCAACTCATGTCGCCCCGGTAGCCACCATCGTAGAACTTGCGGAACAGCAGTGGGAAATCGACGGTGCCATGCGTACCGGGGAGATCAAACACCACGCGGTCTCCCTGCTGAACCGGGTCTTTCACGGCAATGTGCGCTGTGTATGGCAATGCGGTCTTGATGGTGTCTTCCAAAGGCAAATTACGGAATGCGTAGTGGCTGTAGTCGTACACCATCCGCAGCCACTTTGAATTGCCGAGTTGTTGAATCAGCCAGACCGCTTCGCTCGGCCGCGACATCCCCCCGCCACGATGCGGCTTGATGGCCAGGACGACTTCTTGCTCTTTCGCCACTTCCAGCCAGTCGCCAACCCGATCGCGATAGAACTCCTTCTTCTTCTCCCATTCACCGCCTCCCAGCGTGGTCTGCACAAGCGGTTTCGCTCCAGTACTCCAGGCGGCCGCCAGTTCGCACACTTCCGCCAGGCGGATCAGGTGCTTCCGGTGCTCGTCGTCGCTGGGGGAAGGTTCCATGTGCTCCATCAGCGAG
>JAGQPW010000004.1:65601-79345 GCA_020426515.1 Planctomycetaceae bacterium | reverse complement strand
AGTCAGCTTCAATCCACTTTCTTTGAGTTGCCGACCGACCGCAGTTCGTCGATCCGACGGCATGTTGCCCGGCGCCGAATCCCAGTCGGGACGGACGGCAATCTCAATGGCATCGAAACCGATGTCCGCAACCTGCCTGATGGCTTCTTCCGTCTTGAGCGTCTTCATCCCGTACGTGCTGAAACCCAATGTGCAACTACCGGGAATCTGATCCGCAGCGCGAACTGCTGCTGGAGTCAACAGCCATGCCGTGGCCATAGCGGTACTTTGTTGCAACATCTGGCGACGGGTTGGCAGATACATCGGTGTGCCCGCGCAATCGAAAGTGCTGGGCTGGCGAATCGTTTCGGACACTTGCAGATTCCCTGTTCGACTAGAAAGTTGAGCAACACGGCAATTGTCGTGCGCAATGACCTGTTACTTCAATGGTGGTCCTGTCCAGAGTCGCGTGGAAGAGATTCTCAGTACGCGATGTCCTGAACAATTCCGTTCAGTCGTCGAGAGTGCGACTTGTGTGGCGGGGGGAGGGCGCTGTTCAAACCAATATGGTGTTGTCAAACTGTCGATCGGACTTCGTCGACATCTTCCGTGCTGGCGAATACGTTCCATTCTCTTTACTGAACGGGGACAGAGATGAGCTGGCGACGTGAAGGTGTTTTGCGGATTGCACTCGCAACGACGTGTCTGGCCGTGACGTTCAGTTTTCAGGCGGCGGGCCTGTGGGCGGGCGATCCCGTCATCCTCCTTCCTGTCGTTCCGGCTGCAGCGAATGCCATTCTGGTTATTGATGTCGACTCTCTGTACGGGAGTAAGCTGGCCGAAAACTACCACTGGGCGGATAAAACGAATCTGGAGCATTCGGTGCGTCCGATTCTTGTTCCTTCAGAAGCTTCTGCCGTGGCCATTGCCGCGCAGCTTGATCCTGACGCTGGACTGAAACTGCAATGGCAGGTGTCGATCGCCCAAATGAAGAAGGCGCTCCCGCTTGAATCCATTGCACGCTGGGAAGGAGGATATGTCGACAAGATTTCAGGTACGGACGTGGCCTGGACACCTTCCGATTGCTACATCATGGAACTGCCGGAACAGCGCTTGGCTTTGTTGAATCCGGCGAGTCGGCAAATTGTGTCACGCTGGCTGGAACTGCGTCAGAATTCATCGAACAAGAAGCTCTCCGACTATCTCGCCAGCGCGGCGACTCTGGTGAATGACCGCACCCAGATCGTGATGGCGCTCGAATTGAAGGATGCCATTGCCCCGCATCGACTAAAAGCAGCATTGGAGCAATCGCAGGTGTTGTTCAACAATCAGTCGGCTGCCATTGCGGTCGAGAAGCTGGTCGCCGGCGTGTTGGGCGTTACGCTGAAAGTGAACGTCAACTACGACGCCGTCGGTGAATTTCGAGTCGATTTTGAGACGACTCCCAGAAACGACCCGGTTCTTAAACCACTGATTCTCGAAGTCTTGAATCGTCACGGACTACAGCTGGAAGAACTGGACGACTGGCCGCTGACTGTGGATGGCAATGCCCTGGTTCTGAAGGGAAAATTCAGCCCTGAGGGCCTGCGCAAAGTGGGCAGCCTCCTGCAACTGCCCAGCACCAAGTTTGCGGATCTGGAAGGTGCGGAGCCAACCGAGCCAGGAACACCTGACTACACCAAACGGTCGCAGCAATATTTCACTGCCGTAAGTTCGCTCATCGACGACCTCAACAAGCAGTTGAAAACCGGACGCGACAATCACTCCGTGTGGATGGAACGCTACGGCAAGAAAATTGACTCTCTTCCAATTCTCAATGTCGACGAGGAACTCCTGGACTGGGGGTCGATGGTTGCCGAGACGTTCCGGGATGTCGCGCTGGAGAAGCGCTCTTCCGGGATTCGGCAGGGAGCCCGCAGTGCGTCGGTCTATGGTGACTACTACTACTCCGATGGTGGTTACTACCGCAATCGACCGGTGGCGAATGAGAAGATTGAAATTCGTCGTCAGGAACAGGCCACCGCCAATCAGATGCGGATCAACAGCTGGAAAGACATCGAAGACAGCCGAGCCGACATTCGTCGTCAAATGACAAAGAAGTACGGCGTCGAATTCTAGGTCGTCCTAGTGTTGCAGGACCTGGCCCTGCTGGAGGAGTTGCTGCTGCAGTTCCGGGGTGGAAATCTGGCGAGGCGAAACCTGTTGTTTGATGGCGAGATGAGCGGCAACCCCAGCGGCTTGTCCCATCGCCATCCATGTAGGCTCCATTCGAATCGATGAGAACGCCACATGCGTGGTCGATGCCGCGACCGGGACAATCAGTCCATCAATCCGCTTCGGAATCATGATGCGGCAGGGGATTTCGTAGGGCCGCGTGATGGAGTCCAGCATGCCGAGGTAGCCTTCGAGCACGAGTGTGTCGCCCGGTTGTCGCTTGCGGCATGGAAAACTGTCGATGGGGAATTCTCCGATCGCAATCGTGTCAGTGTGGTGAACAACTGACCTGTCGTTGCCGGATCGAGTGATGTCGTGTTCCGTGAGTGTGTATTCTCCGACCAGTCGCCGTCCTTCGCGCACATACAGCTGAAACGGAAAATGCCCGTTGTCGGCGAACTCGTCGAGTGGCAGATGGTACTGCCGGGCCATGCGGCGCTGCTCGATCGGAATCTGCTCATCCTGTTGCAGAAACCACAGGAGCCCGAGAGTCAGATGGCGGTGACGTTCTGCGATCCGTCGCCTCGCTGCATCATCTCCCAGGACATAACCGACATTTTCTTCCGGGAACGGAAACCCGAGTGGCCGCGGGTTGATGTTGGCATCGACCTTGCCATTGGGGATGTCGCTGATCGACAACGCTCGAACCAGCGTATCAAAGTGGGCCGGGTTATAGCCTCGTCCCGGCTTAAAGACCTTGGGCCCACTCAACCTCCCGGCGGCGAGATCATCGAAGTATCCCAGATACGTCCGGCGGTCATATTCCGGGGGCGGCGAAGTCAATTCAAACGCATTCTTTCGATTGGTCGTCAGGCAGAGTCGATAGGTGTACGCCGGTAGTCGATCGTCACCTTCACCCGTTGTCCCCGGGAGGAACACGCGGTTCTGATAGTCGAAGTACACCACCCCCGCATGCGGTTCGTCAAACTCGTTGCGCGATTCGCGGCCCAGTCGAAATTCCCCACCGGCAGCAGCATACAGGTCCCCTTCGTAGGTCGCATCAACGAAGACTTCACCCGTCAGTGTCCGCTGGTCACCGGTTGACCGTTCGATGATTTCAATGGAGTGCAGCCGGGATTCACGAACATGAGCCGTCGCAAGCCTCCAGCCTTTGATGACAGTCAACGTAGGCTGCTCGCGAACCATCTCCTCAAACACGGCTTCAGCAACAGAGGGCTCAGCATAGTAGCCATTATTGCACTGGCGGACATGGTCAGTATCGGGTCCGTACGTGTTGACGTAGTGATCAAGAACGCGCCGGGTGAACTCCTTGAACAGGCCACCAATCAAGCTCCGATTTTCGACATCGCTCTTGCCAAGCCCGCTGGTCGTCATGCCGCCAATATGCTGGTGGTATTCGACGAGCAGGACGCGATGTCCCGATCGGGCTGCGGAAACTGCAGCCGCGATTCCGCCAGGTGTTCCGCCGACCACGACGACATCGAACTTCTCATGGCCGGGAGCATTCATGGTTTCCCAAGACTCCAGACGGTCAGTCCTTTCAGTTCACGCGTGTTTGTTCGAAACAGACTGACGCCATATGCCACCGCGACGAACGCCAGATTGACGATGATCCCGACCCAGTAGGAGTGCACCGTCAAGGTGACCGCAGCGGGCAGCCATCCCGCGAGACACATCCCGAGGTACACGTTGAGAACGATGGACACCACGAGTGCCGTCATCGCGGAGAATCCATCGACTCGGCGTGTAAAAAAACCAACCATGAACAAGCCCAACAGACAGCCGCCGAACACGGAGGCGATGATCCAGCTGAGGTCGTTTGTGCTTTCCTTTTCAATCCCCTTGAACAACATTGCGCCACCGATCATGAGTGCGGCCGCCCCAATGGCGAGCCAGCGAGCAGACCGGAGATAAAACTGGTCATCCCGGTTCGGGAACAGGTAAGGCTTGAGCAGGTCGACCGTGGCCACCGTCGCTACTGCATTGATGGACGAATCGAGGCTCGACATCGCCGCAGCCAGCACACCCGCAATGGTCAGCCCCGCCAGCCCTGCCGGAATCTGCGTCAGGATGAAGTAGGGAAATACCTGATCTGCTTCGAGACTGGCGACTTCGGGATCAGGGTAGACCTGATACCACGCAAACACACAGGTTCCGATGAAAAAAAACAACGCCCATGTTGGTACGGCAACGAGGGCGTACGTCACTGTTGCGCGCCGGGCTTCCTTCAGGCTTTTCGAGGCCACGTACCGCTGCACGATGTTCTGGTCGCTGGAGAGGTAGGTCAGCCAGTTGACGATGCCCAGCAGGGCTACGGTCCAGAAGGTCCGCTCACTGAAATTGAAGCCCATTGGGCCAAGCGAAAACTTGTTGTGCTGTGCTCCAATCGTGAAGATCTGCGATGGGCCTTCCGGAAGGTTCCAGGCGATGTACCCGAAGCACAACAGCCCCCCGAGCAGCAGCACGACCGACTGCGCCACGTCGGTCCAGATGACCGCATCGAATCCGCCGGCTACCGTGTAGAACGTGATGAAGATACCCACCGCCAGGATGACAAAGTTCATCTCAATGCCGGTCAGCAGGCTCACCGGTATCGACACCAGAAACAGCACTTTACCCAGCCGAATCAGCTGCAGCAGAATGAAGCTCAGCGTGCCATACAGACGGGCACCGGGACCGAATCGCTCCTCCAGATACTCGAATGCGGATGTGAGTTGGCCGCGGCGAAAGAACGGGATGAAGATCACAATGGCCAGCACGGCCACCGCAGGCAACATCAGGTTCGAGACCAGTTGTCGCCAGTCCAGCACATACGCTGCAGCTGGGAAGGCAAGAAACGTGACTGAACTGATCGACGTCCCCAGCATGGAGAGTCCAATGGCCCAGCCGGGGAATGAGCGATTCCCGACGAAGTACTCTTCAGTTGAATTGTTCCGTTGCGAAAACCACGCTCCGACACCTGCCATGCCCAGCAGGTACAGCGTAATGACAACGAGGTCCAGCGGTCGTATTTCAATACTCACGTCAGCCCTCCGGAGCCATGCGCTGTGCTCATTTCGTGAACGCCGTGGGTTTTGAGGACATCGGGAAAGTGTTGGACCAACATGTCGTAGACGCGTTGGCGCTCCGGCGTCCGGAAACTGTGAAACGGTTCCGCCATGAAATCGTCGCAAATGCTCAGCAGCGACAGGCAGCACTTGGTCGCCTTGATGTACCGTGAGGCGTACTTACCGATGTCGTACACCTGTTGAAAATCCACAATCCTCGCGTGAACTTCTGCAAGCATCGCCGCATCGCCCATCGCAGCTGCTTCATAGCAGTCCACAAAAAGTCGCGGCACGACGTTGGCCCCACCGGCGACAGCACCATCACCCCCCAGTTGCATCGCTTCGGGCAATTTCGCTTCCGGGCCGATCAGCACCGACCAGTCCGGGCGGATCTCTTTCAACGTCACGGCCTGAGCGAAGTAGTCGAGATCGCCACTGCTGTCCTTCAGGCCAATGATGCCATCGAGTTCAGCCAGTTGCTTCAGCGTGTCGATTTCAAACCAGACCTTGGTCAGGGAAGGCATGTTGTACAGCACAAGGGGCAACGGCATCTCCGGAACCAGGTTCCGCACATAGCCAAGCAGTTCCGTTTGGCCGGCAGGAAAGTAGTACGGCGTCGAGAGCACAACCGCAGCGGCCCCGGCGTTGGCAGCATGCCGAGCCACAGCGACCGATTCCACGAATGCGGTGTCCGTGATGCCGACGAGAACTGGAACACGATTGTCGGCCAGCCGACAGACGGCGTCGATGAGTTCCTTCCGCAGGCGATAGCTCAGGCTGGGAGCTTCGCCGGTGCTGCCCAGAATGAACAGTCCGTTCACACCTCCGGCAATCACATGATTGACGAGACGTTCCAAACCGTCACGGTCCAGCTCATCGCGGTTGCGAAGTGGAGTCACCATAGGAGGGATGATGCCGCGCAGTTGCAGTGAATGGTCGCTCACAAATTGGCCTTACGTGTTGACTGTTGGATTGTTCGTTTAGGATTCGATGTTTCGGGCGCGGGTTTCGCCGCCGACTACTGTGTGATGGAGGTGTTGCCGATCAATCGGTCTACATCGTCGAGCGAGACTTTGAGTACTTCCATCGTCTGCTTCGCACCGGAGAACGCAATCAGCAAATGGCCGTCGTGTTCAATGATGTGCGGATAATCGATGTGCCGACCGCCAATCAGATAGAACAGGTGCGTATACACCAGTCCGTCGTGGCTGATGGCCAGCGTCAACGGGTCTCGCCGTTTGGGATTCGAGTTCGACACCATCGCGTAGTAGCCGCGTGATGTCCGATGGACAAAAAACTTGCTGGTGGCGTCCGGGAAATTCGTGGTCACAATCGGGCTCCACGACTCTCCATTATTTGTGGAGAACGTTCTCAGCAGTCGGCCGGAGCCTCCGTTGTCTCGAATCAATCCGACGATGTTTTTCCCGTCCGGAAGGACATACCAGTATGGCTCCTCGGGGCGGCCGTTGCCGTCGTAACTGGCCATGGGGCGGATCTTCCAGTCGTCGAAGCTCTTGACGCCCCCCACCATCACCGAGACCTGCCGCTGACCATCCCGCCGCGTCATCATGTATTCACCGGAAGGCAGTTTTTTAGGCGGGAAGTTGTTCATGGAATCATCACGTACGGTCCCGTGTGGCATCCATTTCCCTTCGGTCTTGTCCCAGCGAAAGGCTTCCAGACTCAGTCCGGGACCGGCGTAACTGGGAGCCTTGAAGGGGCTCGCCAGCGCCAGCAGTTCACCGTCGCGCACCCACAGGCCACGGGCAATCCAGCCAAAGCCTTCCCCACGTGGAGGACCGGAGAGATCGGCGGGTTGACTCCATTTGAGGCCATCGTCGCTCGTGGCGTAAGAAACTCGTGTGCCTGCCTGATCATGGTGCGGAACCACATTGCGATGCTCTCCGGGAGGAATGTGGTCATGTCGACCTCCGGGCCCGTCACTCCACATCGCCCAGTAGCGGCCACCGTAATAGGCAAGATACGCGTGTTGATGGACCCAGTTGCCATCCTTGTCACGCACATCGCTGATGATTGCATGTTCGGACGGGATGCGAGGCAGTTTCCTGCCGTCGATCTTTGCGGGGTCGGTTCCGGTTGTCGGGAGATCAAGCATCAGTTGCGACAGCGGATTTGAAACAGGATCGGCCGGCTCCATATTCACTTTGGCGGGGGCCGCTGGTCCCGGCTGCAGGGCATCGGCTGCTTCAATGACAGTCACACTTGTCAGCAGGAATCCTGTGCAGAGGCAGGACAGGAGCGAGTTCATCGTTGGAGTGTTCACGTTTTCTCCCACCAGCGTTCGGTCGGGCCAGCATCAGCGGCCAGAGTGATTTCCAGTCCGTTTCGAATGTGAACCGCCATTGCATCGCGAGCTGCATCGGGGCGGTGACGTTCCAATGCCGTCAAGATGCGTTGATGATCTTCGCAGGTCGCCTTCAGCACATCCGCATCGTATCCATGTCTTTCGGCGGAGAAGATTCGTGCCAGGACGTGCGAATTGCCGACGGTGCGGACCATCGTCTGGTTGCCGGTCGCTTCAATGATCAGCATGTGGAACGCCAGGTCAGCCTGCTCAAACTGCTTCACAATTCGCTTGCCAATGGATGTCGCTGCTGACTTTCGGGCCTGAGCTGTCAGAGTATTCATCCGCCAGATGTGTTGCCGGATTTCTTGAAGCTGCCGCTCGCCGATTCGTTCGGCCGCCCGGGCTGCTGCGTACGGCTCCAGTGCCTCCCGCATCTCATACAACTCGATCAGCTCTTCTCGGCTGAAGCTCTTGACGATGGCCCCCAATTGAGGCACCAGTTGAACAAACCCCTCATTTGCCAGCTGACCAATCGCTTCGCGGACTGGCGTCGCACTGATTCCCAGTTCTTTGCCAACCGGTCCGTATCGAATGCGCGTACCGGGAACGAAGTCTCCGTTGATCAGCCGCAGTCTCAAGTGATCATACGCCCGTTGAGCGTTCGTCGGTTGCATCTCGGCCTTACCCCATAGAAGTCTATAGACTTTGGAGTGTACCGGGTTGTCACCATGCGTCAATGATGCATCACAAATCCTGGATGCGTTGCTGATGTAAGAAAAATCTCCCGCGGTGCCGGGCACTGCGGGAGATCATATTGCCAATCAGCGAAGTTTCTGCCGAAGCGATCAGACGAGATCAGGCAGCGTGCCGGTACTGTCGCCCAGTTTCTCGACGGTGGCATCCATGCGGTTGAGCAGGGACATCCACAAGTTGGTCAGTGGTGTTTCTTTCGGGTAGCGCACGTGTCGGCCGGTCTTCAACGTGCCACAGCCGGCACCGGCGACAACAATTGGAAGGTTGTCGTGATTGTGGGCGTTGCCATCGTGAATTCCGCTGCCGTAAGCGACGGTTGCGTGATCAAGCAGAGTACCGTCGCCTTCGGTCACGGCCTCCATCTTCTCCAGCAGATAAGCGAGCTGCTGAGTGTGGAACAGGTTGATCTTCTGGATCTTGGCCTGCTTCGCGGCATCTCCACCGTGATGCGAGAGGTCGTGATGCCCGTCGGGGACATCAATGAATGGATACGGTTTGTTGCTCCCTTCATTTGCGAGGACGAACGTGGCGACGCGTGTCAGGTCGGCCTGAAAGGCAAGGACCATCAGGTCGCACATCACGCGGATGTGTTCGTCGTATGCCGCTGGCACGCCAGTCGGAACAGCGTAATCCGGAGTCTTGACGGGAGGGAGTTTTTCCGCCCGTTCAATCCGCAGCTCGATATCGCGGATGGAGGTGAAGTACTCGTCGAGTTTTCGAACATCGTTGGAGCCCAGCCGCTGTGAAAGTCCGGCGGTATCTTCGCGGACATAGTCGAGAATGCTCTTGCGGCGGGCATTGCGTTCGGCCCGTCGTGCATCGGGAGCAGTGGCGAATAATCGTTCGAAGACCAGCTTCGGGTTGACCTCCTTCGGCAGCGGTTGTGTCGGAGACATCCACGACATCGTCGAGGAGTACACACAGCTGTAACCGGAATCGCAATTGCCAGCCATCGATCCATGTTCGCAACCCAGTTCCAGCGAGGCCAGCCTCGTCCGATCACCAATCTGAGCGGCCGCCGCCTGATCCACGGAGACACCAGCCCGGATGTTCGTGCCGTCCGTTTTGTAAGGCTGAGAACCCGTCAGGAACGCGGCGAGCGCACGCGCGTGATCGCCGCCGCCATCGCCATGCGGCCGAGCCTTGTCGGCCGTCAGCCCGCTCAACACGAGCAACTTGTTCTTGACGGGCGCGAGCGGCGCCAGCGTGGGAGGCAATTCGAAGTCCGCACCTTCCTGCGCCGGAGTCCAGTCGGCCATGTGCTTGCCGTTGGGGACGTACAGAATCGCCAGCCGATTGGGAGCAACCGTTTTCGAAGCTGCATCCTCGGACCAGGCGGTCATTGGTCCCATGGCTTCCAGCCAAGGCAGTGACAGGGAAATTCCCAGTCCTCGCAGCATGGTTCGACGTGACAGTTCGCGAGCATGTGTTGGCATGGACATTGATGGACCTGCAAAGTTGGAGTGATTAGCCGCCGATACGCTATTCAGAAATCAAACCGCGACGCTGCCGAAATGGGTCACTCATGACAATTTGAGTGATGAGCACCGAGACCTTGTCGTCGCCAGCTTCCAGGGATTGAACGATGTTCTCAACGCTCGGCCGGTCATAATACTCCAGGCCACGACCTAACGCGTAGATCAACAGTTTCTCCGTCAGGCAGCGTCGAAACTCGACCTTCCGGTTGAGGACAATGGATTTCAGTTCCGCAGGGCCGGTGAATTTGGTGCCATCGGCAAATTCGCCCGTGGCATCCACCTCAAACGCTCCATCCTTCGTGCGATAGGCTCCAACCGCATTGAAATTTTCGAGCGAGAAGCCAATCGGGTCCATCTTGGCGTGGCAATTGGCGCAACTGGGATTGCGGCGATGAATTTCCATTCGTTCCCGCAGTGAACTCCCGGCCGCGTCCTCGGCTGTGCTGGGAAGTTCCGGCACGTTCGGTGGTGGCGGCGGTGGAGGTGCACCGAGAATCTGTTCCAGTACCCAGCGTCCCCGTTTGACGGGCGACGTACGTGTGGGGTTCGATGTCACCGTCAATACGCTGGCCTGTGTCAGCAGTCCGCCTCGTGTGCGACTGGCGAGTGAGACACGTCGGAATTCGTCGCCCCGAATAGGTTCACCGGGAGGCTTGGATTTCTCGCCATTGGCGGGATTGCCGTTGGTATCCGCGATTCCATAGTGCCGGGCGAGTGGCTCGTTAAGAAACGTGTAGTCAGCATCGATCAATTCCAGGATGCTGCGATCTTCCCGCACAATGGAATCAACAAACAGTTCCGTCTCCTTGAGCATGGCCGTTCGCAGTTTGTCGTTGAACGTGGGGAACAGTGTGCCATCGGGAGAAATGAATTCAATACGCTGAATCTGCAGCCACTGCATGGCGAAGTTCTGCACCAGCGATGCCGATCGTGGGTCCTGCAGCATGCGTTTGACCTGCGCTTCCAGCTGTGCGGAGAGCTGTCCCTGTTCGGCCAGGTCGAGCAGGATGTCATCGGGCATGGAACTCCACAGGAAGTACGACAGCCGTGAGGCCAGCTGGAATTCGTTGAGTGGTCGGACCTCCGGACTTTCGGGACTGTCATCCAGCTCAACGCGAAACAGAAACTTGGGTGAGCAGAGCACGGCCTGCATGGCGAGCTGCATCGCAGATTCCCACGACTCCCCGTCTGCTTCCGCCGCGTTGGCCAGATCCAGCAGGTGAGTGAGTTCGTCTGGCGTTGGAGTTCGGCGGAACGAACGACGCAGGAATCGCGACAGCACGATCCGTGTTCGCTGTTCGGGATCCGTGCCGTCCGGAACATGCAGCAGCCGACGCTGGCTTGCCGGTCGCGTATCCAAAGGACCTTCCAGAGCCAGGTACTCGACAAATAATTTCGAAGCGGGTTGTCCCTCATCTGGCCGGTACTGGGCGACAAGCACTCGATGTCGACCCGTCATGGCGGGGATGCGAACTTCCAGAACTTCGGGCTTTTCTCGCGTGTTCGCTTTCACTTCAATTGTCTGCAGCAGCTTCGCCGGCTTCAGCACGTTTCCGGACAGTGCGGCCAGTTCTTCTTCCGTGGAGACGCTGGTCAGATCGGTACCGTGAACGAGGATGGCAACTCGAACTGGTCGATCAGTTCCAGACTCGCCATATACTTTGGCACGGAAGATGTACTCGCCATCGTCTTCCCACTGGTACGCGGTGTTAATAGGGCCGGTCTCGATGGCTTCGGTGCCGTCCGTACTGAGCCGTCGGTAGCCATTCTCAATGACCTTGGCTTCGACGTCGCCAGAAGCTGGTTCGCTGTACCGCGCCGAAAGGTGGCGCTTAATCACTGCGGCGGGTTTAGGGGTGATGGCACGACTCATGATCGTGTCGGCCGCAGCGAGATAGCGTTCCATCAACACTGGCGAAATCGTCAGAACATCGCCAATGTTGTCGAAGCCATGTCCGATGTCATCGGAGGGGAAGTCGGTTGTCGGATCGAAGTCGATGCCGATTAGGTCTCGAATCGTATTGCGATACTCCACGCGATTGAGTCGACGCATCGTGACGCGGCCGGGATCGGGCTTGGCGTTGCGGTCAAATTCATCAAAGATCGAGCGGACGAGTGACGTGAATGCCTCTGCTTCGGCGACGCTTGGCCGAGGGGAATCAGCCGGCGGCATCTCGCTGCTGGTAATCATCTTGAGTGCGTTGTCCCAGACCTTGCGATGACGCACGAGCGTCTCAGACTCTCGAAAGGCTTCCAGAGAGAGTCCGGCCTCGGGTTCGGCTCCGGAGTGGCACTTCAGACAGTGCTTCTCCAGGAAAGCCCGCCCCTGCGGACTAAAGTCTGGCATCGACTCGGCGCCGAGGGCGGCATGGCCGAGCAACAGAACAGCAATCACAGCTCTCATCATGAACTGCCTGAATGTGAAGAGACGACGGGCAATCGCGCCCCGGAAATAGAGAATTTCGCTCAACTGCATTGTACCCCGAAGGGACGTTCCACCGAGATGAATTCAGCGCTCGATGTTCTCTCAATGGGGAGTCAGTGGCACTAAACCTTCCACGCCGCCCCATTGGGGAACTCGTAGGCCGCAATGGATTCGGGCAGCATCTCGATGCTGTAGCCGGGGGCCTGTGGTGGTCGATAGCGACCTTGATGCATCTGCACCGGGTGGCGGAAGTGTTCGTGGAGATGTCCGGCGTATTCAGTGAGGCGGTTTTCCCACGTGCCGCTAATGGTCACGAAGTCAATCATCGACAGGTGCTGGACATATTCACACAAGCCAACCCCTCCCGCGTGCGGGCAGACGGGAATGCCGAACTTGGCGGCCATCAGCATGACCGCCAGGATTTCGTTTACGCCGCCGATGCGACAACTGTCGATCTGGCAAACGCCAATCGCGTGCGCCTGAAAGAACTGCTTGAACATAATGCGGTTCGCGCAGTGTTCCCCGGTCGCCACCTGAATCGGCGCCACCGCTTTCGCGATCGCGGCATGTCCCAGGATATCATCGGGCGCGGTTGGCTCCTCGATGAACCACGGGTTGAACGGTTTGAGATGTGACATCCACTCGATGGCTTCCGCGACATCCCACACCTGATTCGCATCGACCATCAGCCGCCGGTCCGCACCGATTTCTTCGCGGATAATACGGCAGCGGCGGATGTCGTCTTCGAGGTTGCGTCCCACCTTGATCTTGAAGCACTCCCAGCCTTCGGCGAGCGATGTGCGGCACAGTTCCCGCAACTTGTCATCGGAGTACCCGAGCCAGCCAGCTGAGGTTGTGTAGGCGGGATAGCCTTCCAGTTCCAGCCGGGCGATTCGTTCGGCCTTCGTGGCGGCCTGCTGCTTCAGCAGTGTGTGGGCTTCATCGGGGGTGAGTGCATCGGTGATGTAGCGGAAGTCGATGCAACGCACAATCTCTTCGGGAGACATGTCGCTGATCAGCCGCCACAAGGGTTTATTCTGTTGCTTGGCATACAG
Organism: Planctomycetaceae bacterium; assembly: GCA_020426515.1. GTDB lineage: Bacteria > Planctomycetota > Planctomycetia > Planctomycetales > Planctomycetaceae > JACKHO01. The sequence goes on along the minus strand of JAGQPW010000004.1, from coordinate 66,125 downwards.
GTCCCACACCGCGTTGACGACAGCCGCCGTGGCCAGGTGGATCGCCCCCTTTTCAGGACCAATCCAGCGGAGTTGACTGTCGCCGGTGATGTGCCGCCAGAAGGCCCCCATGTCTTCGGTGAACGATTCCAGCGTGCGGCCTTCGACGAGCGGGGCCAGCGCGCGGATGGCCTGCACGCAAATTTCGTTGCCGCGACCGATCGTGAACGTCATGCCATGGCCAGCAAGTCCGTCGGGATGATCTGTTCGCAGGATGCAGTAGGCCGCCGAGTAATCCGGATCGGGATTCATGGCGTCGGAGCCATCAAGCTCCCGCGATGTCGGAAATCGCAGATCGTACACTTCAAGGCGAAGAATGCGCGTCATGGAATGGGCAGGTGGGTGGGAGCAGGGTGGGACGCTTAAGGAGCCTCGGATGCGGCCTCAAGCAAGGCTGCAAGAATACGAGATTGTGGGACTCGACGCGATACCGCGTGGGGGGAATCGCAGGCCCGGAAAATGAAAAACCCTCGCGACAGCGAAAA
>JAGQPW010000004.1:55699-65503 GCA_020426515.1 Planctomycetaceae bacterium | reverse complement strand
TGCTGCGCAAGGGCGATGAAATCGGACTGATCATCAGGCTGGCGTTGCTAGTTCGCCTCGTCTGTCGATCCGGCTTCCTTGGAGGCACCGGCCTTCTTGCGGGCCGCTTCGAGGAGTTCCTGGAGTCGCAGTTTCTGCCCGGGTGTGAGAGTTGCCTTCAATTTCTCTTCCCGTTCCTGCATCAGCGCCTTCATCTGTTGCTTCAGGGCCTCAATCTTCGTGTCGTATGCATCCATGACGTCGTAGGCCGCTTCACGCTGTTCGTCGCTCATTCCCAGCTTGCCGTAGTAGAAAGGCAAAGGGCCGCGTCGCGCCTCGGTCTCCTTGGCAGTTGCCGATGGCGCTTCGTCTTGAGCAAGAACTCCGGGATCACCAATTCCACAACAGATCAGTGTGCAGGCCGCCAGGATTGCAATCCGCCGCATAGAAATCTCTCCAGCTCGATGTTGTGTGATGTCGGCGATGGTGGAAGTCCGTTTGATTGGGCACCATCAACCGTTCCAGTGAAACTATGGAAAGCGATATTAGTGGTGCCGGAAAACGCTGTATACTCAAGGGGCCGGGATCTTAGCCCACACTTTAGACGTAGTGGCTATCGTCCTGTTCCGGGCATCATGCCAGCAAACATGCGGGCGTGGGCAGACAGCTACTTTGGTGGCGATAATGGTGTGTGGGCCTGTTCCATGATGGTGTTCATGGCGCGAACTTTCTCTGGAAGATCTTTCGCCAGATCGTGTGTCTCCAATGGATCATCATGCAGATTAAAGATCTGCATGGCCTTGCCTTGCTCGCGATAGGCTTTCCAGTCGTCTTGGCGGACGGCCTGAGAGAAAATCTTCTGGTCGTTGCCTTTGCAGAATTCCCAGTACAGGTACGAGTGTCGTTGCTGCCGATCAGGTTCGCCCCGCAATGTTGGCAGGAACGAGAGTCCATCGCACTGTGGTGGTGTCGGTTGCCCGACCAGTTCGGCGAATGTGGGCATCACATCCTGAAAGGAGCTCATGTGGCTGGTTGTGCGGCCTGGCTGAATGACGCCAGGCCAACGCGCCAGCATGGGCGTGCGAATGCCCCCTTCGTGCATATCCCGCTTGTAGCCTCTAAGTCCTCCCGTGGAGTTCCAGAAGCTTGGATCGTGCCCGCCTTCCTTGTGGGCGCCATTGTCACTGCTGAACATGACCAGAGTGCTGTCATCGATTCCCAGGTCCTGCAGCAGGGCGAGGAGTTGCCCGACTTCATTGTCGAGATTCTCCATCATGGCGGCGAATCCGGCGATGGGATTTTGCACATCCGGGCACTCTTCGTCGGGGCCTGCGCCGTATTTTCCGATCCGGCTGTCGAACTGCGGAAACACCTTGCGCCATTTCTCGTGCAGGGTTGCCGGGGCATGCATGGCGGCATGCGGCACGGCGGTCGGGATGTAACAGAAGAAGGGCTTCTCGTCTTTGACGCTGCGTCGGATGAAGGCCCGGGCACGATCCATCACCAGGTCATGCACGAACGTGCCCGGTTCCAGAGGAACTTCGCGACCATTGTCGACGACGCTGGATGGAAAGTACGTGTGAGCGATGCCCTGACTTTTCCAGCCATAGAACTCGTCGAATCCATGTGTGAGTGGATTGGCACGGCCGGAGAGGTTTGTCTGACCGAGGCCCCATTTTCCAAACGCTCCGGTTGCATATCCCGCCGCTTGAAACAGCTCCGGCAATACCTGCATGGCAGGGTCAAGTTCCGCGCCACGCTCGCCGCTGAGATTGCCCCGTACATGGCAATGCCCGGAGTGCTGGCCTGTCATCAGCACGGCCCGTGAAGGACTGCAGACGGTATTCCCCGAATAGTGGTTCGTGAACTTCAGCCCCTCGGCGGCCAGCCGGTCGATGTTCGGGGTTTGAAATTTATCCTGCCCGTAGCAGGACAAATCTCCATAGCCGAGATCATCCGCAAGTATGTAAACCACGTTTGGGAGATTGGCGGCGAACGAGGTCCCACACGCGCAAAGGGACACAAGCAGTGCTGCAAGGGAGTGCTTCATTGAATCGGCAACGGCAAGAGAATGAAGTTTGGGTGGTGCCTTCAGAATATCGGGAATCGTCGCAGAAAAGGACTGTGGTGCGGCGCATACAGAAGATCATTCGAAGTTCCTTTGGTTTTGCGAGAGTGCGATGACTACCAACTACGATCCCATTGCCGAGCAGTATCAGCGTTCGAAGCAGCAGCCGTGGCGAACGTTTGTGGAGTGTTTCACGTTGATGGAACTGGTCGGCGACCAACGCGGGCTGTCGGTGCTGGACGTGGCCTGTGGAGAAGGCTTCTATACGCGTCTGCTGCGCCAGGGGGGAGCGGCACAGGTCACCGGTGTGGATCTCTCTCCGGGCATGATTGAACTGGCCCGAAAACAGGAAGCTCAACATCGGTTGGGGATCAACTATGTTGTGGGAGACGCTCGCGAACTGAACATTGAGGAACCCCGCGATCTGGCAGTGGCGGCCTATCTGCTCAACTACGCCTGCAACCGCGATGAACTGCTGGCGATGTGTCGGGGCATCGCGAAATCGCTGAGACCGGGGGGGCGGTTTGTCACCGTGAACTGCAATCCGTCGCGGCACTTTCCCACAGCCCCTTCGTATCGCCGCTACGGTTTCGAAACGAGTGTGATCGGCAACTGGCAGGAGGGAGCCCCGATCAAATGGACGTTCCACCTGGAAGATGGTCCCTTCGATATTGAGAATTACTATCTCGACACTTCGCTGCACGAAGAGGTCTTGCGGATCGCCGGGTTTCGTGAAGTCCGCTGGCATGGCCCACAACTGTCGGCCGATGGACTTCGTGACTACAACCAGGCCTACTGGGCGGATCTGCTGGAACACCCTCCGATCACATTCATTGAGTGCCTCAAGTAGTCGCAGTGCTCTTGCCGCGACTCGCCATGCTTTGCACATGGGAACTCGAATCGACAGAATCCGATGCGAACAGTCGATGGTTCGACTGCGGCACAGAGATTCGTGGTTCGGAAGTCTGTGCATACTTCGCGTCTACCGGTTGCTGCAGGGAGATCTCATGGCTGGTTTGTGTTCGCCTCGAATGGCACGCGTTTCGCCAAGAGAAATGGCTGTCTGCAGACGTGTTGCTTTGACCGGTCTTGCTGCGCTGCTGTGTTGCTCCCTTGTGCAGGCCGACAACTGGCCAATGTGGCGAGGCCCCTCAGGCGATGGACGCAGCAGCGAGACGAACCTTCCGGTGAAGTGGTCAGCAACCGAAAACATCACCTGGAAGGTTTCCATTCCGTACGCGGGGCATTCGTCTCCAATCGTTTGGGACAAGACGATCTATGTGACGGGCGTCGATGAGGAGAGGGAGCAGCGGAACCTGCTGGCGATCGATCGACAGAGCGGGAGAGTTCTCTGGGAGCGGGTCGTGCTGGAAGCTCCCCTGGAACGTGTGCATAAGCTCAACACTCGGTCATCCAGTACGCCGGCGACCGATGGCGAGCGGGTTTTTGTCAGCTTCCTCGATCAGGAATCGATGTGTATCGCGGCCTATGACTTTGAAGGGCACGAGCTTTGGAAGGTTCGACCGGGGCCATTCAAGAGTGTGCATGGCTACTGCAGTTCGCCGGTTGTATTTGAGAACCTGCTGATCGTGAATGGCGATCATGATGGTGATGCTTACATTGTTGCACTCGATCGGGTGACCGGAGCAACAGTCTGGAAGACGCCTCGCGAGAATCGCACCCGCAGCTATTGCACACCGATCATTCGAGACATCGGAGGCCGCACGCAGTTGCTGCTTTCTGGCAGCAAGTGCGTGGCCAGTCTTGATCCACGCACGGGTGAGCAACACTGGATTATCGATGGGCCGACTGAACAGTTCGTGGCTTCGCTAGTATTGAATGAAGGCCTGATTTTCCTGACCGGTGGCTTTCCCGACAAGCACATCATGGCGATCGACCCAACCGGAACAGGGAACGTGACCGACACTCATGTGCGCTGGCACGTGAAGCGAAACGGAGTGTCGTATGTCCCGTCACCCGTCGCTTGCGGCAACTACTTTCTCGTGACATCCGATGGAGGTATTGCCACCAGCTTTGATGCGTCCAGCGGGGAAGTCGTCTGGCAGGAGCGATTGGGAGGGCATTACAGCACTTCGCTCACTTCGGCCCATGGGCTTGTTTACTTCCTGGAAGATGATGGCACCACCAAGGTTGTTCGTCCCGGTCCTGAGTTTGAACTGATCTCCGAGAATCCGCTGAACGAAGAATGTTACGCGTCACCGGCTCTGAGTGACGGGCAAATCTTCATTCGCGGCGTTGAACACCTTTACTGCATTGGCCAGCGAACGCACTAGCGCGTTAGCGGTTGAAGGCAAATTCCGTGGAGTTCATCAGTCCCCAGAAAATGTCCTCGTAGGCCGCTACGTCCTTGGTGTTGTCGCCGATCAACTGCATTAGCCCGTCCAGTTCTTCAGGGGTCGGTTTGCGGGACAGCGCCTTGATGAACAGTTCGGTAATCACCTCTTCCGGCGTCCCGCGTGACGCGATCAGTTGCTTCAGTTCCCCGCCAGCACCGAGACGAGGCTGCAGCGTATCGCCCACGGAGAGGTGCAGCGTCTGCGAAAGAGTCGGTTCTCGTTTGGTCTCACAGGCACAGATGGTTCCGCGACTGGACCGGCCAAAGGTTTCAAAGAATGAGTCGCCAAAAGTGGGGCGGTTGGTGTCGCCAGCGACACGGGGGTAGTAATCAATCGCGCGGGTTCCGGCCGGGAAGCCACTGAAGTTTCGGGGGACTCCGGTCGCGGTGACGACCGAATCCAGCAACACATCGGCTCGCAGACGGCGCAGCTTGGCGTGGGAGAACTGTCGCGAATCGCGGGCATTGGAGGCATTGGGCTCCGAGCTGAGTTGATAGACTCTCGAATTACAGATGTCGCGAACCAGAGCCCGCAAATTAAAGCCCGACTCGACCAACCGGTCGGACAACGCATCGAGCAGGGGGCCGTTCACGGGCGGGTTGCTGACACGCACATCGTCGACAGGCTCGACGATCCCTCGACCCAGCATTTGCGCCCAGATGCGATTCGCGAGGTTGCGGCTGAACATTTCGTTCTCGGGAGATGTCAGCCAGTCGGCCAGCGCCTGACGCGGGTCGCCATCGTGCTCGACGGGATGAATGGCTCCCAGTGTCTTGGGGGGCATCGGACGTTGATCGACCAGGTGGCGGGCCGGTGGAGCAGAGACGTCATAGTAAATTCGCTGCTCGCGAGGTTCCACACCCGGCTTGCGTTTCATGCCGGTGAAGAAGCTGACGAGGCTGTAGTAGTCGTCCATCGTCCAGCGGTCGAATGGATGGTTGTGGCATTCCGCACATTGGATCTGCACGCCGAGAAACACCTGAGAGAAGTCAGCCGCAAACGCCTTCGGCTCAAACCGCGGGGCATGCACCATCATCGTGTACAGGTTAGCTGGCCCGTTGGTCAGGTTGCTGCCTGAAGCCGAGACCATTTCGGAGACAAATTCGTTCAGGGGGCGATCGGTTCGCATCTGTGTGCGAATCCATTCGTTAAAGGCATCGGCCGCTTTAATGTGCGTCCCCACGGGGGCATAGTTGCCTCCAATAATGCGCAGCTGTTCAGACCACAAGGTGGTCCACAGGTCCGCAAACGCATCGTCGGACAGGAGCTGATCAATCTTTCGGGCACGCTTGTCGGGTTGCGTGTCGCTCATGAACGTGTGGTACTCATCGACGGTCGGAACCCGGCCCGCCAGGTCGACCGTGATTCGGCGGAGGAAGGTTTCGTCGTCGCACAATTCCGAGGGAGCGATTCGCAGCTTCTGTAGGCGGTCGAAGACGAGTTCGTCGATGTAGTTGGTTGCTGGCGGATTGGGCCACGCGAACCCTTCTGCCGGAGGCAGGACGATCACTTCGGCTCCCAGCGTGAATCGGCTGAACCGGGCAAAAACATGCGTATCGCCGGGGCTGTGGGCTTCGATGTGACCATCGGCATCAATGTCGACAATACTGCCGTTGTTGCTGTGGAATCGTGCCAGTGAGGTGACGTCGCGGCGGCTTCCGTCGCTGGCGAGTGCTGTGACGTGCAGGCTGGCCTTCTCACCGCTCTGCTCAAACACAAATCGATCTGTGTCGAGTTCCAGGCCGACAACTTCCGGAACATCGAGAGCATCGTCGGGGACACCCGCTTCAATCCAGCTCAGGAGTGTCTGATAGTATTCGCTTTGCTCGTCGAACAGCTTCCCGCCGGTGTGTGGAACTGCGCCGATCGACTTCTTTAGCAGCAGGCTTTCCGCCGGGACTGCCAGATTCACGCGGCGACCCACCATTTCCTGGGTGATCCGGAAATAGTCGCCCTGAGGGTCGTATCCGAACAGCGACAGCATGAATCCGTCCTTGCCGCGGGCAGATCCGTGACATGTTCCGGAATTGCAACCTGCGCGGAAGAATACCGGCATGACATCGCGGCGGAAGCTGACCTCTTCGGCGGCAGCCAGCTGCCCAGATACGGCGAACAGGAGCGCGCAAACTGTCTTGATGCTGATGTTGCGATTCATGATATGGTTCACGTTCTTGGGCTCGGACTCAACCGAAGTTGTCGAACCGCGAAAGTCCGAATAACAAAGTGATGGAAAACCTGCGGCCTACTTGAGTGCCGGATCGATCCGAAGCGAGGCCCGTCCCGTACGCTGACGAATCGCGCCTTCACTGCTGGGCACGGTCAGTTCGCAGCTCAGCCCGCTGGCCTGCCCCAACAGTGCTTCGTCAGTGGCCTGCAGCTCGAAGACCACTTCCGTGGAATCGCGAGTCACAAAGGGGGGTGGGTCGAGCGCGGTGACCCCTTTGGGAAGTCCCAGCAGCGTAACTGTTGCGGCACCTTCAAACGGCGTGTGGTGGCGCACCGACCATGTGAAGGTCTTGCGTTCGCCACGACGAATGCTGTCCGGCTGTGCGGCGAGTTCAACATAGGGCTCAGCCACTGTAAGCGTGACGATTTCCGATGATACCCGGATGTGTCCTGCGCCGAGGAAGTCATCGATGTCGTCTCGCACGGTACTGCCAATTACGAACAGTGGCAGAGTGCCGAGCGAGGCATTTGCTTCGGCCCCGAGTTGCAGGAGTCCCTCGCTCTGGTCAGCAGAGAGGATGGATGGCGGCGGCATGGTGATGGAACGCGGAACAGAGCCACAACGCAATTCGATGTCGCCGGTGAATCCATTGTGCCGTGTGATTTTGACGGGAACGGCCAGTTCCCCGCCACGCACAAGGACCGCTTGAGGCTGATCGATGTGAACAGAGAATGGGGCCGGATCGGTGACGCCCATGATGTAGCGATCAGTCCGCACGGTTCGCCACGCGCTACCCCCGGAGTGATTGATGAAGGGAACATTCTGCTGACTTCTGGTTTCGACCTGAACATTCGGGTCCACCGGTTTTGCTTCGAGCGTGAATACCGCTCCTGCGAACGCGGCGTCAGCATCAGCCACCAGTTGAATCGGCCAGCGTGACGTCCCTGGCTTGATGCGTGGAGAAATGAGTCGCACGCCCTGGGGCAATCCGTGGGCGATCAGGTCGAACTCACAGGGAATCGTATTGAATTGTCCCGAAGGGAAACTGAGATCCACGGTCCAGCGGTCACCCCGTGGGACGGCCAGTCCCGTGACACGCATTGACTCCGTCCAGTCGAACGTCGCACTGGACAGCAGTGTTTGCACGACGGTTGAAAGAGGAGCAATCTCCACGCGATAAACGCCGGTGTCACAACCGGCACCGCTGGTGTCGCGAACTTCCAGCAGATATTCCCCATCCTGTTTGGGTTCCCAGATCGCGGAAGGATCGATCGCTTCCGGCAGCCCGCCGCCTCCACGAAAGCTGGTGCCGAAAATGTCATGGTCCGTGACGGGCGAATCATCCAGGTCGACCTCCGGGGTTCCGCGCTGCCCGTCGGCATCTATGGGAATGATGCGAATTGCGGCATCAATCGGCGAGCCCAGTGAGGCGGCAAAAGCATGCACACGCAGCTTTTCGCCCTTTCGAACAGTCAGCCGGTACAGGTCGACGTCCCGACTGCTGTCAATGATGCCGTTCACAGCCATCGGGATCGCAGGTACGCGGGTCTCCGGATTGGTGGGATCTTCCAGCAGATTGGGGTAGGGACTGGCCCGCAGTTTCATCGGCGTGGGAGCAAGTGCTGACTCATCGTCACCAAAGTCATCAAACGTGCCTTCAATCGCTGGCAGGTGTAACAGTCGCTCATAGGCTCCTTGAGGATCACCCAGACAGGTGACTGCCTGTGTGGTGCCAAGTTGTCCGCCCGGCGGAAAGATGGCCAACGGGCGGCGGTAGTCCCCGATATGCACGCAGTAAATGGTATCGCTGGGCGTGAAGATGGATCGGCGGACTTCGACGTAGTAGGTCCCGTCGGCAGGCAGCACGATCGACGACACCGGATCCTGAAGGTGCAGGGAGTTGTCATCGTTCGTCGCGATGGGGCGTCCCTTGTCGTCGAGAATACGCAGTGCCAGATCGAACTCCGAATCACCGTAGTGACGATCCGCGATCCGTGCCGACTCCAGTTCAACAGAGAGATGCTGACCTGCTTTTCCGGCCACCCGATACAAATCGAGGTCCTCTCTCGCACCGTTGCCGAGCTGTCCCCGAACGGTCACATTCAAAGTGACTGGCAGAGCCGATTCCAGCGTGTCGTTGCTGTAGGCGTTGTTGGGCTCCTCCTCGTCGATGACGGGAAACGGCGAGACGTGAAACGTGCCGATGCAGGTCAGTTCGGTGGCGGTGAGCACGCGAAACGCATGCTCACCCGGAGGACAGTCCGGAGCAATTTCAAACTTGCAGCGGATCTCTTCCGAAATCCGTCCCCCGTGGGCGAAGCCTCGTGTTGGCGGAGCTTCAGGAGCGGTCTGAACCTCGGTAGCACGAATGCCAGGTTTGAAGAAGACGATCTCACGCGGATTCGCCAGTGAAACGCCCTGGATGCTGACCTCGACGGTCGTCCCGCGCTGGGCGATGCGTGGTCGCACCGCCTCGACGTTTTTGGTCATTGCGCCGGCGGCTGTTCCAGTCGTGATCGCGACGAGACTTGCCAGAAAAATCGTGCTCCGCAGTGCCATCAGTTGCTTCCCTATTGGCATTTCTGCCCCCATCGTGTTGCTTCGCGGTTGTTCATGCCAGCGCTATCGCAGTCGTTCCTCGTGTCGCGAACGATCGGTCAGGCCAGCAGGCCGTCGACCAGTTTGCCGTCCTTGATGATTTCAATGGGCCGCGTACCGAAGGCCAGCAGTTCTTTGTTGGCATCGATCCCCAGCTGGTTGTAGATCGTGAACAGCAGGTTTTCGAGCGGCACGGCATCGCGGGCTGGTTCATTGCCCGTGGCATCGCTGGCCCCATAGATCTGACCTCGCGTGAAGCCGCCGCCAGCGATGAGGTTTGAGTAACAGCGGGCGTGGTGATCGCGACCGCCATCTCGGTTGACCTTGGGCGTGCGGCCAAACTCGGAGGTAACCCAGAAGATGGTCGTATCGAGAAGTCCACGCTGCTCAAGATCCGTCACCAGTCCTGCGATGGCATGGTCGAGCGCCGGCATCTGGTCGAGGGTGTTCTTCTGCACATCGACGTGGCAGTCCCAGGACCCATAGGTGACGGTCACGAATCGAACGCCCGATTCGACGAGGCGACGAGCCACTATCAGCCGCTCTGCGAGTCCCTTGGGATGGTATTTGTTATCCGGTCCCTTGAGGCCGACGACATCGCGACCGTACAGATCGAATGTCGAATCGGATTCACC
>JAGQPW010000004.1:6398-55600 GCA_020426515.1 Planctomycetaceae bacterium | reverse complement strand
GCCCAGTTCAAACGGACCAAATGCACTGCTCAAAAATCCGGTGCCTCCTGAGAACGCATGTTTGTTGGGAATGGCGACGTAGGGTGGCAGTTCTCCGCGCTTGCCGAGTTCGTGCGAGACCACTGACGCCATCTGCGGGTAGTCGATCACTGCGGTCTGCGGATACCCCGTGAAAAGGTGATACGTGGCCAGACCGTGGTCCGGCACTCGACCAACGAGGCTGCGGAGAATCGTGACCTTATCCAGAATCTTCGCAGTCTCCGGGAAGTTGTCGCTGAGTACGTCTCCGGAGCGGGACTTGGTGACACCAAAGGACCCACGGATCTCGACAGGTGCTTCCGGCTTGGGATCGAGTGATTCCTGCTGTTGAAATCCACCGGGCAGGTGCAATTGAATGACGCTGAGTGCCTTGGCCTCTTTGGCTTGTCCTGCCGCCTGGGTGAAGGCCTGGTTATCAGCGGCCTCCAGCCGCAACATGTCTCCGAGAGTCAACCCGAGTGCTCCAAAGACACCCGCCTGAAGAGCGCTGCGGCGGGAGATGGCCTTATGGCCGCGTCGACTGTACATGTGGTTGCTCATCACACTGTCCCGATTGAAGGAAGGTTCGTGTCTTGGTTGTTTCGCGGGCGAAGCAGGCTTCGCTCTTGCGGCGGAATTATTTGACGTCCCAGAACTTGATCTCGCCGGCCGTATCGCCGCTGATGACGACACCGCCGGAATAGGGCACCGCACTGCTGATCGGCATCCCGCCTTCGACGTTCCATGATTGCTTCGGGCTGCCATCAGGACCCCACAGGCGAACGTAGCCATCGCGACCAGTCGTCACGAGGTTGCCGGCCTGATCGAAGCAACAGCTGAGGACACCATTGGGGATGGTTCCGTATGTCCCTGGAGGTCGTCTGGGAGGATGGGCATTCGATTTATTGATGGCTGGGAACCCATCAGTCGTGTCCCACCAGATGATGCTTCCATCATCGCCCACCGAAGCGAGCAGCCGACTGTCAGCCCGCCAGTCGAGCCCCCGCACAGCAGACTTATGTTCCGGGAGATTGAGCAGAATGCCTCCACCTTGAGCATCCCACAGGTGAATCCCTCCAGCGCGGTCGGCTGTGGCGAGTTTGGTCCCATCCGGGCTGAATGCGATCGCCGTGATCCAGTCGGTGTGCTTGTCGATGCGGTATCGCAGATTGCCGTCCGTCGTGGAGTAGACTTTCACAATCCGACCGGTTCCTCCCAGGGCGACCAGGTTCTGGTCGGGACTCAGGTCGGCTGCCAGAACCGAATCAATCTCGTCGCCAAGTTCGGCCATGCGTTTCCCCGACTGCACATCGAACAGTACCACGCGACCTGACTGGACCGGTCGACCCCCAGCCACCATCAATACTGCTCCATTTCGGCTGAAGCGAATCACATGCGGTTCACCTTCAGGAAATGCAATGTTTCCAATCGGCTTGCGAGTCTCGGTATTCAGCAGTTGAACATGTCCCTGTCCTGATGCCGCCAACAGGGGAGCCCAGGGACTGGTGTGCATGGAGAGTACCGGCAACGGGCGGTGGACTTCCGGCAGTTGGACGACCGCCAGTTGTTCGGGCATCGCGGGCGGACCATCCGGCTTGGAGCCGGCGTTCGCCGAAGGTGCAAACGTCAGGTCGCGACGCTCCACCATGGAGGCACTGTTGGCCGCTTCCTTCAGACCGGTGTCGATCCATTTCTGGATCAGCGCAATTTTCTCAGCGGACAGCGGGGGGCTGTTGGGAGGCATTCGCGCATCGGCATCATCTGTGCTGATGACTTGAAACATCAGGCTTTGACTGGAGCGGCCCGCTTCCACAATCTTGCCGCCGCTCCCCCCTCGCAACAGAGCGGCATAGGCCTGCATGTTGAGGTCCGCTTCCTGCATGTCTTCGCCGTGGCATTTCAGGCAATGCTGGCGCAGGATCGGCTTGATGTGGTCGTTGAAGTTGGGGGCGGCAAGGTCTGGCTTCGCGTCATCGGCCTGAGTGGTCACACAGACCAATGTCATAAGCAGAAAGGCGATCAACCGAGTCGGTGGGACGGGGCGCATAAGGAGGCGTCACAACTTCCAGGGTGGGCGGGACAGAAATCACAGTAAATGGCGAGGGATCACCATTGTATGGTCCCGCTTCAATACAAATCCACTGTGGTTTAACCGTACCGCGATGAATGTGAATATAGCCTCGCGATGAGCTCCCGTTCTTGTCGCCCCAAGGCCGGCATCGGTCGCAATGGGGGGCTTGGTATTCTACCGAAGTCTCGTCTAAAGAGAGGGTTCGGACGAAATCTCCGGAGGTCGCGACAACAGCTGGAATGTCTGTTCTGCGACTCGCCTTGCTTCGTTAAACGCTGCCCGGGCTTCCGCTGTCGGAAAGCTGACGAGGTTGTCGAGTGCGTTGACTTCATTTTCGATCGCAGCGAGCAACTGTGTGAGTTGCAGTCGGGTCATCGTCATACCCGGTCCTGCCTGCTCCGTGGCCAGCCGTGTTTCCACTTGCCTTGCCAGGAGTCGGACCTGTTCCCGTACTGATTTCAATCGTGCCTGCAGCGGGGCAACGTCTTCCGGTTTGAGTTCGCGCAATTGAGCGAGTGTGCCCAGGTGATCGTGCAGTAGAGCGATATGTGCCGCCCCCAGCCAGCCAATGAAGAACGTCGTCCCCGGCGCGGCAGTCGTTTGCGGCTGGGGTGATGCGGCCAAAGCGTTCGAAGCAACCGGCAAGACATCTTCGCGACGAATCCAGCCTCGTGTCCCTTGCGGCGTTCTGACCCAGAGCCATGCGGCATCCTGGCTGATCTGTTCGATCTGCAACTGGTCGAACTGGGTGACCGAGGCAATCGCTTCCTTTTCCACGCGCAAACGGGTCGGTTCGCGGGGCATCACCTTGTCTCCGACCTGCTGGGCCAGGACCAGTTGAGTGCTCAGCAGCAGGCAGGCGATTCCGGAGATCAGGCTTCGCATCAATTGGCATCCTTCCTGTCGGGCGTACGCGACAACAATTCACTGAGCTGGTACGCATTGTAGGGACGATCGGCGGCAGGAGTTCCGTCCGAACCGGCGTGGGACACCCAGAACCGGGTCGTCTGCGGTTCGAACAGGACGTTGTGCAGGTTGGACTTCATCGCGACCGGACGGTCCATCAGCTTTAGAGCGGACTCAGCGGTGATTTGCCCATGTTGTTCCTTCACGCGTTCCACCAGTAACTGGTAGCGTTGGCCGGCGGAGAGCAGGGCACAATCGTGGACGGGTTCCGGCAGCAACTCGTGCTTCACTCCTGGCAGGACGAGCTCAAAGCGATCCCACGAAGCTTCCATTCCCGTTGCCTTGTTCGTCTTGCCATCGGCAACAACGTAGAAGTACTGGCAGGTTCGTGGTGAGGTGCGGTACAGGTCGATGGTTTGATCGAATGTCTCGCACGTTTGCAGTGCCTGACGCATCAGAACGGCCATTGGAACGCCGTGCCAGTGACCGAGGCCCCCTCCACCCATTTCGCCGATAGAAATGTTGTGAACATTCATTCCGGTCACGCAGCCAACGAATCCCGCATACGTCACATTGACGAACGGAATACCTCCCTCCGGTTCGGCCACCAGCACGAGCGCGTGATCCTGCAGGCCCCAGTCGGTTGCGTAGTCGAGGACGCGTCCATGGTACAACGTGCCGTCAGCAGTGGCGGAATTCATCAGTGCGAAGCCGCTGCAGTGGAACATCTCCGGGATGAAGTTGGCCACGAGCGCGTCCATCTCCGGGACTTCGGCTCCTTCGGCGAGTCCGGCGATTTCCTCCAGGTACCAGTCCGGAACGTGTGCACGCTGAATCGCAATGATGGCTTCAATCGCCGTCCGGGGCTTCAGCTTGAGCGGGCCGAAGTCGACCAGCGCCTGGTTTCCCTTGATCTCCAGCAGGGTCTTGAGATTCTGTTGGATGTGGTCTTTCAGGAGACGGCCATGCTGCAGACCCATTTCGCGGGGTGACCCTTTGAGGTGCAGGATGAGTTGACCGTTCTCACGCTCCAGCCAGCCTTGTCCTTCGCGACCGATGACCTCGGCATGGATCGGGGTGAGGTTTCCGAGCGAAAACAGAGTGATTGCAAATAGCCAGCGCAGCATTGTTTAACTCCCAACTCAGTCTATTCTCGGCGCGTGCGCAGTTCCTGCATCTGCCGCACAAAGGCGGCAGCCTGGGTTTGCACACGCATCATATCACCATTGGCCAGAGCGGCCTTCTCCACCAGAGCGCTGCCCAGTCCAACGGCACACGCTCCGGCGTCGACAAAGTCTTTCAATGTATTGAGGTTCACGCCCCCGGTGGGTAACAGTCGCACCTGAGGAAGCGGCCCATGGATGGTCTTCAGATAGCTCGGCCCGCCGATGTCCGCGGGGAACAGTTTGACGATGTCGGCCCCGGCGTCCCATGCAGTCAGAATTTCCGTGGGAGTGAATGCTCCGGCCATCACAAGTTTGTCGTAGCGATGGCACATGCGAATGACGTCGGGATTCACGGTCGGGGTGACGATGAATTCGGCTCCGGCCAGGATCGCGGCTCGGGCCGTTTCCGGGTCAAGCACCGTGCCGGCTCCCAGCAGAATGCGGTCACCCAATGCCGCGCGGATTTCTTTCAGGATGTCCAGAATTCCGGGGACAGTGAAAGTGACTTCGAGGACATCAATTCCTCCGGCCAGCAACGCTTCGGCCACCTGCACAAGTTGCTCGCCCGAGGGAGCCCGGATGATCGCCACCAGCCCCAGATCGAGAACGCGTTGAAGGTCAGTATGTCGACTCATGGAGTGGCCCGTTGAATTTGCCGGTCGAGTGAGCGTTGGCGGGACAGCGAGACTAAGTGGTTGCGGAATAGAGTTCGGCAAACTCAAGGGCACGCTGATCAATCAGTTCACGAAATAAATCGAGATCAACTTCCGTCAGTCGATAAAAGTGTTTGCGGCTCATTGCTTCACGATTTCGCACGGTCCCTTTGACCGAGAGTTCGAGAATTCCGGCCGTGGGACTGAAGGGCGTGACCAACATTTCGAGTCGACTGTACAAAGAGTTGGAACGGCCACCAGACATCTGCAGGTCGTCGCGCCGAATTCTTGCCCCCCAGCCTTCCTCACTCACGACGGTCTGGAAGTCAAATCCTGGAAAGTGTTCGACGATTTTCTTCAGGCATTGCTCAATGTGGTCGGAAAGCTCGATGCGAAATCCGGCGTGCAGATTTCGCAGCTCTTCTTCACTCAGTACCCGCGCCTGAGCCTCCTGGCTTCGCAAGTCTCGAACTTTTTCGCCGCGTTCAATTGCTTTGCGCAGCCGTGCATCAAAATCCATGTGTCGTCGCTGGTCTGGAGTAAGGCAAGATGAATGGACCCGTGATTCTACGTCCTGAACAGGAATTGGGAACAGGGTACAGGCATGTGTCGCGAGAATGATGCTGTAAACTCGAACCTTCGCTACCATACCGACCCAAACCGTCTCCCGCTTCCTTTATCCCGCCGCTTCCCGTGATTCAGCCTGTCCCCATCAATCCGCTGCAACCTGAGGAACGCTGGATGCGCAGGGCTCTTGATCAGGCCCGCCTGGCTTATGACCAGCAGGAAGTTCCGGTGGGGGCGGTCATCGTGTTTGAAAACCGTGTGATCGGAGAGGGCTACAATCAGCGGGAGACGCTCAACGACCCGACCGCGCATGCCGAGATGATTGCGATCACGCAGGCAGCGCAGGCGCTGGATTCGTGGAGGTTGATCGATTGCACGCTGTACGTGACGCTCGAACCGTGCCCGATGTGTGCTGGAGCCATAGTGCAGGCCCGCATGCCCAACATTGTGTATGGGACCACCGACCCCAAGGGGGGGGCGTGTCACACTCTGTATCAGATCACCGAAGATCCGAGGCTGAATCACCGCTGTACGGTCGTGGGGGGGCTGCTCAAAGAAGAGTGTGCCAGCCTGTTACAGGACTTCTTTGCCGAGCAGCGAGCCAAGGGCAAGAAGTAGTCTCACCGGGAGGGATCAACCCTTCGCCGGAAGAGACAGCACGAAGTCGATTGCCCGCTGCACCCACTGCTGCAAATCGTCGTCCGCCGGCAGTCCGTGGTTTTCGACCAATACCCAGCCTCGCATGGCCCGCCCGGTGATGTCGAATTCTTTTGCCCCGGGTAGCGATAGAGCCGCGTCGTACTCATCGGGACCGACTCGAGCAATGAGCGAGTTTTTCCATACGCCGACGCACATGTTGCCGTTCAGCAGAAATCCGAGTCCGCCAAACATCTTCTTCTCCTGACACCCGAGGACGAGCATCAACGGACGTATGCGCTCGGCCAGTTGTGAATCGTAGGCCATGGACAGGATCAGTTCGATGTGGGTTGTGTGTTCGGCGATGTACTGGCTGGTTCTGCAGATAGTCTCAATGCATTCAGTTCGGGACGCAGCACCACCAGTTTGTCCGGCTGTTCCTCGGCAGCGGGTTGGACTTCGATTGTCCAGAAACTGTCAGACGGCTCCAGTTCGGCAGCAGTGACGAAGCCGCAATACAGCGGGTGAGGTGAAGTGACTGCAGCATCGGTGTAGATGTGATCGCCGACGGAGACAGGTTCGGTCGCAGAGACTTGTTCGAGGTGACAGCCTGTTCCCGTCCCGACAAGGATGCCGCGAGCTCCAAACACAGGCCCCTGCGGACTGCTGCGAACGAGCCTCACCGCAGTGCGGAATTCGCCGTCGGTCAGCCGTCGCACGGTGCTGGTCCAGCGTCCCGATTGCACCACGCGTCCCCATAGCGTCTGCCCGGTCAGCAATAAGTCGTCGGCAGACAACCCGTGGTCAGTCCCGAGGTCGATCAGCAGGTCCGAGTGCGAAATGACCAGTTCTTCACTGCGAATGCCAGATGAAGTGCCGAGATTGATGATCAGCTGACGTTCAGGAGTGGCCAACCCGAGACGGCCCAGCACCAGAGCTTCGATCGCGGCGTGTTTCATCAATGTTGGATGCGGCGTGACATTCAATGGCGCGGATGCGCGCGCTTCCAGTTCCTGCAGTTGCCGCCTCAATTCTGCCGTCTGAATTTCCAGCTGGCGCCTGGCCAGTTCAAGCCGAGCCATTTCCTGGCTCATGGGTTCTCGTGAATCTGGTAATGCTGTCTCGCTGCGGTCCTGCAGTTGGTAAGAGAGTTCGAGTCCCTGGCCGGCGAGATCAAGTGCCAACTTGCGGGCGGGAACCAGCGTGCGATCGGGAGCGAGGCACAAAGCAGCGGCGAAAAGCCCGCAGGCGGCCCATACCAGCCAGCTGGCTGTTCTTCGCGTTCCAGAACGTGCCGGTCGAACGGACATGAGTTACGTTCCGCCGCAGACTTGATGACGTATGGGGGACGGGATGAATGGCGGGAGCGCAGGAGTGGATTGGATGGACCAGGTCATCTGGTTTGCGAGTCGTCCCGGCATGCCGATTGGCGTCACGCTCCCGGTGGACAGCAACCTCACGAGGCACTGCCGGGCAAGCCTGCTGTGGCCCCCGCACTGTTCCAGTTGACGTTCCACTAGGCGGCCTCCGACTGGAAACGTCCCTTCCAGTGTTGCAGATGCTCCAGGCAAATCGCCGTTCCCCGCGCTGTTGTGGTTAGCGGGTCTTCATCGATCCGCACCGGAATGCCGAGTTGCTCGCGGAATAATGCGTCGATGCCACGCAGCAATGCGGTTCCGCCACACAGCACCAGTCCGGTCTCCGCAAGGTCGGCAATCAACTCGGGGGCACAGCGTTCGATGACCGACCGCACCCCTTCGAGGAGGGCTCCCAGCGGTTCCTGCATCGCCTCGCGAACTTCCTCGCTGGAAATGATCGCCTTGCGGGGGATGCCACTCATGATGTCGAGGCCGCGGACTTCGGCGTGCAGTTCTTCGTCGAGTGGATAGGCACTGCCAACGTCGATTTTCAGTTGTTCTGCGGAACGGACACCAATTCGCAGCGAAAACTTGCGGCGGACATAGTTGACGATGGCATTGTCGACTTCATCTCCCGCCACTTTGAGGGAGCGGCTGGCGACCATCTCTGCCAGGCTGAGGACGGCAATTTCAGTCGTCCCGCTGCCGATATCGCACACCATGTTGGCGATGGGTTCGCTGATTGGCAGACCGGCGCCGATACTGGCCGCTTTGACTTTCTCGATCAGGTAAATACGACCTGCTCCGGCCCGTTCGGCACTGTTGAAGATGACGCGTTTCTCAACAGGGGTCAGTTCGCAGGGGACGGCGATCACGACACGGGGACGCATCCCTCCGCGTTGCTGGGCCGCCTTCTGCATCAGATATCGCAGCATTGCCTCGCAGACTTCGAAGTCCGCAATCACTCCCTGACGCAGGGGCTGAATGGCGGTGATCGATTCGGGAGTGCGGCCCATCATTTGCCGGGCCAGCTTGCCGACTGCTGTGCCTCGTCCCAACACTCGCCGAGATCCCTTTTCCAGGGCCACGACGGATGGTTCGTCCACAACGATGCCCTGCCCGCGGACAGCGATCAAGGTGTTCGCTGTCCCGAGATCAATCCCGAGATCAGGGCAAAGCCAGTCACGGACGCGGGAAAACATGGGGCGGGATACTTCGTGAAACAGGCAAGGAGCCCGAACCGGCGGCGCAATGGCCCCCGGAACCCCTCGCAGGCAGCCGGGGTTGTACCGGGAATGGGCAAGTTGCGGCAAGATGCGTTTGGACGCCGCCGTTTCTGCGGGAGCAAGGCAGAAGGCCTAGCGGGCCATGGCGTGCAGCGGGTCGCTCAGCCGGGTGCGAATCTGTTCCAGGTGATGCGCGACAACGGCATCGGATTCGACCTTCGATTCCATCTGTCGGTAGGCGTGCAGCACCGTGCTGTGATTTCGTCCGCCGAAATACTCGCCAATTTCCTGCAGCTGCAGATCGGTCAGCTCGCGGGTCAGGTACATGGCCAGCTGCCGCGCGAGAACAATCTGCTGAGCCCGACGAGGGCCCCGCAATTCCTGCATCGTCATGTGAAAGTGCCGCGCTGTGACCCGGGCCACATCGCCCACGCTGACATCCGGGCCGCTCACCTGTTGAGCGATCAGGTCGTCAATAATACCCGGCAAAGCCGTCAGTCGCCGCGACTGGCCCATCCGTGCCAGCACCTGATAGAGGAATCCGAGAAGATCTCGCGGTCCCCCTTTCACCTGCCGGGCAATGCGGGCAGAGAGTTCTTCGGGCAGAGGGAACTGCATGGCGGAAACGAAGTGCTGGACGAGCAGCTCGCGACTGCTTCCTGCCGGCTCCTGCATCGCCACACAGACGCCGCCATGACACCGGCTCACCAGCCTGGAAGAGAGCCCGGCAATTTCTCCGGGCGCTTTGGTGGATGTCAGCAGGACACGACCGCCATGGCTGACGGTCTCGTCAATCGTGGCTGTCAGTTCTCGTTGCGTCTCGGGACGGGGACCGAGGGCCTGGATGTCCTCGACGATCAACAGGTCGACATCGCGCCGATAGCGGTTCTGGAATGCTGGAATGCTGCCGGCTGCAGAGGCTTGAGCAAATTGCGCGGCGTACTCGGACGCTGTCAGACTACGGACCCGCACGTCGTTGCCCAATTGCTCCCACTGACGCATCAGTTCGCGGGCAAGTTGCGACTTGCCGCATCCGACAGGGCCAAACAATGTGACGACAGTCTCCCGACGTCCTCGTCCCTGCGGATACAATCGCTTGACCGCTGCATGGGCCAAACGATTTTCCGGAAGCACGAGGAACCCGTGAACATGGACGTCTCGGGTAGAACGCACCACAGCTGGCTTTCTCCGTCCTTGGTGATCGGGGCACCTCACGCTGTCTTGGTCCGAACCTTCGACCAATGACCGCCTGGAGGGGAGTTCCCTCCCGATCTTCAGATAGTGTACAATGAACCAACGAGCCATGGCGAGACAAGTTTTTCGCATGATTTATGCCTGCGGAGCAGATTGTTGTTTCCAGGGGCGCGGGTTTGCCGATCTGTCGCGCTGCCGGATATCACGAATGCCCCGGGATGCTTTCGACCTCACCAACTGCCGATTGTTGCCATGCCTTCGGACCCGCCCAACCTGTCTCCTTACACGGCTGTGGCCGGCGTGGTTCCGTTCCCCGAGGCCGGACAGCAGGCACTGCTGGAAGCGTTTGCCAAAGGCTATGTTCGCGCGAGGTTGAATTACGATCGGCAACTGGAGCAATTCAACGCTCCCGATCGTCCGGTCTGGGTGTCCGAGCCGCATCTGCCCGAGCCGGTTGATGCCGACACGCTGCAGGCCCTGTTCGACTACGTCTCCGGTGCCAGCCGGAAGTTCACACCCATGCGACGCGAACTTCGGCTGTACGCCTGGAACATGGAACCATTGGGCGACTGGTTTGCTCCCCCGGAAGTTCATCTCGTGCAGGTTGTGCGGATCGCCCATGCTCTGGGGCATCTCGATCTGCATGCGAATGGAGCCCGTGGAGCGGCTCTGTGGTGGAAGAAATCGCATGATCTCGATGCCTATTATCGACGATCCAGGGGGGCCTTCGGACTGCGCGAACTCAGCGCCGCTGCGCAGACGCTTCCGGGGGTTTCGCCCGCAGCGCTGGGAGAAGCGTGGCTGAAATTGAACTCCGGGTTTCATGTGTTCTGCGACTGGGACGCAGAGGCGATCTGGCCGTACTTCGATGAACATCTTGAGTTGCTGGTGAGTTGCTTCTCCGGCGAAATGGGACCGGCGATCAACAGTCATCAGGGACATCAGCTTCTGGCGACGGCGTTTCGTGTCCTCGGGATGTTCCCCACTCTGCCGGAAGGTGTCGTCCCGCTGATGTGGGAGTATGCGCTTGGCGAGCAAAAGACGATGCGGGCCCCGGCCCAGCAGGTGCTGGCACGCGTTGCCGACAAATTGCCGAGAGTCATGGCCTCGTTGCACGAGGGGCGGCAGGCGATTCGTGCCGCCGCCGCTAACTGGCTCGGTGAACTTGGCGATCCTTCGGCGATTCCTTCGTTGCGAGAGGCGTTCCTGAATGAGAAACAGGAAGTCGTCAAAGGGACATTGATTCAGGCTCTTGATCGGCTGGGAGCCGATGTCAACGAGTTTCTTGATCGGGCGGCACTGCTGCAGGAAGCCCGGAAGGGACTGAAGAAGAAACGGCCCAAAGGATCGGAATGGCTGCTGCTGGAGACGTTGCCGGAGTTGTTCTGGAGTGATACCGGCCAACGCGTGGAACCGGAGATCGTGGGCTGGTGGGTGTTGCAGTCGGTCGTGCGGAAGAATATCGCGCCTGGCCCGCTGGTGCAGCGTTACCTCCAACTGTGTCGACCGGGCGACGTCGCTCGGCTCGCTCGGTTTCTGCTGGCGAGCTGGATTGAAGAAGACACGAGGACCCCGCCGGTTTCCGAGGTCGCCGAGCAGGCGGGGCGGGAGGCGCGGGCTCTGTGGACACAGCCGTGGGCACGCGAACAATACGCGTCCGAACAGGAGTTATACAAATCGCTCTTCAACGAGCATTCGAGTCATTGTGTCGGCTCGGCGATCGGCCAGAAGGGGGTGTTGTCACTCGTGGCGATTGGTGGTGACCGTGAATGTGTCCGCCTGATTGAGCAGTATCTTCGCAAGTGGTTCGGTCAGCGGCTGGCGCAGTGCAAGGCGCTGCTGGAGGTTCTGGCGTGGATCGATGATCCGGTGGCGATTCAGGCTCTGATCGCTGTCTCGACTCGCTTTCGCACAAAGTCTCTGCAGAAAGTGGCGGCTGGACATGTGCAGTCGTTGGCCGAGCGGAGAGGCTGGACACTGGACGAACTGGCCGACCGCACATTGCCCGACGGGGGCTTCACGCGACAGGCCAACGACAATGGGACACCGGCGCTTACTGCTGCCCGCATGGTTCTCGACTATGGACCACGGTCGTTCATTGTCACGCTGACGGATGACCTGCGGCTACGGATTGCCAACAGCGACGGCAAGGCTTTGAAGAACCTCCCGGCCGCCGGAAAACAGGATGATCCGGAACTGGTGAAGATGGCGAAGAAGTCGCTGTCCGAGGCTCGCAAGACCGTTCGCGAACTGACCAAACGGCAAACCGAACGCTTCTACGAGGCACTCTGCACTCAGCGGACGTGGTCTGTCGCTGACTGGCTGCGCGATCTGCGGATGCATCCCATTGTTGGCCCGCTGTGTACGAGGCTGGTGTGGATGGCTGTCCGCGTCACAAAGGATGATGAGAAAGCCGGGGAATCAATGGAAGTGGTGAGAGTCTTCCGTCCCCTGGAAGATGGGTCACTGACGGATCATGAGGACCAGCCAGTTGAACTGACACCGGAACTGAAGATCGGTCTGGCGCATACGTGCTCGTTGCCACAGGAACTGGAACAGGCGTGGATTGAGCATTTGGCCGACTATGACGTGCAGCCTCTGTTCCCACAGTTCAATCGAGAGGCGTGGTCGCTCACGCCGGAGATGCTGCATGCCACGGACGTAATGACGTTTCAGGGGCATATGCTGACGACGTTCCGGCTGCGGTCCAAAGCCAATCGTCTCAACTGGACTCGCGGAGCAGTGCAGGATGCGGGAAGCTTCTGGTGGTATGCGAAGCCATTTCCTTCGCTGCGGCTGGAAGCCCGCTTGGAATTCACCGGCAGTTTCGTGCCGGAAGAAGACATCCCCGCAGCATTGCGGTCGTTCTACTTTGTGCCGCTCGGCGAGGATGCTCAGCCGGTTGCCTGGGATGCTGCGAAGCTGCCGCTCAGCCGTGTTCCGCGTGTGTTGCTCAGCGAGATCTTCGCCGACGTCAAATCCATTGCTGCCGAAGGAACGGGATTCGATCCCAACTGGGAGCAGCGCGGGTTGTGGTGAGGCTCGCCGGTCCGATTAGAACCGCAACTCAACAATACGACCGCGAATCAGCCTCACGAACTGTTCCCGGACATCTGGCCCGTTCGGTCCATCGGTGTGAACTTCGACCCGATAGATGTGGGGGATTCCGGTAACGAGCGGTTCCGAGAGGAAGTGATACAGGTTGGGGTCGTGAGCGCTGCGGTAACCTTCAAGTTTGTCTTCGGTCCGATATTCATTGATGTCGTGAACGATGACGTTGGTCGCCCCGGTCACATACACATCAATCATCCCGGCCCGGGGATGCTTCGTCGTGGGGACCGAGCGAGATCGCAGCTGATAGGTGCGGCCAATTGTTCCCGGCGGCGGAACCGGAGCTTCGGTCATTCCGGGAGCGACTCCAGGAGCGACGACTGGTCCGATGCCCACTGGAGCAGCCATTGGGGCGTGCATAAACCCGGGATCGGCAACCAGCGGTGCACCGTTCATGACCTCCACAGGGGCACCACCGACGGCATTTCCCTGGCACTTGCAGCCCGCATCGACTCGATGCGCATCCATAGGAAAAAGACTGACGGCACCTGCCAGGAGGGCATAGCTCAGGAGTTGTGATGTGGATTTCATGAGACTTCCGGTAGTGCAGTTTGATGTAGCGGCCAATGTGTCATGCAGCCGGTGAAAACCTAGCACGCAGAGCCGGTATGATCTGGAAAACGCCCGGTTCCCGATTGGATTTCAGCAAATGGCTGTGCGAGAGCGTGTTCATTCGTCACCAGCAGAACATTCCGTGCAGGTTGCATTTCAGGACTCGGCAGGGGGGTGTTGCGGGCGGGCAGCCGGGATGAATTGACGTTGACCTGTCTGGCAATTCTGCCGAAAGTCCCCGCCATCCGTCGCCTATTTCTTCCAGGAAAGTTGATGTGTCGCCCGCCAAATTTGGCTGACATGCTCTCGCTCGTTCTGCTCTGTCTGCTGACGCAGGCAGCGGCGGCCGATTCACTGGAGGGGGTGCGTCAGGAGACCAGCGAGGCACGTCCGACTGTTCCGTCCAAATCGCATCGCCACAACCACTGCGACGACGATGAATCTGACTTTCTTTCGGAATTGCTCGGGCCGCCGCTGCTGTTCGCCTTCACTTCGCCGTGGTGGCTCCCGGCCTCGGCCATTGGCGATGAATACAAGTACGATGCGGACTTTCTCGCGTACCCGTATCAATTCGATCGCGAAGGGTATTTGTCGATTGGCCTCGACAATCCGCCAGACTTCGATGGAGCAGGCCTGTGGTTTTCGTCGGAGTATGGCACCGATTTCGGCGGACTTCATCGGGCCGGGCAGCGACTGCGAATTGATACCAGCACACGGTTTGGACTCGATGCCGAGTTCAACTCCTGGTTCGAAGATGTCTCCGGCGGAACCGACACGTTGTTCACCGGGGACGCGAATCTGGTGTACCGGTTTGCACAGAGCGAACAAGTGCAGTGGCATTCCGGACTGGGCCTCAACTGGTTGGGCGAGGACCATCAGAGTGAATTCGGTTTCAACTTCACCTACGGAGTGACGATGACTCCCGCGAAGCCCTATGTGTTCGAAACGACATTCGATATCGGCACGCTCGGCTCAGCCAGTCTGTTCCATGTTCACAGTTCCGCCGGGCTGATCTGGAAGCAGCTCGAAGTCTTTACCGGCTACGACTACCTGCGGATTGGCCATCAGGACCTTCACGGCCCAGTCTTCGGCTGTCGGCTATGGTTCTAACCCCGCTCGCTACTCACAGCCGCGAAGTCACTGCCACCGTTCGCCCTTCCTTTGCCGATTCCAGTCCACGCAGCATAATTTCCGTGACATGCCGGGCCATGTGGACGTTGGCAATTGAAGGCTGGGTGCCCGTTCGAATGCAGTTGGCCCAGTGCTGATGGGCGTGGATGTTGGGGAATGCGGTCGTGTTGATGGAAGCAGACTTCAGCGGAGCATCTTCGTCCACCAGTGATGTTGGTTGCATGTGAATCAGGTCCCCGGTCAGCGGTGGATTAACGAGCTTCCCGGAAGTGCCATGGATGGAGAAGCCATAGGTGCGGGCTCCATCGCACCAGCCAGTCTCGGCTGTTCCGAGGGCCCCGCTTTCGAAGTCCAGCAGCAAGGCAGCAGTGTCTTCGAGCGTCGTGGGCTTGGCGACTGTTGTCATCCGGCAGGTCACCGCAGTGACGGAACCGAGTACCGCCACCAGGTGCGCAATGGCATACACCCCCATGTCGAACAGTGCGCCCACATCGGCCCTGCTGGCATCGAAAAACCAGAGTTCGTCATCCAGTTCCTCTTCCATGATGGCCTGAATGGTGGCGTAGTAAACCTCCGGACCGCCGTGGCTGAAACGGGCATGGGCGGACGAGACGGTGCCCAATGTTCCCTGCTGCACGAGTTCGCGCGCAGCCAGCACATGGGGGCGCGCTACGAATGGCAATGCCAGTACCGTGCGATCGGACTGCTCCACGGCAGTGACGAAAGCATCGGCTTCATCGAGTGATGTACTGAGTGGCTTCTGCATCAGCACATGCTTTCCTGCATCCAGTGCCTTGAGGCCGTACTTCACGTGCAGTGGATGCGGGACCGCAATGACGACGGCGTCGAGGGTTGGGTCTGTGAGCACTTCGTCGAAAGATTGCGTCCAGCTCGGGACATGGAACTTGCGGCAAAGAGTTTCCAGCCGCGAAACCTTCCGACCGGCCAGCACGGCGACTTCGACTCCCTCGACGGACTGGAGTTCAGGCAGATGCAGTTTGGCGGCAATACCGCCCGCTCCGATGATGCCAACTCGAATGGCCATGTGCTTCTCCCTCGCGGTGTGGATCAACCTCGGAGCGACGCCACCAGTGCTTTCAGTTCGGGTTCAATCCGTTGCATTCCTTCGCTCACGCTGACCTGAGGCGCATACCCGAAATCGCGGTGGGCTTTCTCCACACTATAGCAGTGAGACTGGCTCAGTTGGGATGCGACGAACCGCGTCATCATTGGTTCTGATTCCCATCGGAGCGTTCCATAGATTCCTTCGAGGATGGCTCCCGCTGTCCAGGCCATTCTCGCTGAGATGCGTTTCTTCACCGGCGGAAGTCCAGCGATACCAAGCAGCTCATCGATCCAGTTCCACAGATTGACCGGTTCCGGCTCGTTGATGAAGTATGCCTGCCCCGCCACGGACGAACCGGGGTGTAGTGCCGCCGCGGCCTGAAGATGAGCGGCAGCCACGTTCTCGACATATGCCATCGAGATGCGATTCGTTCCATCACCAACTCGCCTCAGCCGCCCCGACATGGCCCGTTGGATCAGTCGCGGCAGCAAATGGTTGTCGCGTGGCCCCCAGATGAGATGCGGCCTCAGTGCCACCGTGGCCAATTGAGGACCATTGGCCGCCAGCACCGCCCGTTCACCCAGTGCTTTCGAATGCGGATAGTGGCAGAGGTAGTGGTCCGGGTAGGGAAGTGTTTCATCGGCCTGGTCATGCGATTGTCCGTCGTACACGACGCTGGGTGAACTGGTGTAGATCAGCTGTTTCACGCCATGTTGTCGGCAGGCTGCGATGATGTGCTTTGTGCCCAGGGTGTTCACATCGTGGTACCGTTTCCAGGGGCCCCACACGCCGGGAATTGCAGCGACATGATAGACAGTGTCGATACCCGCGCAGGCCCGATTCACGGTTGCTTCGTCAGTTACGGACCCTTGAATGCACTCTACGCCCAGCGCGGCGAGTTCGGGATATTGTCCTCGGGCCAGGCTGCGGACCTGCTTGCCCCGGGCACGCAAATGCTCGACGATGTACCGCCCCAGAAACCCTCCGCCGCCTGTCACCAGCACAGCCATGCCGTTTGTTCTCCCCCGTATCGAAGTGCGATTTCGACGGGCATCGTAGTGCAGGGAACGCTGCCCTCGCCATGCGACGGCAACGGCGGCCTTCCGCATAGCGAGGGCCGCGCTCTCCGGGACCCGTCATGACAAAATTCCACAAGATGTTGTGGTTTGTTCGCCTGCACCATCAAAAACCGCACAAAATGCCTCAGGTTCTTTACATTGCCATTGACCTGAGTTAACTTCCTTGGACCTCGTCGCTCTCGGTTGGAGCGGCTCAGTTCTTGAGTCAAAATTCGAGGCCTTGGTGAGAATCTGGAAGATCTCTCACCGCAATCGGACTGCAGGATGCGTCCAGGAATGTCGGAATGGAATCCGTGGCTTTGCCGGTGTCTCGTTGCTTACGCGAGCCTGCTGACCGGGTTCTATTTCTGCCTTCCTCGCCCATTGTGCGGTTCGGTTCCGTCCACTGACACGGTTCCCAGGTCGATCGTCTGACCACCCCATCGTTCCAAGGAAGGTTGCACATGCCGAACAAGCCCCTCATCGCCATCAACGCCGACTACCGTCCCTCAAAGCCGGTTTCCTTCTCGTGGTTGCCTACAGGCTACTATGACTCCGTTTCCCAGTGTGGGGGCATTCCCGTTCTGCTGCCACCTCTGGCGGAAGATGACGATCTCCGCAAGATCCTGGAGAATGTCGATGGACTCGTGCTGACCGGCTGCAAACTGGACCTCGATCCTGTTCGCCTGGGATTTGATCCTCACCCGGCCACGCGTCCGATGCCGACCCGCCGCGAAGACTTCGATCGTCGTCTGGCTCGTCTGGCTTACGAAATGAAGGTGCCCACACTGGCCATTGGACTGGGCATGCAGGTCCTGAATGTCGTCTGCGGCGGCAGCCTGTTCCAGCACGTGCAGGAAGATGTGATGAAGTCGCTGTGCCATCGCGATGGTGTGGAAAACTGCCTGCGTCACGTGATCGAAATCGTCCCCGGAACGAAGATGGATTCGATCTACGGTGAAGGTGAAATCCGCATCAACAGCGATCACCACATGGCCATTGATATGCTGGCCTCAACCTTCCGAGTTTCCGCCACGGCGATGGATGGTGTGATCGAAGCGTACGAATCGATTGACGAGCACTGGTGGTGCCTGGGGACTCAGTTTCATCCGGAAAGTGAATCCGCATCAGCGCTCGACATGCAGGTGTTCGAGGCCTTTATTGAAGGTGTGCTCGAGCAGACTCGTCCCGAGATTTTCTCGTTCGAAGCCCGTCACGCTGCGTAAGCTGCTGACGTCCTGGTGAATCACAAACAGTGCCCCGGAACCGTGTGTTCCGAGGCACTGTTTGCATTGACGGTCGGGCTCTTTGATCGCTGGCGGCTACTCAAGAAACTCATTCGGCGAGTAGATCTCGCCGTCCACTTCGACTTGGTCATTCAGAGCCAGCTTGCGGCCGCGGCGAAGTTCAACAGCCCCGTTCAGGTGGACAGCGCCTCCCTGGATCATCACTTTGGCATGTCCACCGGTTTGCGCAACGCCAACCAGCTTGAGGAACTGATCGAGACGCAGTGGTTCGCGTACGGGGAGTGATTCCGGGGAAGTCATGAAAGTCGCCTGATAGTGTGTGGAAACGACGGGATGCTATCGTGACGCCGTCAGACTGGGAAGGACGTGGGACTCCAGTCACCAGTCGATCGGGGGCTCAAAGGCCGCCCGGTAGTGCTGAATCAGCGGTTGTTCTCCCTTCCGCCAGGTAATGGCGACGACGTCAAAGCGGCAGCGTCGATCGAGTAGCCGGTGCCGCTTAAGCCACATCAGGGCCGAGCGGGCAATCTGTCGTTGCTTGGTCGCATGGACCGCTTCGGCCGGATGTCCGGCCACATGCGATGACCGCGTTTTTACTTCGACAAAGACCAGCGTCTCTCCGTCGGCGGCAATGATGTCGACTTCGCCAACACGGTTTAGCGATTGCCGGGCGATAATCCGGTATCCCTGACGTTTCAAATAGCGGGAGGCGGCCCGTTCTCCCCCGTCGCCAAACAGCTTTCGCATCCAGCCGGTTCGCTTCATGAACGTTCAATCCCCTCCACGACAGGCGTGTTGCGGTTGCGGCTACTTCTGTTTGGGAAGTCGCAAACCGGTCTCGCGATCGAAACCATCCGGAGTGAGATGCTCTGTGCCCGGAAACGCATCGTCTGTTTCCGATTGCCATGTGGTCAGCAAGTTGCGCAATGTACTCAACTCTGCGGCATAGGCGGGATTGTCTACAAGATTGTGCAGGCAATGAGGGTCGACAGTCACATCGTACAACTCTTCCTCCGGTCGAGGTGTCGCGAAGCAGTGCTTCAGAAGCGGTGTGAGTTGATCAGCATCGCGGAGCTTCTGCATCGTGACGTATGTCGGAGATCGAACTGCATCAGCGGGGGGAGTGCCGGGCAGTTGAGGTTGCCAGTTGCGGACATACCGGAACCGTTCGGTGACTACGCTTCGTTCAAAGGCTTGGTAGTCGTGCCAGTTGTGTTCTGAGTAAGCAGCGTGACGGGTCGGCCGGTCAGGCTGCTTGAACAGAGGAGCGAAGGACTTTCCCTGATGTGTGGCTAGCGGCGGCTGTTCCGCGAGTTCGAGCAGCGTGGGGACAATATCAATGCTGCTGACCAGTTGGCCATTCACACTTCCTGGCTGTGAAATGCCGTTCGGATATCGCGCGATGAACGGCGTGCGGACTCCATCTTCATACACGGTTGTCTTGCAGCGGGGGAAAGGGCGTCCATTGTCGCTGAGCAAAAGCACCAGTGTGTTGTCGCGCTGGCCCTGCCGATCGAGTTCCACCAGCACCTTGCCGATGTACTCGTCGAGCCGGCCGATTTCGTCGTAGTACAGAGCCAGATCGCTGCGAACTTCGGCCGAGTCCGGAAAGATTGGAGGGACAACAACATCGTCGCTCGTGTGAGGTGGATCAATCGCTCCGGGCCGATAGTCGCGATGCGGGTCGGTTGACGCAAACCAGAAGAAGAACGGCTTGTCCTGCGGACGGTTTTGCAGCGTCTCGACCCAAAACTCTTCCCCACCCGGTCCGCCTCCTTCCCGCACCAGATCGAACTGCTTCTTGACGGCATTTCCCAGGTGCCATTTGCCGACGGCGGCTGTGTAGTATCCCGCCGCCTTCAGAGGTTGAGCAATCAGGACCTGTTCGGCTGGCAGGGGCTGGTGAAGTTCCGCGGCACCGGTCGCATGGGGATATCGTCCCGTCAGAATGGAACAACGACTGGGGCTGCATGAGGAGCAGGTAAGATAGGCGCGGTCAAAACGGAGACCATCCCGGGCCAGTTGATCCATGTTGGGCGTGCGAATCTGCGGATGGCCATAGGCTCCGCAGTCATCCCAGGCCATGTCGTCGGCAATGAAGATCAGAAAGTTGGGCCGCTCGGCGGACCACACTGTGGCAGGTGCCAAAGGAAACACCAGGCAGAGCAACCAGACACCGGAACGCAGCATGTTCATCTCATGGAAGATTGGGCGGAAGAGAGATCAATGGCTGCTCATATGGTGGCACAATCTTTCCCGATGCTCCACTGACGAGGAGCCTTCATCGGAGCGTCCGGGAATGAGATCAGAGGGGCGAGGTGGCCCAAAGTGGCGGCTGTCGTCCCAACGATGGCGGTTGGTGGACCTTGTCGCCAGATTTCAACGTGGCGGCACAATCGGAACGCGAGACTTCCAATGTCTCCGCAGACAAGTTGTAACTGACTGTTTGGATGGGACTTGCGGGATTGATGTGCGGTGGAATGTAGCTGCGGCAACAAGCTTTGCAGCCGATGTCGTTTTTTGTCTTCCTGTTTCTACAGTGATAAACTATTCCTGATTCGAGATTCGCGTAGAATACAGGGTTTGCGGAATATCAACCTCTCCGAGGAAAGTCACATGCTACGGATGCGTCGTTTCGGGCTGCTGGGGCTCGCTCTATTGTTTCTGGCCAGTCCCCTGTCTGCCCAGGAGAAGTCGCCTGCTGCGGAGAAATCCAAGTATCAGCAGTTGACGGAAGGCAAAGAAAAGCTGGCGGGGATGTGGACGGTGCATCGGAAGGAGCAACAGCTGCTGGTTGAGCTGACGCCCGCCGATCTCAAACGCGACTACATCATTATCACGTCTATTGCCAAGGGCATCAGCCGTGGCAGTGTCCTGGGAGGCATGTCCTGGAATTTTGGCGATGACGCCATCTGGGGCTTCCGTGTGGTGGATGAGAAGCTGTTCGTTCTGCAGCGTAATGTGCGTTTCCGCGCCAAGCCAAACACCCCCGAAGCGACTGCCGTCGATCTCGCCTACAGCGACAGTGTCATTTACGCGCTGCCGATTCTGACAAAGAGCCCTTCGGGCAATCTGCTGGTCGACCTGGGGACGGTCTTCATGAACGACGATCAGCATATTGGTCGCGAGATCGGACCGGGCTTCCGCTTCATGTCGGATCGCTCGACATGGGCGAAGGTCAAGAACTTCGATCACAATCTGGAGTTGCAGGTCAATGCCGTCTATTCAGGCAGCACTCCTCTGGAGACGGTTCCCGATTCTCGTGGCGTGCAGGTGAATGTGCATTACAGTGTCAGCGTCCTGCCGCCTGTCGGAGCGAATGGTTACAAGACCCGCGTGGCTGATGACCGCGTGGGTTACTTCCTGACGGCGATCAAGGATTTCTCCGAAAAGGACGAGCCTGAACACTTCGTGCGACTCATCAACCGTTGGAACCTGCAGAAACTCGACCCGAACATCGATCTGTCTCCGCCGAAAGAGCCGATTCGATTTTACATCGAGAACACGGTTCCCGTGGCTCTGCGCCCCACCATTGAGGCGGGGATTCTGGAATGGAACAAGGCCTTTGAAAAGCTGGGGTTCGCCGGAGCCATCCGGGTGGATCTGCAACCTTCGGATCCGGACTTTGATCCTGAGAACGTTCACTACAACACGTTCCGCTGGATTACAGCCGATGCCGGATTCGCCATGGGCCCTTCACGCGTCGATCCACGGACCGGCCAGATTCTTGATGCGGACATCATCTTCGACGCCAGTTTTCTGGACAGCTGGAGCAGCCGCTGGGAAACCTTTGGCCCCGATGCAAAAAAACAGTTCCTTCCCAACTGGTCTCCGGAAGACGACCTGTTGCTTGCCGGCCATCCTGTGACGCATGGTTCGCCGCACAACTGCCAGTATTGCCGGGAAATGCAGCGTCAGCTGGGCTTTGCTGGAGCCGTGCTCATGGGTAAAGGTGTCTCTGCTGATGGCACACTGCCCAAGGAATTGATTCATGAAGGGCTCAAGGAAGTGGTCATGCACGAAGTGGGGCACACACTGGGGCTGCGCCACAACTTCAAGGCGAGCACCTGGAAGTCATTGGAGAGTATCCAGGATAAGGACAGCGGTCGTCGCGAAGGAACCGTTGCGAGCGTGATGGACTACGCGCCTGCGAACATTGCCGCCGACCCCAAAGATCAGGGATTGTATTACAGCCAGACGCTGGGACCGTACGACTACTGGGCTATTGAATATGGCTACAAACCGATCAAAGGAGATGAAGCGGCTGAGCTGAAGAAGATTGCCGCCCGCGGTGCCGAAGAAGGTCTCGACTACGCGACAGACGAAGACACTCGCAGCTTTGATCCTGATCCGTCCACCAACCGCTTTGACCTGGGCAGCGATCCGCTCGCGTTTGTGGCACGGCAGATGGACCATGCGATGAGTATCATGCCCAAGGTGGTCGAGAAGACTGTCGGCGAAGGGGAAGGCTACCAGCGCGCACGACAGGCATTCGGACTGCTGCTGGGCGAATACTGGCGCTCGGCAGGAATGGCTGCCCGGTTTCCTGGTGGCGTGTATGTCCACCGCGATCACAAAGGAGACGAAGACGCTCGGCAGCCTTTCACTGTGGTCGAGGCGGAAAAGCAGCGGGATGCGATGAAGCTGCTGGCACGCACGGTGTTTGCCCCGGAAATTGACGGTGAGACGCTCAACTATCTGGCGGCGTCACGCTGGAGCCACTGGGGCTCGGCGAGCACCACGCGGCTGGACTATCCCATCCACGACACTGTTCTCAGTATGCAGCAGATGATCCTTTCGCAGTTGCTCGACTCCATGAGGTTGCAGCGTATTCTCGACAACGAAACTCGCGTTGCCGCCGAGGTGGAAGCTTACACGCTGCCGGAGCACTTCGATTTGCTGACGGACAGCGTGTACTCGGAATGGGCGATTCCGGAAGGGGATAACAAGGAGTTCACCAACCGGAAGCCACTGGTTGACAGCTACCGTCGCAATCTGCAACGGGAGACGTTGCGACGGCTCGCGTATCTGGTCACACATGGTGGCGGCGCTCCCGCGGATGCTCGAACCATCGCGCGAATGAAACTCCAGCAGTTGAATTCAAAGGCCGACGAATTGCTGAAGGCCAAAGGCATCAAGCTGGATGAGTACACTCGTGCCCACTTGCTGGACTCGCAGGCGGTCATTCAGCAGGCACTCAATGCAGAAGTGTCCATCGGGTCTGCCAGCTGACAGTCAGCGATCTTCCGCAGAAGCCAGATACACCGTGGATCAGAAATTCACGGTGTATTTTTTTGTCCCTCAGACGGCTTCAGCAGCGTTTCGAACAACTGCATGGCTTCGTCGGAGTTGGGGTAGATCAACGGTTGATTCTCCGGTAACCCGGTTGGAGTCACATCGTACAGCCCATTCGCAACGGTGCCTGTGACATCGCGAACCGGGACCAGCGGAAGCAGGTAGCGCTGGCCGATCTGGGCTGGAGTCTGATTGAGGTTGCGGACCAGAATCAGCTGCGAATCTTTGCCGGACCCAAGCAGGAATTTCTCGACGCGGACTTCTCCTGGAACCAGTCTCGTGACTTCAGCCTGAACCACCATGGTGGAAACTTCGATCTGACGACGGTTGAGGGTCAGCGGGTTGGCCGTCTGCAGAACCATTGCAGCCAGTCCCAGAACCCAAACGACGCACACCAGAGCGGCGGGCAGGGCCAGCCTGGAACCGTGGCGATTCGGCAGTGGGGGGGACGCTTCCGTAGGAGTTGAATGAGCCATGGGGAACTGACCAGGTGAAAAGCGGATGAGCAGATTCTGCGGAGTTTAGAACAGGACCGGACGGACTCCTACGGCAACTCGTTTCTCGAATCCCCCTCCACACCCTAGAATCTCGGACGTTCGCAGCCTGTGGGCCGAAATTCAGGCGAAGGAGAAGAGAATGATCTGCATTACAGTGACTCCCACTTCACGGACTCTGGCCAAGGCGGATCTGTTAAACGCCGCCCGTCAGGGAGACCTTGTCGAACTCTGCCTGGATCATTTCCACAAAGAGCCGGACGTTAAAGATCTGATTACAGCCATCGACAAGCCCATCCTCGTCTCCTGCCGGCGCCCGGAAGATGGCGGTAAGTGGAAGGGGACCGAAGAGCAGCGGCTGATGATGCTCCGGCAGGCGATCGTCGCCGGACCGGCATACGTTGAGCTGGATCTCTCCATCGCCAATCAGGTGCCACGGTTCGGGAGCACTCAGCGGGTTATCAGCTTCACCCGGCTGGATGCTCCGGAGACGGATATCGACAGCGTGTTTGATGAAGCGGCCAATGCCAAGGCGGACATCGTCAAGTTCACCTGGCCCACTCCAACGTTGGACGATGCCTGGCCATTGCTGGCGGCCGTGAGCCAGAAACGAACGATTCCGGTTGTGGGCATTGGACTGGGGCAGGCCGAACTGACCTTCTCACTGCTGGGCCGCAAATACGGCTCACCCTGGATCTACGCCGCTCTTGAACAGGGGATGGAAGCGTACCCCGGCCAGTCGACAGTTTCGCGGCTTGATGAAACGTACTACTGGAGAGACATCGATTCCAAGACAGGCTTTGTCGCCATTGCCGGTTTCGGTCCCGCTCAGCTGGCGACAACGCGTATCTTGAACGCAGGGTTCAAGGAAGCCGGACTCAATGTCCGCTGCCTGCCGATTGAAATCGGCGACCTGAAGCGTTTGAAGAAGATGCTCGACGTCTTGCGGATTCGGGCCGTCATTACCGGTGGTGGGTTCGGTCGCAGGCTGGTGCCGCTGGCGGATCACGTTGATCCGCACGATGCGCGCAGTCAGTATTTGAACCTGCTGCTCAAACGCGACGATGGCTGGCATGGCTACAACACACTCTGGCGGGCCGGGCTGCGGTCACTGGAAACTGAGATGGGCGGCGAAGGTGGCGGCAAGCGACCGCTGGAACGCCAGAACGTGCTTATCCTGGGCAATGGGGGCATGGCTGAGTCGATGGTGTATGCTGTCGCCCAGCGCAAAGGGTTGGTGAGCGTATGCGGTCCTGGTGACAAAGAAGCACAACAGGTCGCCCAGCAGCAGGAATGTCGATTTGTCTCCTATCACAACCTGTACGAAACTCTGACCGATGCGCTCATCGTGGCCGACCCGACAGTTCAACTGGGAACGAAACACGGCCAGGTGAATCCTTCGCTGTTGCGATCTTCAATGACCGTGCTTGATGTCAGCCATTTGCCCCATGATTCTGAATTCCTGAAGGAAGCCCGCAGTCGAGGCTGCAAAACGATCGATGCGGCAGGGGTGTTCAAGCAGCAGGTGATTTCGCAGTTCAAGGCGATCACTGGAAAGGAACTTTCCGAAGCTGCACTGAGTCAGGGAATGATGGAGGAGTCATGAGTACCCCCGCATCCCAGGCGATCGGGCGATCGTCGGTGAGGGAATACGCTTTCTGGGTGTTCTTCTCGCTGCTCACGTTGTGGGGAGGTTCGCTGTTGGCTGCGGATGCTCCTCACTCAGCGAAACGGCTGGTGGTCTTTCACGTCGGCTGCGGGTTGCTGGGCGGCCTGGCGCTGGGCATGTGGTGGCGACGATTGGTCAGCTGGCCTGCAAGTCGATTACAGCTGCTGGTCGTGGCACAGTTCGTGATTCTGGGACTGGGGAATATGGCCCTGATTTCCTACCAGGCCTATTTGTCTGAACAGCCCGATGTCGACCGTGCGCTACAAGTGCTGGAAGGAATTGCTCAAAGCGACCCGGCGGTGGAGCTGGATCTCGAGCAGCAGCGACGCGATTTGACGCCCACCTTTGGCAAGTACCTGCAACATCGTGTCAGCCGGTTGGGCAAGCTTTCGATTCCGGCAGCAGGAGCGTTCTGGGCTGTCGAGCTGCTCCTGGCCGGAGGGCTGGCCATTGTCGGGTTTCGACTGACTTCAATCGCTGACGCTACAGACCGCGAACCGACGAACCGTCTCGGCTAGACGCACAGATCTGAGCGCGCCGAGACTGCTTCCGTCATCTGAGTGGTCTGTGAGGGACTGACCTCAGTTCGTTTTGCCCAGCGGATCGGCTCCGAGGGTCCCCACGAGTTCTTCGAGATAGCTTGGATGGCTGACGTGGGTCAACTGTTGCTGAGCGAATCCCCGTCGGTGTTCAAGGGTGGTTCGGAATCCGGGGTCGATTGAGACATTCGACTGCAGGTAGTTTTCCACCGATTGCAGATGCTGGCTCCAGCGGTCCATGTCCCGCAACTGCTTGGTTCGCAAGCGTGCGCGATACCATTCGCTGGTGAGGAGGGCCTCCCGAGTGAACATGCGGCGCACTTCCGGATGTCGTTCGTCCCGGCCTTCGTGTTCACCGTAAGCCATAATCGACAGCAGCACCTTCAGTGGCGGACACGCTTCCTCGATGGAACCATCTTCGAAGTACTGCAGAGCAACCCGCTCGTAGGCTTCCATGATGTACTGCACACCATCGGCGAACGATTCCGGGTCCTGCGTTTCCGGACGCAGGATGGCTTCGTTGAAGACGCTGCCCGGGTTGTCGAACACCCGACCAAAGTAGCGGGTGATAAACTGAGACGTGATGCGGTAGCCCAGTCGGCGAGCTGGAACTACTGAACCATCCGGCTGGTCAATATCTGTCACGGGTTCCAGCAACCCTTCCGAGATCAGTCGCTGTGGATCGCGTTCGTTGATCGACAGGCGGCACCAGACTTCAGGGACCAGCAGGCTGATGTCGTGGTCGAACTGCACGTTCGGACCGACGTGTCCCGCCGCGGTGGAGAAGCCATGAAGTCCGGTCAGAATCATGCTGACCAGTGCCGTGTTCAAGTCGGCGGTGGTCCGCAGCGCGTTGAAGGGACCTTTGGTCAGTGCTCCTTCGCTCCCGGCACCCGTGGTTGATGGACTCTTGCCCGTGAGTGAGCAAATGTAGTCCATGAACAGTTCCGGCAGTTCCTGATAGTGAATCGGGTTGTAGACCGCGAGCGACCGAATGCCCTTCTCTGGTTCAGGGGGATTGTTGCGACGTCCAGAGAGCACAGCGCTGACCGGCATCGGAACTGCCGCACCGGCTGGAATGGCCCGGAACAGCCGCACACCCATCTGGGCGACGTAGCGATCCATCGGATTGGCCATGTCGGGGCGGTCCTGCAGATAGCGAGGGTTCTTGGTCGGGACACCCCCCACGCGTCGTGGATTGTCGGAGCAGACGATGTATCCGCTCTCGCCTTTTTCGACCGACCGCAGCAGGCGTTTCATCGGTTCGGTAAAGGCGTCGAAGTCGACCACCTTGGCTCGCATCTCCTCCACCTGTTCGCGTCCCAGTGGTTCGTAGTTGGAGATGAAATTGACGTCGCGCCGGGCAAGATCGGCTTCGGCCTGCTTGTCGAATCCGCGATGGATGGCGTCGTCCGGGCGCTGGAATAACCGGTATTCGCAGTTCTCCGCGAACTTGTGTGCGAACTCGGAAAAGTACTCCGGAATTCCTTCGACACAGCGGGTTGGTACCACGGTCGAGGCCGTGATGTCGTCTTCGGTTTGTACCTTGAAAGCGGCAATAAAGTCCTGTCGAACTTTGAACAGTCGCCAGGTGTGCCAGCCGGTGTAGCCCACACGCAGGTAGGTTCCCACCAGACTGCGGTTATCCAGCTTCAGTTCATGCCCCGACTGACCATTGACCAGGTCCACACTGAAGTGCCGTTCCCAGTCATCGCCCCATTCTGGTCGGTAGAATCGCTTGATGGCGAAGACCAGTGCGTAAATGTGATTGGGAATCTTCTTCAGCCAGGCGTTGTATTTTTCAGTGAACTCACTGGATGGAGTCAGCAGTTTGATCACGCTCCCCAGCGACCGAAGCGGACTGAGAACGGAACGACTGGGGAACTCGCCATAGTTCTGCTTCTTGGCAAGTTCCGGCTTCCAGCGATCACTGTAATCGCGATTGCAGATCTCCCGCACCTGCTGCATGTCTTCGTCGAAGTCGGAAACAAAGATCGATCCGTACTGCATGTAGTCGACGAGCGACTTACTGATTTCACTCTTGCCGCCGCCCGAGACAGTACAGGGCTTGTGACAGAAGATGCCTTCGCCGCCGGTTCCGATCAAACGCCAGGACGGGGCCGAAGGATGTTTCTCCATTCGCAGTCGATACCCCGACGGGGCCATGTAGACTTTGCCGGGCAACAGGGGGATTGTGTGCTGCTGGCCATCGCGTTCCCAGGCCAGGTGCTGCTGCCGCATGTCCGCACGGGCGTCCTCCGGAATGTAGTACAAGTCCGGAAAGTTGACGTCGATACCGTAGCCTTCCGGCTGGACATCCATCCATTTGCCGTAGTCACGAACGACATCTGCAAATGTGCGGTTGTTGTACCGGCGGCTGTTAATCTGGAAGTCGTCACCGAGGCTCCAGCTTGGGAACACCAGTGCTCCGCCCGAATGTTCTTCCTCGGCGTTGCCCAGCAGATTGGTCGCGTAGCTGATCTGTGTTTTGACTTCCTTCTTGCAGTAGCCAAAGTAGTTGTCGGCAATGATCGTCACGATCACGCCTTCTTCGGTACGGCAGGTCACTTTGAACGCGTCACCATCGTTGTAGCGTTCGCTGGGATCTTCCCAGCACATCCGATCCCGAATCTGTCGTGGTGTGGCCTCACTGATGTGAGGCAGCCTCAGTTCCTTCTTGGTCAACAATGGCAGATGCGGGGCGAGAATGACGCACCCTGTATGGCCGGTCCAGTGATGCACATCCAGTGCGGCATCGTTCTCAGGGATGAAAGGGTCGCCTCCGTTGCCGAAGATCGATTCAACAAAGTCCAGATTGCTGACGAAGTTCCCCGGAGCGAAGAACCGCACTTCCATGGTGAGTTCTTCGGTAAACCCCTGCACGGCCGGGCAAACGAGTGGACGCAGCAACAGCGACACCCAGCTGCGCCCCGGGTTTTCCAGCGAAGAAGTGAAGGGGAGCGTCAGCAGGTCATCGGGCGGATTCACGGCATGCTGGAACAGCCGGACGAACGTTTCTCGTGGACAGGCACGCTTGTCGCCAGCAATCGGCAGCCCCCCTTCGACAACGTGGAACGTTCCCTTGGTGGTTCGCTTGTCGGATCGCGGGTTGTGCAACACTCCGTTCCGCACGCGGTACGACTTTCCGTATTCGGATTCCCATTCGTCTGCATCAGCAGGCAACGAGAGTTCACGGGCCACGCCATGTCGATCCAGGATGACGGACTTGCCAGGCAGCCGCAGTGGCTCGGACGGGTTGAGGTCGGCAAAGTGGCTGTTCAGAAAATCCTCAATACGGGCATCAACCGGGCACCGCTGATGCCGTTCGAGCAGCCGGGTTTTTTCCCGAAAGTTCGCGAGCAGGCCAGCTGCCAGTTCCACTAACTCGGTGCCTCCAGCAGCCGGGGCCGTTGGTAATCCGTGGGCCGCTAGTTTCAGGTTCACATAGCTGAGCATGCGCTCCCGGTCGCGAGCGATGGCGGTTGCAGATGAGTCACTACGAAATCCCAGTGCCAGCCGAAGGTCCATTGTTACTCTCTCAGGGTTGCCGTCCGACCGGGCGCTGGCGCAGCGACCGGATTCAGATGTGTTCGCAGACACATTCTAGACCGTCCGACGCGTAATACGAACGGCCCCAAAGGAACTCCTCGCTCTGTTCAATCAGATTTGATGAGTCCGTCTGAGGGACAAAGTTTGTCAATTTGAGGCGGCAGCCTGCTGCTGCTGATTGTGAACGCCGGATGCGAATAACCGGATCAACAGGACGGATTCACATGTAATACAGTGCCGTAACCTCAAATCACATCAGAACAAGCAACTTGACATGTGTGAAAATCCGATGCTACGGTTAGCGTCCATGGACGTGCTGGACGGGGTTGCGCAATCTGCGGGACCTCACACCATGCAGCGTGCCTCACTTCCGGTACTGCCCCTAAGTCCGCTAATCTGTGGCGTTATTCGTTTTCTCCAATCCATCGAATGGGTTGGGGCGACCATGTCCCTACTCCTGCCGCCGCAGCCTGAAGGAAACCCTCGTGTTTCGAACTGCGTTCTGGTTGACCCTGATTCCGGTTGTTGTTGCATCTCTGTTGGGAGCCGCCCCGACAGCACGGGCTCAGGATGCGTGGACTCCGCCCGGATGGGTGATGAATCCGGAGACTGCCGCCGAGTACAACAAACGAGAAAAGCGGCTTGCCCGTGAAGCTCAGCGATCTCCCCGGCCAAGCAAGTCGGATATCGATGTCCTGAAGAAGCTGGTCTACTACTACGCTTCTCAATTGACGTTTCCTGAACGCGACAACTTACCCAAAGATGTTCGCGATCGGTTCCTGACAGAACTCCTGAGCGGTTTGACCTCCAGTGCCGCTCGCGAGGAGATGATCAAGATCGTCATGGGCATCGTTCCGGACTTACTGACGCATCCGGATCTGGTGGTGCGCGAGAACGCCGTTCTGATGCTGGTCGACTGCAGCATCGAGCCAGCTCAGCTCATCCCCGCCACTCCACCCAAGCCCTACGACCCATCCCATCAGCTGCTCATTCAGATCGCTTCGGATTCCAATCAGGACTGGGTAGTACGCAATGCCGCTGTGCTCGGCCTGCAACGAATCGCTCGTGACGGAAAGTTGGGCAACCCGGAGCGATCCAATGTGGCGGCCGCCCTCATCAAGGGGATGACTGATGCCGCCGGGGAGAAGTGGTGGTTCCGCTTCCGGCTTGTTGAGGCTTTGGGGGAAGTCGATCGAATTACACTCGTCGACGGGACCCCTGTCATCATCGAATCGCTGATGGACCGACTCACCGATGAGAAGGAACACTTCCTCGTACGCAGCGAGGCGGCACGCAGCATCTCCCGATTGCCGTTGGCG
Source organism: Planctomycetaceae bacterium (assembly GCA_020426515.1). Classification (GTDB taxonomy): domain Bacteria; phylum Planctomycetota; class Planctomycetia; order Planctomycetales; family Planctomycetaceae; genus JACKHO01. Next base: position 24,775 of record JAGQPW010000004.1, on the reverse strand, counting down.
GGAACAAACGTAGCGCTCATCATGGAACATGTGGGCCACCTTCTGGAACAGATGGGGCGTGTACAGGCCAAGTCGCCTCAGGCTCCTGTGTGGCGACAATGTTTTGGCCGTGTTTATCTGTCGTTCCGTCCCTCAAACGAATCGCAGGCCAGACGCGGCTGGGGATTCCTGTACAAGCCAGGGAATGCCAAGACAACTGCCGAAGGACTCTGGGCCGTCGCTTTTCCTGTGCTGAAACCGTTTGTCGAACAGGCTCAGCCTCCGGCGGTTCCAGCAGGGCAGGCCGACGCGATCAAGACGTGGGTCGAAACGACGAAGGAAGCGACCCCTGATCGTCGTGTTGTTCCGAATGGAACCAAGACCTACTGATTGCTGCGTGTCTCGAATGCATGCGATGCGGCGCCTCAGCGGAGCGTTGCACACAGGGCTTGATTGATCGAGGCGCCCCCACTGAACAGCGGATGGCTCACTGCCGGAAGCTACCGAGGAGTTGGGAGCAGTGATGAGTAGAGCGGATCGACGACACCACCGCACATCAGATCGCAGACCAGCCGACCAGTAGCCGGAGACAGTGAGAGCCCGGCCCGGAAGTGTCCCGCAGCAACAAACAGGTTGTCCAGTTCCGGAATCCGACCAACATAGGGCCGACCGCGTCGTGAATAGGGCCGCAATCCCGACCAGCAGCGTTCGAACGTAGCGTCAGCCAGTTCCGGTATCAGGTCCGCAGCGTATGAGCACAGACGGGCGATGGCATCCAGAGTGTTGCGCTTTTCAAAGCCCACATGCTCTTCTGTGGCCCCAATCAGCACGCGACCATCGTCTCGGGGAACAATGTAGCGAGAGCCTGTTTCCAGTGTGTGTGTCCATCGCCGCTCACCGCAATTGAGCAGCACAATCTGGCCTCGAACTGGTTCAACTTCAATTGAGCAGCCGGTGCCGGCAAGGAGCTTTTGACTCCAGCTTCCGGAGGCCACCAGAAACTGGTCGGCCAGCCAGCGGGTGTTTGGGGTTCGTGCGGCGACGATCCGCCCCTGCGAGCGTTCCAGTTCCACCACTTCCTGTTGACCGTGGATCTCGACCCCCTGTTGCTGACAGGCCACCTGCAGCGCCTGCAGGTGGTGGGGATTTCGAATCTGTGCCGCTGTTGGCAGGTGAATCGCCGCAGTGTGCCGTGAAGACAGGCAAGAGACTGCTTCGTGTAGCGTTGTGGTTTCCACGATCGAGGCGGAGACGCCACCAGCCTGCCAGTCGAGGAACTCCGCGTTCAGTTCCTCTGCGCTGGCAGCAAAATTGAATGCCCCGAAGCATCGGTACCCATTGTCGATACCGGTTTGCTCGAGCAGCGAAGCGGAGAAAGCGGCCCATTCCTGGGCCGATTGTGCTGCCAGCTGCTGCAGCACCTGCGGTTCGGAACCACGCCCGCCGGGAGGAAGCATTCCGGCTCCCGCCCATGAGGCCTCCCGGCCCGGTTCACTTTGATCCAGAACGCAGACCTTCACGCCTGCGCGGCTCAGCGCATAGGCAGACGTCAGCCCAATCACACCACCGCCGATAATGACAACCTGTTGCATCACACTCCGTACGTTGCCGCTACTTCCGGTTGTTTTTCTCGGCGATGACATATTCGGCCAGCCGGGAGATGTTCTTGCTGAAGACGCCGCTATCCAGGTATTCCCGCACGTCACCGAACTTGGGTTGTCCGGCCAGTCGACCGCCATCCACCACACTCACCCAGCGTCCCTGTTCATCCAGCTCGCGAAGGATCACGCGGGCATCTTTCGTTAATGAGTTCAGCGAACGTGGGTTGGGCAAGCCGGTCTTGCCAGCCATGAGCCCATCGTATTCGTGCTGCAGACGGTCAAGTTGCGGACGATGTTTCCAGCCGTAGTGTGTCGGGGCGTCGCTGTCGTCATATGTCAACTGGTAGTCGCGGGTCATGTACAGCGGCCGGTTCGTTTGCAGCTCGTAATACCGCGCCATCTGCCCATCGGGCAGCAGGCACGATTGCAGGTATTTCAGAGCTCGGGGGATTGGCTCCAGGTACTTTTTGTCGCCCGTTTGCCGGTACACCTCCATCAATGTCCGAATGGCATCCTGCGATTCGTATCCCGTGATAGCCGGGGGCTCAAACTTTCGGGCCCAGCAAGGATGCATCTCGTAATTGTACTGCTGTGCCCAGGCAGGTTGAGGTTCCGGCATCTGCGCCAGCAGCAGGAAGTCGCCCAGCCGCCGCAGTGCCTCATGAGGACGTTTGTCCTGATAGATTTCGGAAGCCGCGATCAATGTGGGGGTGATGTCACCGGCGAGATCATCGTTGAGTGTGTAGAAGTTCCAGTACTCTTTGACGTGGTTCTCGGTTTTCCAGTCGTACTCTGGATAACTCGCTTTCACGATGGGCTGCCTTGGAACGGGTCCGCTCCAGACTTGTGGAAAGGCCCCGTTGGGGAATTGAGCCTTCAGCACGCTTTCCAGTGCGTACTGTGCTCCTTCGTGGATGGCGGCGTGTTGAAACTTGTGTGCCTGGTCGAGTTGCATCAGGAACAGCAGGGCGGCCTGCGTCGTCCCATCGTCGAATGTGGAGTAGTTTTTGCCCCGCCCGAGTCCGCTGCGGTAGTCACCTGAACGTTTCGACTTTGGATCAAAATCAATGGCGTGAGACCAGCCTCCGGACTTGAGTTGCCCGGCCAGGAGTGCTTCGCCAGCGGCAGTTGCCGCCTTGAGGTAGACTGTGTCGCCGGTGGCTTCGTAAGCACGCACAAAGGCCATGCCGACCGTGGGGGTTCCCGGAGGCTGCACCCAGACTTGTGTGGGTGTCGCTTTGCCTTCGCCCCAGCGTGTCTTCAGATCCAGCGAATAGTAGTAGACGTAGCCACCTCGCATCGCCACGTGCTGCGAGTAGTACACCGCCGCTCGACGCATACCGGACAGCGCTTCTGCTGGCAGATTCTCCTCGGCCGAAGACTCATCTGCTGGCAGTCCGAGGAACGCAGAAGCCAACATCAGCCATGTACAGCAGTGACGCATGAGAGCACCTCACGGAACGCGGGAACGCCTCTCCTGCGCAGGTGATGCGAATGGATAGGCTTAGGGTTCTTCCAGGTAAGTGTAGCCATTCAGGCCTTCTTCGTAGAACTTCACGAAGCGACCCGCCTGCTGGTGGTCGAGTCGCCCTTCCCGCACGGAGACTTCCACAGCACGCTGGAACCGGGCCATCAGGTCTGTTGTGTCGAACTGCACGTACCTCAACACTTCGGCGACGGTGTCCCCCTTGATAATGGTGTCGAGGATGACATCTCCGTCGGGCCCCTGTTCGACGTGAACCGCGTTGGTGTCTCCAAACAGGTTGTGCAGGTCGCCCAGAATTTCCTGGTATGCCCCGATCAGGAATGCGGCCAGCAGGTAGGGAGAGCCATCGAACTGGTGCAGCCTCAACGTGCGTTTGACATCGCGTCGATCGATAAAGCAGTCCACCTTGCCGTCGGAATCGCAGGTGATGTCGCTCAATACGGCATGCTGAGTGGGACGCTCATTCAATCGATGAATCGGCATCATCGGAAAGAGCTGCTTGATCGCCCAGCTGTCCGGCATCGACTGGAACAGCGAGAAGTTTGAGAAATATGTGTCGGAGAGCAGGCGGTCCAGACCACTCAGTTCGTCTGGCACGTACTCCAGTTCGCTGGTCAGCCGGCGAATTTTGTGGCTGATGGCGAAGTAAATGTTCTCAGCAATTACCCGCTGTTCAATCGGCAGGTAGCCGGTGCTGAACAGGTTCATCGCCATGTCCAGTGCCTGCTGCGCATCGTGATAGGCTTCGAGCACGTTGCGGGCCGTCACTTCCTGATAGGTCATCATCAGGTCGTGCAGGGGCTGTTCGTACTCTTCGGGAATGGACTTGGGGACATCGGCCACGTTTCCCTGCGATGTCACTCCCAGCGTGCCGAAGACCAGCACACTGTGATATGCCGCCACCGCGCGTCCGCTCTCGGAAATGATATTCGGGTGCTTCACGCCCGCTTCATCGCACACGGTTTCGATGTGGTACACGACGTCGTTCGCATACTCCTGCAGGGAGTAGTTCATGCTCGACTCAAAATTGGTCTGCGAACCGTCGTAATCGACTCCCAGTCCGCCTCCGACATCGAGGTATTCCAGGCCAGCTCCGCGTTTGGCGAGATCGCAGTACACGCGGACCGCTTCGTTGATGGCCCCTTTCACCTGCCGGATATTCGTGATCTGGCTGCCCAAGTGGAAGTGCAGCAGCTTGAAGCAGTCGGTCATGCCGCGAGATTCGAGTTCCTGCAGACCGCGCAAGATCTCCGCGACTGTAAGACCGAACTTCGAGCGGTAGCCACCAGAAGACTGCCAGCGACCGGACCCGCGTGTCGCCAGTTTCACCCGCATGCCGATCTGCGGGCGTACTCCCACCTTTTCGGCGTATCGCAGAACCAGCTCCAGTTCGGTGTACTTCTCGACCACCGGGATGATGTTGCGGCCCATTTTCAAAGCCAGCATCGCCGCTTCGATGAACTCGTCATCCTTAAAGCCGTTGCAGATAATCGGCATGTGTGGCTCGCTCATGGCCACCACAGCCAGCAATTCCGGCTTGCTGCCGGCTTCGAGCCCAAAGCCATACTCGCGGCCGTACTCGACGATCTTCTCGACGACTTCCCGCTGCTGATTGACTTTGATGGGATAGACGAAAGAGTACTTCCCTTTGTAATCGTGGTCGCTGATGGCTTTGGAAAAGCAATCGTGCAGTTCGCGCATCCGGTCCTTCAGGATACCATTAAAGCGCAGCAGGATTGGCAGATCGAGACCGCGCAGTTGCAGCCGGTCGATCAACTCCTTCATGTCGATTGAACGTGCGGGATTGCGATCCGGATGGACGTGCAGGTTGCCGTTCTTCCCGACCGAGAAGTAACCCTTGCCCCAGCGCGGCACCTCGTACAGGTCTGCCGCATCCGTCGTTGTCCACGTGTGGGCCGGTTCAATCATCGAACAGCACCTCGTCATGCGGCCGTTTACGACCGCCTTGAATCCAAAAAGGGAAAACCCTCCGACCGGTGGTCAGGCGACCGACGGGGCGAAGGGAGAAGCGGCATTGTTGACGAAACGGCCTCCAGGGAAAAGGGTTTGCCCGACAGATTCTGAATCTTGGAAACCCCGAGGACCTTGGAAGCGGGTTATTTCTCGGTCTTAATGGAATGGTAACCACTGGCCGATGTGGAAATGCGGTACAGTCCGGTTCCGACCGTCATGTACAGGGTTCCCAGCTCCTTGTCGCGACCAAAGCAGCAGTTTGTCGGGAGTTCCGGGGTCGGCAGGAAGTCGATCTCCTTCCCCTCGGGCGAAAGCACGAGAATGCCAAAGCGTTCCGTATCTCGATACGCCCCATAGATGCGGCCCTGCGAATCCACGGTCATCCCGTCGATGCCGCCACGTTCAGTGAACTTGGCGATCAAGCTGGGGGCACCGAGTGTTCCATCCTCCCGAATGGGCAGTGCGTGCAGCGCCATGCGGACTTCTCCGGCGCGTTTACCGAAATTGCTGCCGTTGTTCGTCTCAGCTGCGTAGAGGGTTTTCCCATCGGGTGAGGTGATCAGACCGTTAGGTTTGGAAATCTCGGCTGTTGCCTGCGTGACTTTGCCGGTCGCCGGGTCGAAGCGGAACACGTTCATCAGGTCCAGTTCAATCGGTTCATCGCCAACATAGCGAGGATCACTGAAGTACACCCAGCCTTGCGGGTGTATGACGAGATCGTTGGGTGAATTGAAGTTCTTTCCGTTGAATTTCGTTACCAGATCGTCAACGCTCCCATTGGGGCGAATTTCCGCGAGTGAGCGCCGGCCGTGATTGGCACCGCAGGCCGCCAGAAGTCGACCGGTTCGATCAAACATCAGGCCGTTGCTTTGTCCGCTGTTCGCGCAATAGACGGTCGTCTCTTTTGTCTGTGGATCAAACCGTAAGACACGTCCTGGAGCTTCGCCCGCCGTAATGTCGCTGAAGAACACGGCGCCATTGAAATCGACTGCAACGCCTTCGGTAAAACTGCCCTCGTTCCACAGCTTTTCGAGCTGAGCACCTTCCGGAAATACCTCGCCTGCATGTGCAATCCAGACGGGACCAACGACGCACGCCAGCAGCAGGATTAATCGAGTCAGAAGGACCATGCAGGCAACTCCGGTTACAGTGGAATGAGCGAGGCTCCAATCAGCGGGACTGCCCCGGTATCATCCAGCACGAGGGATGATTCTGCAATCCGATGTGTGGGTAATAGTCCACGGCAGCCGGGGCGGCCAGCAGGATCAGTGATGTCTTGAGACCGGCGGCGACATGGGTCTGGCGGATCAATTCCCGACCGATGCCTCGTCGCTGATATTCGACATCAACGGCGAGGTCTGACAGGTACGTACAGAAGCTGAAGTCGGTCAGGGCACGCGCAACGCCAACCAGTTTTCCGCTGCTGCGTGCCGTGAGGATGAGCGTTGCTTGCGACAACATGCTGGCGACGACATTCCGGTCATGGATCGGTCGACGTTCCCCTAGCCCGGAGTTCTGGAGAACCTCGATAAATTCCTCCACCGGCAGGTCGGGCTCCTGCGCATAGTCAATCTGTTGAAGGCCGGCGGGTGACGACATGACTACTGCTCCAGCAGCCGGTTGACCGTGTATGTGGCTGTGGCCGGAAAGAACTCTTTGTCCTTTGCGGCCAATCCGGACAGTTGGAATTCATACACGAAACCGGTGCGAAGCTGTTCCACGTTCAGCTGCAGGGTACGTCGATCGTCTGAAAGCCGTCGTTCGGAAATAGTGGGCGAGTGTCGGTCGGAGTCTTCTGTTCCGTACGAGCCGGACCAGCGCCGCGTGTAGCTGGTCAACGAAACGGAATCCGCAGTCAGAGTGAGGTCCTTTGCGAGCGGGTGAATGAATTCCAATTCAAAACCAGTGGGCGTCAATCGCACTTCACGCAAACCATTGGGAATGGGGCCGTCGTTGCGATGGAGCCTCACCAGTTCACCCGTGTTGAGGCCTCCCAGCCAGCCACTGTCGTGGATGCTGCCAACGTAAATGTCCCCGTTGGGAGCGACTCCTCCGCAGATGGGGCCAACAAAGGCATCGAGGTCACGTTCGCTGGGAATACGGGTAAACGGATAGGCAGCCCCCTGCAGTTCACCCCCCACTTCCTGCAGCGTCAAGCGGACAAGGAACCGACCGTTATACTCGCAACCGATGCCATGTCCCGCGAACGGATTGTCGGCATAGGCACCATCGACCGGCAGGAAGAACAGGCCGTTCACGCTCCGGGTCCAGGGATGGGGAATCTGCACTGCTGGCGGAGTGTGCAGCTCGGGAACCTTGGTGGAGTTTTGCTCCTGCCGCAAATCTTCCTGACTGGGTACTCCATAGTAGCGACCGTCGCGAATGTGATTGAGTTCGTTGAACGTGTTTTGAACCCCCTGCTGATCGGTGACGAACAGGCGATCCAGTGCATCGAGCGCGATGCCGACCGGATACCGTAGTTCGTGGCCAAAGACTTCCGCATGGCCATCGGGAGAAACCTTCAACACGGCCCCGCGCCAGTGCTGTTGCGTGACAGGACGCTTTGGCTGGGAGTAGTCGCTGCCCAGTCCAAGGTACAGGTTCCCTGCATGATCGCGCACCGGACCGGTGACCCAGTCGTGATAGTTTTCGTTGTAGCCCCAGCCATGTATTTCCGTGCTGCGTCGCGACGATGTGGCTGGCAACGGCTCACCATGACCGGCCCCGGTCAGTCGCAGCATCTCCGCCTTGTGCGTCACGAGCAGGTCATCTCCATCGACGAGCAATCCGAATGGAGCCGCAAGACCTTCTTCGAGAAGTTGCAGCTCATCGCCCAGTCCATCGCCGTCACTGTCGTTGACTCCGTAAACATGCCCCTTGAGTGAAGTGAACAGCAACTTGCCTTCGGGGCTCCATGTGAGGGCTGTCGGCATGATTCGTGGTGACAGAGGCAACCGCTCTCCCGTGTAGCCGGGGAGGACATCAATCGTACCGGAAGGAGTTGGCAGGTCGGGAAGGGGGGGGGCCACCGCATGAAAGTTTGGCAGCTCACAACTGTACGTAAGATGAAAATTCACGGTTCCGGTCGAGGAACGCTGCCCCGCGACGCCCGACTGGCCCGCGCTGACTTCCACGAGCGATGCAGACTCAGCCACCGATGTGGCGGCTTCAAACCTCGCGCCATCGGAATTGCCGATGACTTGAGCCAGTTCCAGATGTGCTGGCAGGCCGGTCACCGTCACCTGACGCGTCCAGCCGCTGCTTGAGGCCTGTCCTGGCAGTGTGGACCAGACTTCACGGAACTCCAGAGGAACCGTCTGTTCCTGCCAGGTCAATTGTCCGTGGAATGTGAGCACAACCTGGTTTCCGTTGGGACCATCCTCAACCCGGTAACTCCACTTCGAGGGCTCCAGCAGAACGGTCTCTTCGGCCCGGACGGGAGACAGTGTCCGCCAGTCGGTCGTTCCCTGTTCACGAATTCGCCAACCCATTGCTTCTTTCAGGCCGGGCAGCAGATTGGTTCCCGCGAGATCCCAGAACCAGCTCTTGCCTTCCGCCCGCTGCCGGGCAAAGTCGCCATAGCCCCACTGACGCACGGTGGCCGTATCGAGATCAAACAGGATGGAGTGTCCATTGTTAAATCCGACCGCAAACGACCTCGCCACGTATCCGCCTCCCTGGACCTCCGGGAGTTCGAATACATCACGTACGAAACGTGGCGGTGCATCCGGGACGACAACCAGGAACTGTTCGACCTGCGAGGGATTCGTCGGAGCCTCAAAGGTGGGGTCCTGCAGGGCTTTCCAGACGACCGCCAGTTGCCGTTCGACGTTGGCGTCCAGAATTCCGGGTACTGGACGCTGATACGAGGGCATTTCCATTCCGGGCACAATTCGCAATGGTGCCCGGGCCCAGCGGAAATAGAATTCGGGACGCAAACGACTGCCGCTTTGCTTTAGGTCGGAGCCGCGTGTCCCTTCGGCGACGTTGCGGGGCCGGTAGTCGCCCACCTGATGACAGGCAATACAACTGAAACCACCCGCACCGACAAGTTGCCGTCCGACGATGGCTGCATTCTCAAGCTGCTCCACTTCCGCAAGCTGCTGCATCCCCGCATTGATTCGTGGATCGGGAGCATCCGCAGGAATGCGGTCGTGACCAATCAGGTAAGCCAGCAGATCGCTGCGTTCGTCTCGCGAATGATTGAAGCGAGGCATGCGGATTTTGAGCCAGTCCTGCCGCAAACGATCCTGCTCTCCGGCAATGGCCTTCGTCAGGACGGCGTCCAGAAGCTTGTCTCCAATGGCTGTCAGGTTTGGAGGAATGAGTGGCCCCGGATGCCCCTCCAGTCCTTTTACCTGTTGGGAAATGCGGGCCGCCCACGGGGTGATGCCAGCGGCTCCATCGCGTGCGTGGCAACCGACGCAGTTTTGCCGCTCAAGCAGCTGTCGACCGTTTGCAAATGCGGAAAGCTCCACCGGGACAGTTGCGCGTAACGAGTTCACATAGACCTGCAAGGCCTTGCGGTCTGCGGTCGGGAAGGTCGGTTGTCCTCGTTCCTTGTTGACTGACGTTCCAAGGCAACCTGCGTCGGCGTTGGCAGCCGCGTCACGCAACGTGGAGTAGCCTCGACGATCAGCTTCAATGGCCGGGATTTTGTGGCAGTTGGCACACCGGAACTGCTTCACCAGATCGCGACCATGGTCAATCTGATCCCGCGGGAAATGCTCTTCCCCTTCTTTGAGATACTTGGCGTCTTTCGGACGTCCCAAATTAGCCAGGGCTTCCACCAGCAGTCCCCGTTCCGAAGAAGAGAGCTTGAATACAGGCATCGAGTGCTGTGGATTGATTCGCTCCGGACGCAGCAGCCACGTTGCCAGCCATTCGGGTGATCGCTTCGCTCCAATACGGGACAAGTCGGGGCCCGATTGTGGACTGCTGGTTCCGAGTTCGCCAATCCGGTGGCAGCCCACGCAGCCGAGGCTGTGCAGCAGTTCACTTCCGGACGGCAGCGGATTCTTCTTGTCCTGCTTGATTTCCGGAACGCTCATCAGTTCTGTGGGGCTGCCCAGTCGGACAAGATACGCGGCAATCGCCTCGGCTTCGGACCGGTCGAAACCGAAGTTCGGCATTCTGGAAGTTGCGGCTTCGGCATGTTCGGTGAGCAGCTTTTGGGTAAGCCACTCGGGATTGATTCCCTGCATCACGCCCCACAGGGCCGGGGCGGGTTCGCTTTGTGCCTGCTCGTTCACCGCGTGGCAACGATCGCAGCGATGTGCGGCGAACAGCTGTCGGCCGGAATCCCACCGCAGTGCATCGCCGACTTCGGCTTCGAGTGAGGCCTCATGAAACAACTGCTGCGTGGGGAGCGGTTCCAGCGGAAACGATTCGCTGGACCAGAAGACCTTCAGTGCCGCTTCCGGAGCGGTCTTGCGAAATGTGGCGTCCAGTTCCTGAAATCCGTACTGCAGAGAAAGCGGTTCGGAAGAGACCCAGCCGGGCGTGTCACGCTGCTGCTGGAATACAAGCGTCTCTCCGATCCGGATGGCAACGTCACCCTGCATCCAGATGTGGAGCGTGATCGGTGTCTCACGCACGAGGACGTGCCCTCGCCATGCGATGCTGAAGCCGTCGGCAGCGATGCCCTCCAGTGGTGACTGGGCGCCTGCTTCAAAGCAGACGTCCGGCTCGATGCGGGAGACCTGGTGTTCGCCGCTGGAAAAGGTGGCCACCAATCCCGGTCGCCATGCATCCTCGTCGTCGGCGTGCAGCACTGCTGCGGAGACCAGAACAGTAAGCAGGGCAAGTGGGGAGATCGGAAATCGCATCGAGTCGCGGATGGGTTAAAGCTCGGGACTGCGGTGTCGTGAAACATCCACATTGCATTTGCACCGGCTCCCGCAAACGAGTCTGCCAGGGAGCAGTCGCACAGTCCCAGAGTGTACTCACCCGGTCGTTCCGTTTCCTCCAAGGCGAGCAATTGCTCCCATTCCGCGGTCGACTCTTGGATGGGGTCGACGTACACCACGCGGGATTACTCGGGAAGCTGTTTGAGCTTTTCCTTGATTTTTTCCACCAGTTCGGTGTCCGGAGCTTCCTTGTCGCCTTCCAGTTTCAGAGCCTGTTCGTAATTGGCCCGAGCTTCCTTGAACTGGTTCAGCTTCACCTGACAGTCCGCGAGGTGGTCGAAGATGGTTGAGTCTTCGCCGTACTTGTGAGTGGTTGCCTTCTTCAGGTACTCCGTCGCTTTTTCGTACTCACCCTGACGGTACAACACCCAGCCCATGCTGTCCTGATAGGCCGGATTTTCCGGCTCGGCTTCGAGAGCCTTTTCAATCATCGAACGGGCTTTGTCGAGATTCTTGTTCTGGTCGGCCCACAGGTATCCGAGGTCGTTGTTGGCTTGCGGGTTCTCAGGATCATCCTTAAGCACATCCTCCAGCACCTGTTCGCCTTTGTCCTTGTCACCCAGTTCGACATAGATATTGGAAATCCGGAACTTGCAGTCCTGGATCATGTCCTTGTCACCGGGGAACATGGAAATCACTTTGTCGAACAGTGTGAGCGCCTCGTCCCAGCGCCGGGCGTGATAGACGATCCAGGCTTCCTGATAAAACAGGCGGGCAAACCCGGGCTGTTGTTTCTGTGCTTCCTTGATGACCTCCAGAGCTTCCTCGGTCTTGCCAGAGTATTCGAGCGCGTAGCTCAAGAAGAACTGGAACCGCCAGCGGTCGCGCTGCAGCGATGTCGCCGGATGATTGACTGCTTCCGTCAGCAAGACGATGGCTTCTGGGTACTTCTTCTTGTCAATCAGGTGACCCGAGAGTTCCGTGTACAGCAGTCCCGGAGGATCGTTGCGCATGGAGATGGCCAGTTTGTAGAAGTCGATCGCATCGTCGGTACGATCCGCTTCCAGGGCGAGTTTGCCCAGGAAATAGGCCTGCACGAACTCCAGTTTCGCTTCGTTGCCGGTCGACTGTTCTCTGGCGTGATCGAGCAGTCCTCCCAGTACCTCGGCATTCTCTTTGAGCGCGGTCAGTTCGTTCTCAAAGTGCTGAGCCAGATCACGGACATCGTCCGCGAGGTTGGCCAGAACTCCGGCATCGTCGGCACGAGGAACCGTCTGGAAGGCTTTGCTCAAATACTTGAGCAGCAGTTCCGGATCCTTCCGCAGTCGAGCAATGGACAGCATCCCCACGATCGCTCGCGGGTCCGTGACTTCCTTACGATCACCTTTGTAAATCGCTTCGGCATCATCCAGCCGGTCGTTCAGAACGTACTGGTCCGCCAGGAAGTAGGTCAGACCATCGTTGTGTGGATCATCCTTGTGCAGCTTCTCCAGTCGCGTCAGCAACTCATCATCCCGCTTCAGTTCGTGCAGCAGGTCTTTGAGCAGCTGATAGGCGATCCGCCCACGTGTCTGCAGTTGAGCATCGAAGTAGTGCTCCAGTTCGTCCAGCGCCTTTTCCGGCTGGCCGGTCTGACGAAACACGGTGGCCAGGTTGTAGCTGTTCAGACCGGGTTTCGCATCGCGGTACTTGGTCGCTTCTTCGTAGGCCTTCAGAGCCAGTTCAGGGCGTTCAGCCTTCAGGAAGGTATCCCCGAATTCGTCGTAAGTTGCTCCGGGATCGCGAATCACACGTTTCCAGTCGGCTTCGTTCAGCTGGCCTGATGTCAGGGCGTCAAAGACGACCTGATAGTGATCGGCAGCGTCTTTGAACGCTTCGTTCAAGCGGTGGTAGAGACCCAGGTCTCGGTGCAGCAGCAGCGCACGTGGACTGCCAGTCTTGAGGATAGGCAGTTTGAGGCCCGCCTCCAGCAGGTCCGTGGCACTGCTGACATCGTCATCCCGGGTCAGGACTGCAGCCATCGTCTGCAGCAGATCAAAACCCTGTTCGGAGTTAGTCGCGGCACGCAATGCGAGATCGCGAGCTTCTTCCTTACGTCGTTCCTTGAGCAGATAGGGAATGGCTCCCTGATAGGCCTCCACGGCCTTTGGATTTTTCTCGATGGCCTTCATAAAGGCATTGAGTGCGGATTTATCTTCCTGACGCTCCTTGTGCATCAGCCCCAACATGTACCACGCGAGCGAGTCCCGTCGAGCCTCGTCCTGGGGCATGGCCGGTTGGAGCGGCTCGAACACCGTGAGCGGCTCGTCATCGGGGTTGAGTTGCAGGCCTTCGAGAACCTTCAGCGGTTCCGGCAATTTGGGGGCGGGGGGAGAGGCGTCATCGGCAGTTGCTGTGCTCAGGCACAGTCCACCCAGCACCGGGACAATCCACAACCAATCCTTTGACACCGCAGCAACCACGTGACACCTCCGTTGAACACGACCTGGCGCAAACTCCCGGCCAGGGTTCGGAGATTGTAATCAGTTCGGGCGGCAGGCACGATAGAAGACCTGTCGAGAGACATCTCGGCGGGCCTTACCAAAGCCCCGTACGGGGTGATTGCGGTGCGGCATTGGCGAACTGTTGCATCAATTCACGTGCGTCGTCAGTCAGGTCCTTGGGACTGACAATCTTGATGATGGCAAACTGGTCTCCCCGCTGGCCGGACTTTCGATTCGGAAAGCCTTTGCCCTTGAGCCGCAACTTCGCCCCGGATGATGTCCCCGGCGGAACTGTCAGCGAAACAATATCCCCATCGAGTGTGGGGCAATCCACCTTGGCTCCGAGAGTGGCTTCCACAACGGAGATGGGCAGATCGAGCAGGACGTTGTCCCCGTCACGGCGAAAGTACGGATGCGGTGCCACCCGCACGGTGACGATGACGTCGCCGGGAGGTCCGCCGTTGGTGCCTGGTCCACCCTGTCCGGCGATCCGCAGTTTCGCGCCGTCATCAATTCCCGCAGGAATTTTCAGTGCATACGTCGAAACCTGGCCATCCTTACGCAGCGTAACATCATAGGTGCCGCCGGTTGCCGCCAGCTGAAAAGGGATGCGGATGACATCTTCCACATCGGCTCCGGGACGCGGTCCAGAGCGCCGTCGCCGTCCGCCGCCTGCTCCTCCTCCGCCGAACATCCCGCCAAACAGGTCTTCGAGGTCGACACCTCCCTGACCAAACATGTCGGCCGGGTTCGCTCCTCGTCCACCACCGCCGCCGAATGGTTGTCCGCCCAGCTGGTCCGCATGCTTCCAGTGTTCACCAAACTGGTCGTACTTCTTGCGTTTCTCCGCATCGCCGAGCACTTCGTACGCCTCAGCTGCCTGTTTGAATCGCTCAGCCGCCGCGTCATCTCCCGGTTTGCTGTCGGGATGGTTTTCCCGGGCAAGTCGTTTATACGCCTTCCGGATTTCTTCCTGAGAAGCGCTCCGGCTGACTCCGAGGGTCTGGTAGTAGTCCGCGGCCACGTTGAATCTTGTCGTTTTGGGGGAATGGGTTTGGTGCAACAGTGTAGGAATGGTACGCGGTGGGCAGGCGTTTCGACCAGCGCACCGCTCGGAAGCCTATCACGGCGATGCCGTCACTTTTGCAGATTTCAGCAAAACCGGCAGATCCTGCCGGCCAGTTCAGCTTCGTTGGGCCTCTAAGGCCTCTTGAGATCAAGCCCGCTCTGCCGCGGGCCGACCCATACTTCTACAGCTTGTCCGCGAGCCGCAGTTGGTTTGTGATGTCTATTTTCTTTACTCCACCGACCCCATCCCTGGTGGTCGAACCAAGAGGTCATTGTGATTCTGAAGAGACTGCGTTGGAACCTCCTCGTGTGTCTCGTCACTGCTGGCCCAGGGATGGTGAACGCCGGAGACGAGGTGTTCCAGGCCGATGGAAAGTCGGGCCTGGCTGGTGAAATTCGAACTGTGGCGGATGAAGCTCCGCCCCCATCCTCGCTTACCGAACGGTACACGGAGCACGCTCTGGCCAATCAGGGCGATTCCACAAGCGGACAGCGGCTGTTCCAGCAGCAGGCTGTTACGCGGTGCCTGGTGTGTCACCGTGTGAATCGATACGGGGGGGACATCGGCCCCGACCTGTCGTCCATCGGCGGCAAGTTCGATCGTCCGCACCTGATTGAGTCACTGCTGCAACCCTCCGAGCAGATTGTTGAGGGATACCGGGTGACGCACCTGGCCTTGGATGATGGCAAAGTTCTGTCGGGGATTATCAAGTCGGAATCCGAAACCAGCGTGCAACTGGTGGACGGCGAAGCCAAGTGGCATCGTGTCTCGATCGATGAAATTGAGGAGCGGAAGACCAGCAGTGTTTCGCTGATGCCAGAAGGGCTGTTTCATTCCCTGACGCCCGAACAGTTCACCGATGTGATCGCCTACCTGGAGACTCTCAGGGGAAGCGGAAATGGTTCTGACGGTGACATTGCGGAAGTGTTCCGGGCACCGGGTGGGTTCACGGCAACCACAGTCGCGACCGGCCTGACTGCTGCAGCGACGCTGGACGTAATGCCCGATGGTCGCGTATTGATTTCCGAGCAGACCGGACAGATTCGCATGGTCAAAGATGGCCAGCTGCTGCCCGAACCGGTTCTGTCGACCGACATTGAACGAAACCGCGAACGGGGACTTCTTGGAGTGGCCGTCGACCCGGACTTTCCAGAAGCTCCATACATCTATACATGTCGCGTCCGGGCCCGTCCGCATACGCATCACTGCATCAGCCGCTGGACACTCGAAGGCGAGACAATCGATCCCGAGAGTGAACTGATTTTGCTGGAAGGTGACAACCAGCGCTACATGGGAGGAAACGATCCGGCCAGCGCGCAGGGTGGAGCCGTTCACTTTGGTCCGGATGGCTGTCTGTACGTTTCCATTGGTGATCAAACCGCCTCAACGCCCGCCCGTTCGCTGAACTCGCTGCTGGGAAAAATTCTCCGCATCAACAAGGATGGCTCGATTCCCGAGGACAATCCGTTCTATGAAGAAACGGAAGGAAAATACCGGGCCATCTGGGCGATGGGGCTGCGGAACCCGTTTTCGTTCGCATTTCGACCCGGTAGCGACCGGATGTTCGTGAACGATGTTGGCGGACGCTACGAAGAGATCAATGTGCTTTCGGCCGGGGGGGATGCGGGATGGCCGCGTTATCAGCATGGCCCGACACGGGGAGATGACTTCGCCAGTCCGATTCACTACTACCCGCAGTCCTGCGTCTGTGGATCGGCCTTTGCTCCGGAATCCTGGCCTGCTCCATGGGGAGGACGGTACTTCTTTGCGGACTTCGTGCAGGGTTGGGTCCGGGCCATGAATCCGGATGATGCGACGGAAGTGCTGACCTTCGTGCAACGGCTGCAGCGCCCTGTCGACATGCGGTTCTCATCCGATGGGACGCTCTACATTCTCGTCCGGAATGCCTGGGTATTTGACGGACGTTTCCGCCCCAACACAGGTTCGCTGGTGGCCATCCGTCCCATTTCAAACGACAGCAACCCCCGCGTGGCGGAGGCTGCTGCTGAGGACGCATCGAACTAGCGAAGCGATTCGCGGCTATTGCTGCCGCACTTTGAGTGTCGTCAGGTATTCCACGATATCCACGAGCTCGTCGACCGTGACGAGCTTCTGGATGTCGGCGGGCATCATGGAGACATCCTGCTTTCGCATTTCCTCAACACCGGACCTGGGGATTTTTCGCAGGATTCCCTTGTCGTCCTTGAGCTGCACTTCGCTGTCGGTCTCACTGACCAGCAGTCCGGAAACCACCTGGCCTTCGGTCGTCAGCACTGCCCACGTTTCGTAGTTGTGACTGATCGCTGCCGAGGGATACAGGATGGATTCGAACAACGCTTCCTTGGTCAGCTTCTTGCCAATCTCGGAAAGGTTCGGACCGATCTCCAGACCAATTCCGTTCACCTGATGGCACTTGTTGCAGGTGCCCACGGTATTGAACATCAATTTGCCGTTGGCGCTGTTTCCAGACCGGGTGGCCAGTTCCGAAATGGGCGGCAGTGGTTTGCTGTCCTTACCGGGGGGAAGCGGGAATTTCCTGGCGGCGTATTCTTTGATGTCCTTCCACTGCACGGTGTGCAGCGTGCCGATCAGGGCGTCCTGCAGTGAGCGATCGAGATTGCCCGCTTCGGCCAGCTTCTGGAGTTCTAATGCACCATTGCGAATGCTCCCCAGTGCCCGCACCGCACCGCGTCGCGTCGAAATAGGGGCTTCGTCATTGGTGACGATTTCCAGAAGCAACTTGACCGACCGCCCATCCGCTGCCGTGGAAATGGCGGTGATGGTGGCTTCGACCTGATCGCGATTGGCCTGATGCAATGCCGATGTGAGGAGCGCCTGTTGTCCCTTGTCGAGCAGGGCTTTGATCGCCTCGACTGCCTTTTGCGAAACAGGATCGGCCTGAGCCATCACCAGCAGTTGGGGATACTGTTCACTGACACTGAACTTGTTAACCAGCTTGATGAACTGCTCGGTCCCGGCCGAAGCATCGAGCGTTTTCATCAACGAAGCTTTCAGGTCTGGCTTGCTGTTGATGTCGAAGCCTCCCATGCGGTTGAGGGCTTCGCTGTTCACGAACGCCGCCTGATTGGCATCCTGAATTGCAGCGAACGCGAGCTTGAAAATCGCTGCGTTGCGGGACTCTCTCGAGAGGAAGTCGAAGGCACGCAGGTAGCGGGGAATTTCTTCGGTTGGAGTTTCGGGAGACAGGACGAGTGCCGCCAGCAGTTCTGGAGTTTGCGACGACCGTGAACGCCAGATGATGTCGCGTGCGGCCTTGTCCAGCGGAGCGTGAATGGCGAGCCAAGCTGTCATGACCACATCCCAGTGACCGTCGGCGGCAATTCCCAGCGCTTCCAGGTACCAGCGGTCTTTTCCATCATATGGCGTGGCGAGTTTGGTCCATGCTTCCGCGAGATCAGCATCTTCGACACCTTCACGTCCGAACTGCTCACGCAATCCGATCAGGTACTCCCGGCGCACTGCCGGAGATGGGTCTTCCAGATTGGTCAGTGGAATGATGTCTTCCAGTGTCAGTTTGCCGAGCAACTGTCGTGACAGACGAACGGCTTCGCAGCGAATGTCGGAGTCGTCACTGGCGAATGCTTCGGCAAGGAACTTCAGCGTAGCGGACTTGTCGAGGTCGAGTTTGGTCAGAACACCCAGTGCCCGGGCTTGCTCGATCGCATTACCGGACTTCCAGAGCTGTTCCAGCGCTGGGATCGCCTTGGCTCCCATGCCGTGCAGCGCCGTCCAGGCGAGGTAGCGGGTCGACATGTTAGGGGAGAGCAGGGCAGCCGTTGCGCCTTCCGGAGTGGAGACATCGATGGCCTTGGCGGTGTACTTCTCCGAGGCGGCTCCCTTAGGAGCGACGCGAAAGACACGACCGTGAGCAGCGTCCTGCATACGGTGGCCACCAACGCCCGGATCGTACCAGTC